>CAXUDC010000037.1:0-24499 GCA_964249685.1 uncultured Acidobacteriaceae bacterium
CTAAACGCTAATGCTGAAAAATCAACCCTTCTCCGTCAGCTGCCCCGCAAACGCGTCAAGTGACAGATTTCTCAGTAGATTCCGCCGCATCCCGCTCGTCACTTGGTCCAGCCCACGACTCGCCGCCTCGATCCACTGAAACGAAACCTGTGCCACAAACTTCTCCAGCTCTCCCCGCAGATCCACGTTGCGCACCAGCTCCGGCGTTCCCGCCTGCAGCAGCAGCAGGTCTTCGAGCAGCAGCCCCAAGGTGCGCAGCAGCGCGGACGTCTTTGCCTGCCCTTCCGCTCCCGCCCGGTAGGTTTCGGTCATCTTGAACAGCGCCGTGTGGTCCATCTCCGCTACCGCCGAGCGCAGCAGCAGCAGCGCATCCGCCCGCGCCGCCACGTACGTTTCGAGCTCGAACCCCAGCGCCTTGCCCGCCGCGCCCTGCGCCAGCCGGGCCACCAGCCCCCGGTGCCGCGGCTCCCACTCGGAGCGCCGGTCGGCCAGCAGCATCTCGAGCTCCTCCACCGGCAGCCCGCCCAGCCGCACCACCGCGCAGCGCGAGCGGATCGTCGGCAGCAGCTCCCCCGGGTTCTCCGCGCAGAGGATGATGTGCACATAGTCCGGCGGTTCTTCCAGAATCTTCAGCAGCGAGTTCGCCGCCTCCTTCATAAAGTTCGCCGCGGTGATGATGAAGATCTTGCGCGGCCCTTCCGCCGGCAGGTACTGCGCGCTCTGGATCAGCGTTCGCACCTGCCCCAGCTTGACCAGCAGCTGCGGCGGGTCCGGTGGCACGATCAGCACGTCCGGATGCTGCTGGATCAGCACCCGCGTCTCCTTCTTATCGGTCTCGCGCAGGCCCTCGCGCGTCTCGACCGCGGCGTCCACGAGCGTCTGCAGGTCTGCCGCGCTCGCAATCCGCGTGCAGTTGCGGCACACGCCGCAAAAGCTCGCCAGCGCCTGCCCGGTCGACCAGAGCTCCCGTGGCTGGCGTTCGCACTCGACCGCCATCGCCAGCATCAGCGCCAGCGTGTACTTTCCCGCGCCCTGCGGCCCGGCCAGGATCAGCGAGTGCGGCAGCCGCCCCGCGGCAATCGCTGTCCGCAGCCCTTCGACCGCATGCGTATTGCCATAAAAGTCATGAAACGTCGCCGGTAGGGTCAAGAGCTCTCCTGCCTCCATGATACCGGCTCCCGCAAACCAAACGGGTGCCCCATAATCCCCGCCGCCTATCGCTGTGATCGTAGGTGGAGTCTCTCTCCATCGCCAGAACCCAAGCTAGGCCATAACCAACCGCCGTTACAAAGCCTGCGCGCGCAGCCGCCCCCGCCACTCCCAGAACCCAAACCCAGCCATCACCAGATAGAACAGATAAAGCCCTGCCAGCAGATGCAGCCCCTTCAGGTCATAGACCACAATCGAGACCAGGTTCGACCCGATCCACCAAATCCAGTTTTCCATCTTCCGCCAAGTCAGCAGCAGCTGCCCCACCACGCTCGCCGCCGCCACAGTCGCATCCCAAAACGGAAACGAGGCATGCCAGAGATGTCCGGTCGTGTACCCCAGCATCCCCGCGCCGGCAAGCGTGATCCCGAGCCAGAGCGCAACCTCCCGGGCCGTCATGCGCTCGACGATCAGCTCGCCGTCCGGTTTCTGGTGCCGCAGCCAGGCCGCCCAGCCAATCCCCTGCATGACCATAAAGTAAACCTGCAGCAGCGTGTCCGAAAACAGCTGCGTATGGAAGAACACGTATCCCAGCAGCCCAACCGATACAATCCCCACCGGCCAGTTCCAGAGGCTGCGCCGGATCAGCAGCACCGTATTTGCAACACCCAGCACCGTTCCGATCGCCTGCAGCGGGCTACCCACCACCTCGCCGTAGAACGCGTGCCAGAACGAGTGCCAGTGGGGAATCAACGCGCCTCCGCGATTACCCGCAGCTCGCCTTTGGGCCGCAGTGTGATCTTCGCCTGCAGCTCCGGCGGGTGCGCGTCCGCGTAGCGAAAGCGCCAGTTCTGCGCCAGCGTCGCGATCGAAAACACGCCTTCCATCCACGCGAACGACTCGCCGATACACTGCCGCGACCCGCCGCCAAACGGGAAGTAGGCAAACTTCGGCCGGCCCGCCTTCGCCTCGGGGGTAAACCGCTCCGGATCGAACTTGAGCGGGTCGGGAAAGTACTCCTCCGTCCGCCCCATGATGTACTGGCTGAAGAAAAAGTGCGCGCCCGGTGGAATCCGGTATGGCCCCAGTTCGACGGGAACCGTGTTCATCCGGCCCATCGCCCACGCTGGCGGATAGAGCCGCATCGACTCCGCGAAGACCATCTCCGTATATTTGAGCGACGCATAATCGGCCAGCCCGGGCAGCCGCCGGGCGTCGCCGGTTCCCAGCACCGCGTCTAGCTCCGCATGCAACCTGGCTTCGACCTCGGGGTTCTGAGATAGCAAATACCAGGTCCAGGTCAGACCATTCGCGACTGTCTCATAGCCGGCCAGGAAGATCGTCAGTACCTCGTTCCTTACTTGAACGTCGCTCATCCCAGTGGTCTCTCCAGTGGGTTTACCTTCGGCATCCAGCATCTCGTCCTGCGAGCTTAGCAGCATCGAAAGCAGGTCTCCCGGGTCCGGTTCGCCGCGCGCGGCCGCCTCGCGATGCTCCCGCACAAGCCGGTCCACGACCGCATCCAGCCGCGCCTTGCTCTTGCGAAACTTCACGATGCCTGGAATCGGCAGGTGCATGAACGACTCGATCTTCGGGAAGGCGATGATGAAGTTGTACAGGTCCATGATCGTGTTCACTTCATCGTTGATCCGCCGGATATCGTCGTCCACCTCCGTGTCGAACAGCGTGCGCGCCACGATCTCGAGCGACAGCGCCATCGACGCGCCCGCAATGTCGAAGGGCACGCCCGGCACCACCTTCTCCCGCGCCCCTGCTGCCGCCCGGACGATCTCATCCGCATACGCCGCAATGCGCTGGCGATGGAACGCCGGTGCCGCAATCCGCCGCTGCCGCAAGTGGAACGGCTCCTCGGACGTGATCAGGCCCTCGCCCAGCAGCACCTTCATCCGTTTTACCGTGCGTTCCTTGACGAAGCTCGCGCCCTGCGTCACCAGGATCTCGCGAATGTACTCCGGCTCGTTGACGAACACGATCGGCGTTCCCATAAATTGATAGTGGGCGATCTTCCCAAAGGTCCGCATCAGGTATTCAAACAGCAGGATCGGATTCCCCAGCTTTACCCACGGCTTGAAGACGTAGAAGGGGAGCGAGCGCTTCAGCCCGGGCGGCATCCGCCACGGACCCCTGACCTCATGATTCGCCCTCATCGCGCCGCTCCCATGGCCAGCCGCGCCGCCACGATCTCCCGAATTTGCTCCTGGATGATGTGGATCGAAGCATCCTGCCGGATCGCCGCCACCCGCCCGGGCTCGCGCGCCGCGATGACCTCAAACGCGGCATGAATGCGCTCATAGAAGGCATCGCCCTCGCGCTCGAAACGGTTCTCGTCAGTCCCGCTCTGCTGCGCGTGCCGGGTGTTCCGCCGCCGGGCGCGGTAGAGCGAGGTCGCCAGGTCGGGCAGCAGCAGAATCGTCAGATCCGGCTGCACGTTGTCCACTACTGCCGCATGCATTGCCAGAATGCGTTCGCTGCCAAGCTGCCGGCCTGCTCCCTGGTATGCCTCCGAAGAGTCCGTGTACCGGTCGCACAGGACAACTGCGCCTGCCGCCAGCGCCGGTTCGATCACCTCCGCCATCGACTGCGCGCGATCCGCAAACATCAACGCCATCTCCGCCGTCGGCGCAATCGGACCCAGCGCCGCCTCCGACTGCGAGTCGAGCAGAATCGCCCGAATGCGGTCTCCCAGCGCCGTCCCCCCCGGTTGCCGCAGGCAGACGACCGTCCGGCCAAGCTCCTCCAGCCACGTCGCCAGCCGTCGCAACTGGGTCGTCTTGCCGGAGCCATCCAGCCCTTCAAACGTGATAAAAAACCCGCGGGCCATGAGGGATAGTTTATCGCAGTCCACCCAACCCACTTGCGCTACACCACCAAACCAACCCGGGTGCGCCACGATCACGCCACACCCGGGCGACAGGCGGTATTTCCGCTGTGTTCGTTTTCCCCGTTATCCTGAGCGAAGCGAAGGACCCCCGCATTATTGCTGCGGATAGACCCGAAGTAGACAGCGCAAGTGCTAAAGCCCACTCCTTGCATCTACTTACTCGTGGGACTAGAGTCCGACGCTTCCACCCAAGTATTTAGACAGAGTTTGCTAACGAGCCACCCCATGGCTACGTAGCGCCTGCGACCAGACCGGCCCCGCTGCTCCAAACGTAACCGTAAGCTTCCCCTCATCGTCTTCCCGCAGCTCAGGCCCATTCGCGGTGTGATCCACATGGCCCGCGTCAGTCCAAAGCACCTTCGTCACCCCTGTCCCGAGGACCTTGAACCGATAGTGGTACTCCGCGCCTGGCGCCAGATCCTGCGTCCCGAAGCTGGCCGAGGGATAATCGACCTCCACGAGCGGAAGCGCCTTGTCCGTATGATTTACTACCGTAGCCTCCACAAACGCCGAGTGGCACCCCACCAGCCCAACCCCCACTCCGGCCATGATCAGACAAGCAAACCGCATCTCCCAAGCATACCAGCGCCCCTAAAGTCCCCGCCGTAGATTCCGCAACAACTCCGGCAGCCGGTTAAACAGCGCCACCGACCGCAGCCACTGCCGGTTCTCGATCGCTGGGTACCCGCTCACCACCTTGCCCGGTGCCACGTCGTTCGGGATCCCCGATTGCGCCGTCGCTACCGCTCCATCGCCGATCGTGCAATGTCCCGCTACCCCCACCTGGCCCGCCAGGATCACATTCTTGCCCACCGTCGTCGAGCCCGCCAGCCCCACCTGCGCGCACAGTAGCGTATCCTGCCCCACGTTCGACCCATGCCCGACCTGCACCAGGTTGTCGATCTTCGCCCCGCGCTGCACGCGCGTCTCGCCGATCGACGCCCGGTCTACGCACGCATTCGCCTGGATCTCGACATCGTCCTCGATCACCGCCGGGCCCGACTGCACAATCTTCGACCAGCCCGAAGCCACTCGTGCGAACCCAAACCCATCCGCTCCCACAACCGCGCCGTTTTGCACAAGGACATTGTCGCCTAGCCGACAATGCTCCCGAACAATTGCATGCGCATGCGCATAAAATCCGCGCCCAATGCGGGCTCCCGCATAGACCACCACGTGCGGATGCAGCACTGCATCCTCGCCGATCACGACATCCCGCCCCACCACCACATACGCCCCCACATGCGCACCCGGCCCAAGCACGGCCGTCGGATCGATTACCGCCGTAGGATGAATCCCGGGCGCATACACCGGCGGCTCGTAGAACAGCGCAATCGTGCGCGCGTAGGCGTAGTAGGGGTTTTCCAGCCGGATCGTCGGGGTCGCGATGTCCGGAAACTTCGGCTCTACCAAGATCGCTGAGGCGCGCGTCGTCTTGACCAGCGGCACATACTTCTTGTTGGAAACAAAGGTGATCAGCCCGGGCCCTGCATCTTCGATCCCCGCGATGCCGGAGATCTCCACCGCAGGATCGCCCACCAACTCTCCACCCAGCCTGGCCGCAAGCTCCGAAAGCGTCATGCGCAAATTCTACCCCGTCATGCGCAACAGAACCCTCAAGGGAATAGCGTCTTTTGTCCCTGGTCGCCAACCTGCGTCTTCGCTTTCGACGGCGAAGTAACCACCGCCACCACCTGCATCGCCGTAAACGCCTCCCGCGGTACAAACAACCGCTGCGTGTTCGACCGCACATCGGGCGGCGTCAGGTAGATCCCACCATCCTCGATCAGCGCATCCGCCAGCCCCACGTCGAGCGGCGCCAGCCCCTCCAGTATCTCTCCTCCGGCCAGCGTCAACCGCAGCCAGACGCCTTCCTGCCGCGGCCTGGCCAGAAAAACCCGCCGTATCAGGCGCTCCGGGTCCACCCTGTCCGCCAGGTTGAAGTCCCTCACGTACGCAACGTACCGAACCTCCGCCCGCCCAATCGCCACCAGCCTGGCGTCCAGGTCCAGCAGCGCTAGCGATCCACCCTCGTCCAGCAGCCCCGACGCGGGCAGATAGCCCGCCCGCCAGGCTCCATCGAGCATACGAACGATCACTTTTTTGCGGGATCCAGCCATGGTGTGCGCGCGTTTCGTCTCGCGGATTGTCGCACACCCAGGGCTCGACGAACCGCAGCGCCACCAAAAAGGTGCAAAATAGATGCCCCCTCCGTGCCGGAGTGTGTTAGATTAACGGTTGGCGCGATGTCGGCGTTTGCTTCCAAGTTGTTGACGTTGAAAGACTTATCGTCGAGGCGAAGCCCGACAGCGGAGTGCGACCTAAACGGTATGGCCGACTATATTTATCTGCTTGAAAATCGACTCTCTCCCGCCCAGCGTGCCGCCCTGGCGACGGTACGGGAGGTCGCCCGCGCGCGCTCGCTCACCTTATTCCTGGTTGGCGGCGCCGTCCGCGACCTGACCAGTGGCTCGCCCGTCCGAGACCTGGATGTTGTGGTTCTGGGAAATGCCCTTAAGTTGAAGAAAGAATTGGAGAAAGCCGGCGTCGCCATCGACGGCGAGTACGAGCTCGGGCAGTCGCTCTTCCTCCGTTTTCCGGGCCAGGTCCGCGTCGAACTCGGCAGCACGCTTTCGGTCACCTATCCCAAACCGGGCAAGCCTGTCGTCAAACCGGCGACCATTCTCGAAGACCTGCGCCGCCGCGACTTTACCGCCAATGCCATGGCGCTCTCGCTCAACGACGGCTCTCACGGCCTGCTGATGGACCCGCTCAACGGCGTCGCCGACATCGAGAATCGCGAACTCCGCCTGGTCAGCAACTACGGCTTCATTGAGGACCCGGTGCGCATGATCCGCGCCGCGCGCCTCTCCGCACGCCTCGGTTGGACGCTCGAGGAAAAGACCCAGACCCGCTACGAGACCGGCATCCACGAAGGCTACATCTCCGCCCTGAACGACTATCAACGTGGCTACGAGACCGAGGAGATCTTCCATGAGGAAGATCCGCTGCGCGTGCTCAAGCGCCTGGAAACCGAGGGCTGGATGAAGGTGCTGGCGCCGTTCTGGACCTCCGCGAAGGTGAATGTCGCGGAGCTCGAGCGTCTGCGCGAGGCCCAGACGCAGCTCCAGATCCAGGGCATCCATCCTGACCCCGCCTCGGCGAACTTCCCACTATTGACCGCGAAGCTCTCGCCGAAGGAGATCGCCACCCTCAAGCAGAGCTTCCCGCGCCCCGGCTTCGTCGCCGAGGTCGAGGCGCTCGAGGTCGAGTCCAGGGACCTCGCCACGCAGCTCGGCGGCAAATCCGCCGCGCTGCCCTCGCAGGCCTGGCGTCTGCTCACCTCCGCCAAGCCGGAGGCCGTTCTGCAGGTCGCGTTCTCGTCCAAAAGCCCCGCCGTTCAGGCCAAGTTCAAGAGCTTTGCCGCCGAGTGGCCGCAGGCCCGCAACAAGATGCCCTACGCGCTGATGCAGGAGATGCGCATCATGCCGGAGCTGCCCGGCTACAATGACCTGCTCGAAAAGCTCTTCTTTGAGCTGATGGACGGCAACCTGGCGACGCCGGAGGAGATGAAGGCCTTCCTTGAGCCGTATTCGCCGCCCGCGCCGCCCCCACCGGTGAGCCTGCGCCGCACGCGCGCCGCCAAAAAGGACGCCAAGCCCGCCAAATCGCGGTCCCGCAAGTCGAAGTCCACTGACGAAGACCCCGACGCGGAGGCCTCTGATGCCGAGATCCCCGACCTGCCCGATGACCTCGATCTCGATGAGGAGGTCAAGGCTGTCGACGCCGAGCTGGATGCGGACTCCGACAGCGACGACTCCGCAGAGACCGACTCCGAAGATGCGGACCGCGAGGTCGAAGAGGCTCCGGCTCCCACTAAAGCCGCTGTAAAGAAGTCCGCGCCGGCCAAAGCTCCCAAGCCGGTGCCCGTCAAGACCGCCAAACCGGCTGCACCCGCTCCTCCGCCTCCGCCCGCGAAGAAGGCTGCGATCAAAGCCGTGCCTCAGCCTCCGACTAAAAAGGCTGTGGTCAAGCAGGCCCCGGTAAAGAACGTCCCGGTCAAAGCTGCTCCCCCCGCCAAAGCGCCTGCGAAGAAGGCACCGGCCAAGGAGATTCCGGCAAAGAAGGCACCCGCGAAGGCTGCAAAGAAAGCGGCTCCGGCAAAGTCCCCCCGACGTCGCTGACTACTTTGAACCCAGCCGCATCCAACCGTCCTGAGGGTCTAACGATGGTCGTTGCAGTGTTGCAGGGTTCTTCGCGCTCAGAGCGCATGGGCGATCGGGTCGCCAAGTGGGTCGTCTCCGAGCTCGAGAAGCGCGGCCACGAGGCCGTCCTTGTCGATGCGGCCACGCTCGATCTGCCAATGCTCGACAAGGTCTGGAAAGAGCTCAAGGAAACGACCGGCCCCGAGCACGCCGGCTTGCGCGAGAAGCTGCGCCCGCTGGCCGAGCTCTACGAGCGCGCCGACGGGTTCGCCATCTGCTCGGCCGAGTACAACCACGCGCCGCCTCCCGCGCTCGTCAACCTGCTGGACTACTTCCTCCCCGAGTATCTCTACCGCCCGTCCGCCATTATTTGCTACTCGATCTCGCCCTTTGGCGGCGTCCGCGGGGCGATGGGCCTGCGCATGCTTCTCGCCGAGCTCGGCATGTCGTCCATCCCCTCGCTCCAGCCCATCCCTGGCGTGGGTTCGGCGCTCAGCGAGCAGGGCGTCGCGCTCACGCAGGACCTCGCCGAAAAGGCCGGCAAGTTCTTCGACGAGCTCGACTGGTACATGGCCGCGCTCAAGCTCGGCCGCGCGCAGAACGATCCACGCGGGAACTAGTCTTGAGTTATACTGCGGCCATGCTCCTGAAAGTATGTCTGCTGTTTGCCCTGCTGCTGCCCGCGGGCCAGGTCTCCGGAAAGGGAACTACCATGCACCACGCAGCGGGAACGTTTGAGGTTACACTCCAGTCTGAGCCATTATCCTCCGTCACAGCTGGCACGGGCCTTGCTCGTATGTCGATTGACAAGACCTTTCACGGCGATATCGAGGGTTTCAGCAAGGGCGAGATGCTGTCTTACGGCAATCCGTCGGGCTCGGCCGGCTATGTTGCGCTCGAGAAGGTGACCGGCAAAGTCGAAGGCGCGACAGGAACCTTCGTTCTGCAGCATACGGCCACGATGAACCGTGGTGTTCCCACGCTGAGCATCACGGTGGTGCCTGACTCCGGCACTGAAGCCTTGAAGGGCATTGCGGGAAAGCTGGATATCCAGATGGCGGGCGGCAAACACTCGTATACGTTCGACTACACGCTGTTGCCGCAAAGCTGAAGCGGGAGCTGCAGCGACAATGAGGGGGTTCTTCGCGTGGCCTGCGGCTAGACCTTCGCTCAGGATGACGGCGAAAGAAAGAACAGCTACCTATGGAGGTAAACCGGTCCAGGGAGGGGCTGATTAAGTCCCGAGCCTTGCCCTCAGCGGCTAAAGCCGCCTACATTTTGTAAACTTTGCGGCACGGCTCAAGCCGTGCCCTTCGGCAAGACAGTACTTGATCAAAGGTTCTCTAGTGGACCGCCTCTCCAGCCGGCGCACCCTGTCCCGGGCGGTTCTTGCTGAGCAGGAACGCCACGCCCACCATCGCGACCGCCATCCACGTCAGCAGCCGGAAGATGTCCTGGTAGGCCTGCGCCTCTGCCTGCTGCTGCAGCTGGTTGTAGAGCGACGCGCGCGCCATCTCGGCCGCGCCCGACGCCGGTCCCGTGCCGCCTCCCATCCCCTGCGCGAAGTAGGATGTGAGACCCTGTAGCTGCTCGACGTAGTTCGGGTTGCCGGGCTGCATGGAGTTTTGCAGACGATCCTGGTGGAAGAGTGAGCGGTTGGTAACGATTGCGCCCGTGATCGCGATAAAGATGCTGCCGCCCACGTTGCGCACGAAGTTGATGATGCCCGAGACCTGGTTCGAGGCCTCGCGCGGCAGGCCGACGTAGGCCGCGTTGGTGATTGAGATGAAGCAGAAGGGAATCGGAATCATCAGGATGACGCGCAGGAAGGCGTTGTAGCCGAAGCTGAGCCCGAGGTTCAGCGTCACGGAGTTCCAGTAAAACGCGGCCGCGAAGAAGGCAAAGCCGATCGCGGCCAGGTTGCGCGCGGGAAAGCGGCCGGTCGCGATGCCGGCCAGCGGCATGACGATGACCAGCGCGATGCCGCCGCCGGTGAGCGCCTCGCCCGCGATGGTGGCAGTGTAGCCGAGCAGCGACTGCATGAACTGCGGCTGCAGCACGGTGCTCGCGTTCAGCACGCCGCCGACCAGCGCCATCAGTAGGCAGCAGATGGCGAAGTTCTTGTATTTGAAAAGCTTGATGTTCATGATGGGGGCCTTCGAGCGCCACTCCCACCAGATGAGGCCGGTGATGCCAAAGACGAAGCAGAAAGCGAAGAAGCGGATGAAGTTCGAGGAGAACCAGGCGTCCTCCTCGCCCTTGTCAAGCATGATCTGCATGCCGCCCATGGCGAGCGTCAGCAGGCTGAGCCCGATGTAGTCCAGTTTTTTCAGGTTATCGAGCGTGGCCTTGATCCAGGGCGGGTCCTCGACGAAGCGCGTCACGAGCGTAAACGCCAGCATGCCGACCGGAATGTTGATGTAGAAGATCCAGCGCCAGGAGTAGTTGTCGGTGATCCAGCCGCCCAGCGTCGGGCCGATCGACGGCGCGAGCACGGCCACCAGACCGTACAGCGCGAAGGCCTGGCCGCGGCGCTTTTCGTCGAAGCTATCCGCCATGATTGCCTGCGCCATGGGCTGCAGGCCGCCGCCGCCGATGCCCTGGATGACCCGCGACAGCAGCAGGAGCGGCAGCGAGGGCGCGATGCCGCACAGGAAGCTCGAAACAGTGAACAGCACGATGCACGACAAGAAGAAGTTGCGGCGGCCGATGACCGACGACGCCCACGCACCGGCCGGCAGCACGATCGCGTTTGAGACGAGATAGCTGGTCAGGACCCACGTGCCCTGATCTGTCGAAGCGCCCAGGTCGCCGGCGATGTGCGGCAGCGCGACGTTGGCGATCGAGGTATCGAGCACCTCCATAAAGGCGGCGAGCGCGACCGTGGCGGCGATCAGCCACGGGTTTACTTTGGGTTTCCAGTTCGCCTGGAGGTCTGCAGCCATAGCCGGTTGGATGTCTGTTCCAACCGGGAAGATGCGAGTAGCTGCCGCGGACCGCGCAAAACCTGCAAAATAGCCGCGCGAACCAAGACAGGTACGGCGCGTGGAAAAGGTGTGCGGACGTTTTCGCTGGTTAGTGACAGAATTGGAAGAGTCGCGAATGACGTTCACGACTCCTCATTCCTCGCCCCGGAGACCCCTACCCTCATGCCCGATCAGCCCGATATGCCGCAGCCCGAAAACGACCTTCGCATTCAATATCACGACGCCATGCCGCGAGGGGCGCGGATCAAGGTCATCGGCGTCGGCGGCGGTGGCAACAATGCCGTCAATCGCATGATCGCCGCGCATGTGGAAGGCGTGGAGTTTATCGCGGCCAACACGGACGTGCAGGCGCTGCAGGTTTCGAATGCACCAGTCAAGCTGCAGCTCGGCGTCAAGCTGACGAGTGGGCTGGGCGCGGGCGCGAACCCGGACATCGGCCGGCGCGCGGCGCTGGAGGATTCCGACAAGATCATCGAAGCGCTTGAAGGTGCCGACATGGTCTTCGTCACCGCCGGACTAGGCGGCGGCACGGGCACGGGCGCGGCGCCGGTCATTGCGTCGCTCGCAAGCGAGATGGGCGCGCTCACCGTCGCGGTGGTTACTCGGCCGTTCGGCTTTGAGGGCAAACGCCGCATGATGCAGGCCGAGCGCGGCATGCAGGAGCTGCTCGATTCAGTCGACACCGTCATTGTGATCCCGAACGAAAAGCTGCTCGCGGTGGCCAAGGACGCAGGCTTCTTCGAGAGCTTCCGCATCGCCGACGACGTGCTGCGCCAGGGCGTGCAGGGCATCTCGGACATCATTACTATTCCAGGCGTCATCAACCGCGACTTCGCCGACGTAAAGACGACGATGGCCGGCATGGGCTACGCGGTCATGGGCACGGCGTCGCGCTCAGGCTCCAACCGCGCGGTCGACGCGGCAATCGCGGCCATGGCGTCGCCGCTGCTCGAGGCCGGTGCGATCGACGGCGCGCGCGGCATCCTGATCAACATTACGGGCTCGTCGTCTCTGAAACTTACCGAGGTGAACGAGGCCTCGACCATCATCCAGAACGCCGCGCACGAGGACGCCAACATCATCTTCGGCGCGGTGCTCGACGAGAGCATGGGCGACGAGGTCAAGATCACCGTCATCGCCACCGGCTTCAAGCAGCAGGGCGAGCCCGGCGCGCGGCGCGAGCGCATGCTGGCCGAGGCCACGCTGCCCACCGCCCGCTACGACGTTCCCATCGCGCCGCGCGTGATGACCCCTCGCGCGCCGTACACGGAGACGACGCCGGGCATGGTGCCGATTGTGACGGCGCCCATCGTTTCCACCCAGATCCACGCCCGTCCGATCGTGACCGAGCCGATCGTTGCTCCGGTGACGGAAGAGGCCAGAGCCGGCGCTGTGGAGCCGCACTTCGATCGCTCCGGCCACGCAGAGCCGCATGCGGAAGTGGTCGAGTACAGGCTGAACGAGGCCACACCGCCGCCGATCTCCTTCCCGGAGCCGCACCGGCAGGAGCTGGTCCCGGTCCCGCGCTCGGTGTTCGACGACGATTTTTTCCGCAGCTCCGCCTGGAAGGAAGACGCGCGCCGTGAGCCGGAGGCCCGAGCGGAGGTTCCCGACAACCGCATGCCGTCCGCGCGCGGGTTCGATTCACCCGACGCGCCGCGTCCGCTGCGGGTGCAGTTCCAGGAGTCGCCGCGCGGGCCCAGCGAGCCCGCCGAATACACTGTCGCCGAGCCCAGTGTGCGCGTGCCCGCTTTCTCCGGCGTCGCCGCCTCCGAGCCGTCCGAGTCCGATGAGCTCGACATCCCGGCCTTTCTGCGTCGCAGTCACTAGGACCTGCGTCCAATCCTTGGGAAACGGTAAACTGAATGCTGTGGCTTTGGCCGTTTACTTGCATCGGTGCATCGTGATTACAGCAACAAACCTTGGGAGCCTTGCCATGTTTCGTCTCGCCGCACACCTCACGTCCTTCTTTCTGAGCACGATGAGCGTGGTCCTGCTAGGCGCATTGCCGGCGCTCGCGAAGCCGCACCACGCCACGCGCGCCAGGGTCGCGCACACCAGCGCGCACGTGCAGCATGGAGCTTCGCCAAGCCACCGCGGCGTGCATAGCTCGCGCATGGAACGGCACGACAGTGCGCATGCGGTCGCTGCGACGCACCTGGTCCGCGGACGGCATGGCCGGCTGGTGCGCGTCTCTGAAGCTTCCGCGCGTCCGCACGTTGTAGCCGAGCGCTTCTATGCCAGCTCCTTTGCGGACAACCAGGGTCTCGGCGATGTGGTCGCGGGTGAAGATCCCATCGTGCGCGCGGCGGCGATCGAGGCGCTCGGCAACATGAACGGTACCGCGATGGCGATCGACCCGGCGACGGGCCGCATCCTGGCATTGGTGAACCAGAAGCTTGCGCTGAGCTCGGGCGCGGAGCCCTGCTCGACGATCAAGCTGACCGTCGCGTTGGCCGCGTTGCAGGAAGGCCTCGTCAAGCGCGACACGCCGGTTGCGCTCGCGGGCAACTACCGCGTCAACCTGACGCAGGCGCTTGCGCACTCGAACAATCTCTACTTTGAAACGCTTGGCCGCGCGCTGGGTTTTGAGCGTGTGAAGCACTATGCGAACCAGCTTGGCCTGGGCGAGCTGGCCGGTTACAACATCGCGGGCGAGCAGCTCGGCGTCTACCCCGACCAGGAACTGCCCGCGGCCATGGGCGGCGTCGGGCGGATGTGTTCTTTCGGCGAAAGCGTGAGCATGACCCCGCTGCAGCTCGGTGCGATCGTTTCTGCCATCGCCAACGGCGGCACGCTTTACTACCTGCAGCACCCGCAGACGACCGACGAGGTCGCCGCCTACCAGCCGAAGGTAAAGCGCACGCTGGACATCGGGCCGCTGGTGCCGGAGATGGTCGACGGTATGTACGGGGCGACTGCCTTCGGCACAGCGCGCCGGCTCAGGGCGAGCTTTACGGAGTTTCCGGTGATGGGCAAGACGGGCACCTGCTCGAACAACGGCACGCGCTTTGGCTGGTTCGGCAGCTACGCGGACACGCCGAACGGGCGCATTGTGACGGTGATCTTCCTCGAAGGCGGCCGCCCCACCTTCGGGCCCAAGGCCGCGGAGCTGACTGGAACCTTCTACCGCTCGCTGTACGACAAGAACTACTTCGTACCGAAAGCGAACGCAACCCCAGCCACCCTAGTAGGGACAAAGTAAGCAGGCGTGCCTCATGATCACCGCGAAAGAACCGCGGTGATCATGGGGCACACCGTCAAATGGACAGCGCCAGCATCCGGTTCAGCCGCTGCACAAAGGCGGCCGGATCCTTCAGCGGTACCCCTTCCATTAGCAGCGCCTGGTCGAGCAGCAGCCACGCCGCATCGGTGGCGACCGCATCCTCCGGCCGCGCGATCAGCTTTTTCACGATCTCGTGATCGGGGTTGATCTCGAGCGTGGGTTTGGGCGCGGGGAAGTCTTTCTGGCCCATCGCGCGCAGCATCTGCTGCATCTGCATGGATGGCTCGTCCTCGTCCGACACGATGACCGACGGGCTGTCCGCCAGCCGCACCGACGCGCGCACGTCTTTCACGCGGTCGCCCAAGATCGCCTTCAGCTTCTCAAGCAGCGGCTTGAGCGCCTCGGCTTCCTCCGGCGTCTCTTCCTCGCCCTTCAGGTCGTCGCTGGTCGAGCCCTTGTTGACCGATTTAAGATCCAGCTCGCCGTACTTATCCACCCCGCCAAAGACGATCTCGTCGATCTCGTCGTCAAGGATCAGCACCTCGATCCCCTTTTTTTTGTAGATCTCGAGCAGCGGCGACGTCCGCAGCAGCGACTCTGCACCGCCCGTGATATAGTAGAGCGCCTTCTGGCCCTCCGCCATGCGGCCCTTCACGTCCGCCAAGCTGGTCAGGCCTTCCACCTTCGTCGACTTGAAGCGGACGAGGTCGAGCAGCGTCTCGCGGTTGGCGTAGTCGCCGTAGAGCCCTTCCTTCATCGGCCGGTTGTACTCGGTGATGAAGGTGAGGTACTTTGCGGGGTCGTTGGTCGCGGCCAGCTTCAGCTCTGACAGGATCTTCTTGACGCTCGCTGTGCGAATGCTGGTCAGCACCTTGTTCTGCTGCAGCAGCTCGCGGCTCACGTTCAGCGGCAGGTCTTCGCTATCGATAATGCCGCGCACGAAGCGTAGGTACGCCGGCAGCAACTCCTTCGCGTCGTCCAGGATGAAGACGCGTTTGACGTAGAGCTTGACGCCCGTCTTGTACTCCGCCTGGTACAGGTCGAGCGGTGCGTGCGCGGGAATGAAGAAGAGCGTCGTGTACTCGAGCGACCCCTCCGCCTTGGTGTGAAACCAGTAGAGCGGATCGGTTGAGTCGCCGGAGATCGACTTGTAGAGTTCCTTGTAGTCGTCGTCCGTAAGCTCCGACTTCGACCGGCGCCAGAGCGCGGAGGCGGCGTTGACCTGCTCGGTGGTGAGGACCTTGTTCGACTGCTTGGCCTCCGCATCCCACTCGGACTTCTCGTACGTCAGGAAGATGGGGAAGGCGATGTGGTTCGAATACTTCTTAACCACTTCCTGCAGGCGCCAGCCGTTGGCGTACTGCTTGCCCTCGTCGTTCAGGTGCAGCAGCACGGTCGTGCCGGCCTCCTCGCGCTCGGCGGGCGTGATATCGAAGCCGGTCTTACCGTCCGAGATCCAGCGGTACGCCTGCTGCTCGCCGGCCTTGCGCGAGACGACTTCGATCTTGTCCGCAACCATGAACGCCGAGTAGAACCCGACGCCGAACTGTCCGATCAGGTTCGAATCCTTGCGCGCGTCGCCCGAGAGCTGCGAGAGGAAGTTCTTCGTGCCGGACCGCGCGATCGTGCCCAGGTTCGCGATCAGGTCGGCCTCGTTCATGCCGATGCCGGAGTCGGCAATCGTCAGCGTATTGGCCGCCTCATCAAGCGTCAGGTCGATGCGCGGATTGAAGGCGAGCGACTTGAACGCCTCGTCGGTAAGAGTCAGGTGGCGCAGCTTGTCGAGCGCGTCGGACGAGTTCGAGATCAGCTCGCGGAGGAAGATCTCCGGGTGTGAATAGAGCGAGTGGATGATGAGTTGGAGGAGTTGTGAGACTTCGGTTTGGAATTCCTGCTTTGCCATGCATCTATTATCCCAAAACTTGGGTGGAGGTGCGCAGCGGAGGGATTGATCTCGGGGCCAGGTGCTGTCCGATAATCGCATCGACGCACCGCCCGGCGAGTCGCATCGTCACTTGTCTTTGCTTCTGGGGTAGGTCGAGGCTCTAGCCTCGACCTACAACCACGCTACGAACCGGGCTTTAGTCCCTGGGACTTGCTCTCTTTTCCGCAGCCTGTGCGATCGTTGGCATAGGGCCTAACCCACGATAACCGCGATGAGACTGCATTGATCATGGGGCACCCGGGCTGGTGGCCCGCACGAGCGGGATCTGCTCGCCAGCGCCCGCTGGTGCCTTGCTGATGACGGAAGAGTCTCGAGGAAGTTGAGCTCGGCGAGGACGCAAAGCTACTGATCCTTCGACCCCGTCGAGTGTCAAACCCGTCAAAGAAGCCTCACAGCTCCTTGGCGATCGGCGTGAAGCGCAGCAGCTTCCACTCCCATGGCTCGACCAGCAGCGGCTGCTCGGACTTCCAGATCGTCCAGCCGTTGGTGCCATCCGGGCAGTGCTGGTGCAGGTGGACATCGTTGGTCTCCCAGCTGGCCGCAGGCCATTGCTGCTCGAGCAGGACGTGCGGGTCGCACGTGATCGGCTCGCTGCCAGGCGCGGCGAAGCTGAACAGCACGACGACGGCGCGGCGATCGGCCTTGTACGGCGCCCACAGGCGGAAGCCGAACAGGCTCGTGCCGGGCAGCGTGATGGTGCCGGCAAACTGCGCCACGTGCAGCTCCAGCTGCTCACGCACCTGCAGCATGCGGCGGATCTGGTGGAAGAAGCTGGCTGGGTGCTCGCGCTGCGTGTCCAGCGGGCCGTAGAGGGCCTGCGCCTCCGGCAGGCAAAAGACTCCGTAGGCGCTGGTTGCTGCGCCGGCCTCGCCGAAGGTGCTCATCAGCCGGTAGGCGCCGCGGTTCACCCAGCGGTAGTCCCGCTTGTCCGGCTCCCGGGGCGTGTCGCCCGCGTTGATGAGCACCTGCGGCAGGTCGGCCTCGGGCACCGGCAACGCCCCGACCAGGTCCCAGCCGGAGAGCGCGAAGACGCCCGGCTGCAGCGCGTTGAACGCCGCCAGCAGCAGGTGTCCGCTCAGGATGCCATCCACCTGGCGGGCGGCCTCGGCGAGCGTGCGTGCTCCGAGCTTCGCCGCCACCAGCCCGGCCATGGTGGTGCACAGGCCGTTGGGCGACTCCTTGTTGAAGAAGTCGTTGGGCACACGTTTTTTCAGCTCGTCGTCGCTGTCACCGGCCCGGCCCAGGGCCTCGCGGCGCATCTCTGCGCGGATCGATGTGGAGCTTTGGGTGAACTTCACAGCCTCCTCGTCGCCGTGCATCTTGGCGGCTTCGAGCGCGATCAGGTGCACGAGCTCGTAGGTGATCTCGTCGTGGTTCTGCAGCGCATGAACCAGCATGCCGGGCTTGATGTGGAAGCGCTTCATCTCCGCGAACATAAACTCGAGCAGCTCCACGTTGCCGGTCATCAGCGCGTGCTGGCAGGCCGGACGCGTGATGAAATCGTAGGCCAGGTCAGGGCCGAACTCGCCCGATTTGGCGATGTCACCGACGGTCAGGTTCTTCTCCTCAAACGAGAAACCGCCCAGCCGGCGCGCCTGCCAGGCGAGCATGTTCGTTACCGTCGCCGAGAGCGGATGAGCCTCCGACCAGGTCTGGCGGTCTGAGGTGTCGGCGGCGGTCTTGCGCAGTGGCTCGATGCCAAGGAAAGCGTTCGCGTCCAGGCGGACGCCGGTCGAACGCAGGTCCCACATCACATAGTTGAGCTGGCCCGTGACCATGCGCCAAGCCGCGTAGCCGGAGTCGAAGAAGTTGAGCGACGGCTGCTTGGGATGGAAGAAATGCAGGTAGACCCAGCGCCGTCTGGTCAGGCCTTCGGCGTCGGGCAGGCCTTCGATCTCGCGCGTGATGCTCCAGCCGAGACCGGCCTGCGCGCCCATCGGCCGCTGCGGCTTGCCGGGGATGACGCTGGCACGGACCAGCGCGCGGACCTCGGCTTCGGTCAGTAAGCGAGAGAGCTCGCCTTCATGGTCGCCGCTCGAAAAATCCGCGGTCAGCCCCGCGACCTCCTCATCGGTCAGGCCGTAGTGGCGCTCGTCGTTGCGTGCCAGCACCTGATCCACGCGGGCCAGCACGTACAGGCCGGGGTACTGCTGCTTGCCCTGCAGGGCCAGGTGGAAGTCCGCGCCCATGCCGGTGTGGCCGGGCACGATGTCGCCGATCACGACGGCCTCCAGCCGCGCGCCCTGCTCGTTGGTGCTGTGCTCGGCCATCCACTTCAGGCGGCGGTAATCGTCTTCGCTGCCCAGGTCTTCGTCTATGTCGAGCGCGATGGGGTCGAACCAGCCGTCGATTGAAGCGTAGCGCTCGCCGCCGTAGCGGAAGCCGCCGGCCTTCATGACCGGGCCGGTGTGCACGGCCTTGATTCCCAGGTCGGCGAACGCGGTCCACAGGCCGGGATCGCACAGGGTCTGGAGCGGTCGCAGCATGTCGCCATCGTGCTGCGCGCCGCCTTGCGGACCGATGATCGAGGGCATATAGGCGGTGAACCAGACGGGAGCCTTGCGGACGGCGTCCTCGGGCTCGGCGCGGGCGTAGGGCCGCTGCAGGAACGTGAGATTGTCCTTGCCGGCGTTTTCCGGGCGCAGCTTGCGCATCTCGTCGTGCATCCGGCTCGCCTGCTCCAGCATGGACTTTGCGACGGTGATCTGGTTGTCCTGTTCGCCCTGCTCCTGCATGAAACCTCCGTAATGTGTATGGATGTGTTTCGCGGCGTTCGGGACGCCTGAGGAGGCTTGCTGCGTAGGAAGCGTGCTTCAGGTATGGTTTACATTTTGCCGAGTCTGCTTGCCGCTTTGTACCGCGAACGGCGTATTCGCTACAAAGCTGCGTTTCGGCTACCCGCTCAGGCTGTCCAGGCGGGCACGCACGGCGGGGCTGGGGGCGGAGCCGGCGATCGCCTCGCGGGCGGCGTGGCTGCCGTCTTCGACCAGGGTGAAGAGGTAGTCGAGTGCGGCGTCGACCCGCGTGAGCGCGAGCGCGGTCAGGAGCCCGCCGCGGAAGTCGGGGTCGCGGGCGCGCTTGTGGGTCGCGAGCAGCAACGTGGCGGCGGCTTCGGTGCGGGTCTCGGCGATGGCGAAGGCGGCCTCGGTGGCGGGCTCGTCTTCGAGCGCGAGGAACTTGGCCGCCCAGGGGATGGCGGCGGGCCCTTCGAGGCGCAGGACGCCTGAGTAGCAGGCGCCGAGGAGCTCGGGGCCGGCGCTGGCGAGCTCGGCGCGCAGCCGCAGCAGGAGCGCGGAGGAGTCCGTGCCGATCTGCTCGACGGCGCGTGCGGCGTTGACTTGAACGGAGGTCTGCTTGTCGGCGAAGAGGGGGACGAGGTGCAGCAGGACCTGGTGAGCGCTAAGCTCGCGGCACTGCACCAGGGCGAGGGCGCAGACGCCGCGCAGGGTGCCGGCGGTATCCTCCTGGCCGCCCCAGACGGGCTCGGGCTGGTGGTGGTTCAGGCCTGTGAGGAAGAGGGTGGAATCCTGGTATTCGAAGTGGGCGAGGGCCTGGGTGATGGCGTTCTTGGCCCAGCATTGCGGGTCGGACTTGGTAGGCAGGAAGCGGGGGAAAGCCTCGGCCAAGGTGTCGACGAGGGTTGCGTGCTGGTGGAGGACGGCGAGCTTGGCGGCCTTGGCGGCAATGAAGTTGTTCTTGTTGGCAAGGGCTTTGCGCAGTGGGCTTTCGGTTTCGGACGGTGGGGCTTCGCGGAGGGATTCGAGTGCGGCGAGTTCGGCGTCGAAGGAGCGGGCCATGGTTCATTATCGCTGAGGAGGATTATCCCCACTCATCGCGGGTGAGACTGCGATGAATTGGGCACCCGGCTTACAATGAAAGCCGTCCGTTGGTATGGCAATGTTCACCTAAAGCGCGATATTTTTCATGGAGGTCGACCATGAAGATTCCAAAGATGTCAGAGGATGCGATGAGGAGGATGCTGTTGAGAGATCCATGTCCTGACGTGCTCGCAGGAATTCCAAGGGGTTCTACAAGCGGGCGCCGATGGTTCCTTCGACCGATGCCAGGATCGTCGCCTCGAACGCCCACGGATCTTTGCCGCAGGACAAGCCGGAACAACGGCCGCACGCAAAAGAGCGAGCCGCCTAATCTCGTTCAGCCGCGGTGTGTGGGTTGCATGCGGTTGTAGAGGTCGCGGAGCATGGTGACGCCGAGCTCGGCTTCGCGGCGGTCGGGGTTCTCGTTGGGGTCGTTGAAGCCGGTGGCTTCGGCTTTTTCGCTGAGCTGGACGACGATGCCGTCAGGGCGCGAGAGGACGTTGAGGTTGCCGTAGACGAGGCCGTAGTTGGCGTCATGCTGGGGCAGCAGCCAGCCGATCTGGCCGCGGACGGGGGTGACGGACTCGTCCGAGAAGAGTGCGCGGGCACCGTAGCCGGTGCAGTTGACAATGGTGCTCTGCGGCAGGTTGGCGAGATCGGCGGGGGTGTGGAACTCGCGCGTGACGATCTTGCCGCCGGCAACGAGGAAGTCGTTGGTGAGAGTGTGCGAGAGCTCGGTAACGTTGAACATGAGCTGGGCGTTGCGGCGGGCAAAGCGAGTGGGGAACGGGTGGGCGCCCGGGGGCAGGTCGAGGTAGGGCTGGCGGATGTCGGCGATGAGGTTGTTCAGGTGCGCGAAGCCGATGGGGTCGTCATCGCGGCGTTGCTGCTCGGCCTGCTCGGGGGCGAGGTCGGAGAGGAGATAGCGGTCGGTGAACTCGATGGGCATGCCGGCGATGCCGAGGTAGCGCTGGTAGTTCAGCCATGAGGTGCGGGCCATCTGCTCCCATTGCGCGGAGAAGCTGGTGCCCGCAATGGATTTGGTAAGCGCGATGCGGGAGTCCGGGGTCCAGGAACCGGTGGCGCGGAAGCTGCGGGCGTCCGAGGTACGGTCCTTGGCGTAGATCGTGACGGAGCGGCAGCCGGCGCGCTGGAGCAACGTGGCGGCGGTCAGGCCGAGCGCTCCGCAGCCGATCACGGCGATATCCTGCGTTGCGGGGTCGGTGCCGGCGAGCGCCTGCTCCACCGCGAGCGTGCCCGAGCCCCAGGAGAGCGACCAGCCGGAGCCGCCGTGGCCGTAGTTGTGCACAACGCGTTTGGTGCCGACCTGCTCGGTTTCGATGCGCGGGCCGGCGGCGCGGAAGGGGCGCAGGCAGACGGTAATCTTGAAGAGCGCGTCGGGGTTGGCGCGGATGGGGACGAGCGGCGGGACGGCATCGTAGAAGGGGAGTGTGGGCAAGGGGGTTTGTCCCTGGAGCTGCTTGCGCGGGGCGCAGCCGCTGAGGAGCGTGGCGGCGGTGAGGGCGGAGGTGGAGTGGAGGAAGTCGCGACGGTTCATGCGGGCTCCTTTTGATCTAGTTTACTCGGACTTGGGCTTGGGAGGGATACTTCCCAAGCATCACGGTGAAGCCGTGATGAATGGGGCACCCTGGCCTTTTAGTAGCGCGGGATTGTTGGGTCGATGGTGCGGGACCAATGGTCTATGCCGCCGGCGAGCGATTGCGCGTGGTCGAAGCCCTGGTTGCGCAGCCACATCGTCACCGACAGGGAGCGCGCACCGTGATGGCAGAGGACGACGATGGGCTGATCGGGGTCGAACTCCGTGTGGGCGCGGCTGGGGATCTCGTTCATCGGGATCAGGGTTGCGTTCGGCAGGGCAGCGGTGGCGTGCTCCCAGGGCTCGCGGACATCCAGCAGCAGGGGCGGGTTCGGGCCGGCGGCGAGGACGCGGTAGTCTTCAGGGGTGATCTCTGGCGGTAGCATGGGTAAAGGATAAATGTTGGCGGCACGCTTTTGTGCATCCTAATACGGATACTGAGAGTTCTTGGATTGCAGGCCTGTACGGCGGAAGGTTGGGGTTTCGATTGCAGGAAAAGATTTTGATTGTTGAGGACGAGTTGCACGCGCGCACCGGGCTGACGGAGTTGGTGGCGTCGTGGGGGTATCGCGCGGAATGCGCGGCGGATGGCGCGGAGGCCCTGGCGCGGGTGCGGGAGTGGGCGCCGGCGATCGTGGTGACGGACCTGAAGATGCCGCGCATGGATGGGATGGAGCTGCTGTCGCGCATCGGCGAGCTGGACGAGCCCGTGTGCGTGGTGATGCTGACCGCGCAGGGCTCGATCGCGAGCGCGGTCGAGGCGATGCGCATGGGCGCGTGGGACTACCTGCCGAAGCCGGTGGACCCGGCGCGGCTGAAGGCGATTCTACAAAGCGCGAGCCGGCAGGCGCTGGTTGAAAAGCCGGTGCGCGCGCCCGAGGCCGTGGGCGCGCTGGTGGGCTCGACGCCCGAGATGGTAGCGGTGATGAAGCTGGTGGGGCGCGTGGCCAGCAGCAACGTCAGCGTGCTGGTGACGGGCGAAAGCGGCACGGGCAAGGAGGTGGTGGCGCGTGCGCTGCACGACCTTTCTTCCCGGCGGTCGAAGCCGTTTGTGGCGGTGAACTGCGCGGCGATCCCGGAGACGCTGATCGAAAGCGAGATCTTCGGCCACGAGAAAGGCGCGTTCACCGGCGCGGAGCAGAGGCGCGCGGGCTGCTTCGAGCTGGCCGAAGAGGGTACGCTGCTGCTGGACGAGATCGGCGAGATGCCGATGGCGACGCAGGCCAAGCTCTTGCGCGTGCTCGAGGACCGGAAGCTGCGGCGGCTGGGCGCGAAGACGGAGACGCCGGTGGATGTGCGAGTGGTCGCGGCGACCAATGTGGACCCGCTGGCGGCGGTGGCGGCGGGCAAGCTGCGGGGCGATCTGTACTACCGGCTGAACGTGTTCAACATCCAGATGCCGGCTCTGCGTGCGCACATTGCGGACGTGAAGGCGATAGCGGAGAAGATGATCGGCGACATGAACGCCCGGCACAAGGGCAGCGTGACGGGCATGACGGCGGAGCTGGTGGGCAGGCTGGAGGAGTATCGCTGGCCGGGCAACGTGCGCGAACTGCGCAACGTGATCGAGCGTGCGGTGGTGCTGGCCGGCGAGGGCGAGATCGGCGTCGAGCACCTGCCGCTGGGCTTTGGCGAGACGCCGCTCGTGGTCCGCGAGGAGGACGGCGCGGTCCACCTGGAGGTGGGCACGACGGTCGATGAGGCGGAGCGGCAGCTGATCCTGAAGACGCTGGAGTCGACCAACAACAACAAGACGCGCGCGGCGGAGATCCTGGGAATCAGCACGAAGACTTTGCAGAACAAAGTGAAAGAGTACAGGGACGGTGAGAGGCAGTGAGGGCGGTTTGCGGCAGTGAGTGGCGGTGAGGGTTGTTATGCGGCTTAGGACGAAGCTGGTATTGGCTGCGGCGGGTGTGACATTTGCGATTGTGGTGGCGCTGTCCGGGCTGTTCCTGGCGGAGTTGCTGCGGCAGCGCGTGGCGCAGACCGGAGCCAACGACGACGTGATGGCCCGGCAGGTGCGCATGATGGTCGCGCAGGCGGTGCAGGTGGGGCTGACCGAGCAGCCGCCGGTGGATGGGTCCGCGGAGGCCTTTGCGGCGGCGGTAGCGCGCGCGGTGCAGGAGCACCAGCCGCTGACGGACACGATGAACTCGCTGGTGCGGTACAGCCCGCTGGTGCAGGATGTGGGCGTGACGGACGCGCGGGGGCAGGTGCTGGTAAGCACGGACCCGGCACTCGAGGGCAAGCCGGTGCCGGCGCGGGTGAGCTTCGACGAGATGCGGACGGGGAGTGTCGCGAGCCAGGCGCGGGAGGTGTTTGGGACGGGCCGGCTGCTGGATGTGCAGTCGCCGCTGGACCGCAACGGCAAGACGTTCCTGGTGGTGCATCTGGGCATCCGGTCGACGTTTCTGAAGGCGAGCTATGTGCCGTACCTGCGCGATGCGATGCTGCTTGCGCTGCTGGGCGGGGTGATTACGATGGTCGCCGCGGGCCTGCTGGCGGGCTTGGCGCTGCGGCCGATCGAGCAGATCAGCCGACAGCTGGAGGAACTGAGCGCTGGCGAGCCGGCGGAGGAAAACATGGACGCGGTGGTGCGGGCGGCGGAGTCGATTGACCGGCTGGGCCGGCAGATGCGCACGACCGAGGCCGGCTATACGGACCTGCAGG
>CAXUDC010000038.1:0-24211 GCA_964249685.1 uncultured Acidobacteriaceae bacterium
GGAGTACCCTGGAAGGCCTGATTAGGATGAAAAACCGGAACGACCCCGCACCCCGACTCTGGGGTCACACATGCAGCGCATTGTGGGGGGTCGTTCCGGTTTTTTAGAGTAGCTTTGATGTGGCAGGTGTCGCTCGATTCTGCCCTCAACTCACTCATTCTATTGAGATCTCCACAAGCTCAAAGTGAACGGTCAAGGTGAACACTTCCCGATCACTTGCGTTCACCCTGATTTCCCGAATAAAAAGCGAAGACCGAGCACGGAAGCACAAGTGAGAAGATATTAGAGGCTCACCGTTGTGATGTGGCTCACTCCCTACTTTGATGGGGCTGCGCAGAGTCCCGGCACCGGGAATCCCTTGCTCTGTCAGGAATATTAGTAGGGTTGGCTAGAAACACTGCACTCATCTCATTGAGGTCTGTAGCCATCTTTGCGAAGTTCATACTCTGTTGAATTGTTGCGCACTTTCAACTTCAGGTCTCTTATGTATGCAAGCCCGCAACGAAGCATCGGACGGCGTACCGACGCGCCGAACGAGATTCGGTGGTAGTGAAAAGGCATTTGTCGCAGAGGGCTTTCTGTTCTTCTTCCTCTTGTGCTAGCAGTGGTCTGCTATCGCGATGGGAACGCAACGTAAACAATTTCTTGATTAACTCCGGCCCTTATTGCGCACGAGGGTCAGACTGAGCGGAAAGTAGAAGTGCAATACGCTCCTGAGCGTCACGCACCTTGCGGCGAGCATTTGCTGCCGCCCTCTGGCATGCATCGGAACAATAGAGCGCCACCCCTCCCGAACCCTTGGCTTTACGCTTCTTGAAGTCTGGAATTATGCCTCCACACTTTTCGCAGGGACGATCTACGTGTATCTCACGAGCGATGTGCTGACTTCGGTCTGCATGGCCGATGTGGCAGTACCCACAATCAAAACAGGCGTAGGCAATGATGAGCTCTCCCGTTTTGCGTGACGCAGCCATAGCCCGGCCCTCGGCCCTATCGATTGTCCGGTAAGGAGTCTTGCCGTCACACCTTCTCAAAGAAGCCGGATTTCTCCACTCGTTCATCACTTTCCTCGTGGGAAAAACCTCGGATCTTTTGCAGGAGCGGCAATCAGGAGCCGATAGTGAGCTGCCACTTTCCTCAGCGTTTCTTGTCATTGTTCGCGGAAGGAAAGCGGAGTACTTCCGGTATGGCATCAGTGGCGAAGGTAGGCTCGGCAAGAGCACACGCCGCCATCTCCAGAAACTTAGGATTCAGAGTAAGGGATATCTGTCTCTGAGTGGGTCCCGTCGACTGTGAACTACTTGCAACCTCCATGCGACTCCGACGGCGGCTCTTAGGTGGCGGTGTCACCAACATCCGGTGATCTGCAATTGGGAAGCTCCCGCCGTTTGAACCCATGTCTAAAGTCTTGTGAGCGATGCTATAGACGGCGAGAGAGGAAGCGATGCGCTTGGCGCTTTCGTACAGGGCTGCGATGCTCTCGGCTGTCGCCTCGGCTTCCAGGGAACTCAGCAGCATCGACCAGCTCACATGCAGAGTGCCAGCCTTTAGTGCTCCTCGGACGATCCACATTAGGAGTTCTCGGTCAGAACTGTGCACCGCATCGACTTCGTCGTAGCAGCTCGCCAGGCACAGGTCCATCACCCATCCATTCTCCAGAGTGAAATGTAGGGAAACTCTGGAGGTCATGGGTCCGGAGGGCAGGTTATCAATGAAGGTGTTGAAGAGCTGCTTGGCCCGTTCGCGTTCGATATGGTCTGTGAAGTGCATCTAGCCGTTATTACACACCTTTGGTTGGTGTTTAGCAAAGAGGTTGTTTGGAAGGCTGGGAGTACACGTGCCCACTCTTCAACATCAATTCGGCCGCAAACTTCGGGAACTACGACTGGCGCACAACTGGACACAGGAGCAGCTCGCCGAACGTCTCGAGGTGAGCATCAATTTTCTCAGCTACATGGAGCGCGGTATCAAAGCGCCCAGCTTTCCGAACTTGGAGCGCATTGCCAAAACGTTTCAGGTAACAGTGAGCACCCTTTTCGAGATCAGCACTCCAACAGCGAAGGCTCAGCGGATCAAGAGGGGCTCTACGGAACGCTGAGGCTCCTCCACCATGCGCTTGGCTTCCATGGCGGGCCTACAGAGCGCCAGGATGGCCTCGGGCTCGTCCGAGATCTTCGCGAGTTCTGTGAGCTCTCGATACGCAGCAGCCTTCTGAGGTTCAGTTGAGGCCGGCGAAGCTAGAATCTCGGCCCAGCGGCTAATTTGCCGACGAAGCCAAGCTGCCTCATCCTCTGTTCGACGGGCGCGCTCCTGTTCAGCTTGGAACGTCCTTGCCTGTTCAGCGGCAAGTCCCTTGCGGAGTTGTCTAAGGCCCTCGCCTTGGAAGAGAAGAGGGACCGCGCTTATCAGGAGCCCGAGAGGATTACGGACGGACCTGTTGCGAACGATGTCTGGTGCTTTCGCGTGAATGGCAAAGACGATCTCAGCCGCCGAAGCAACGGGGCACACAATACGGCTCTCGCTCATCATCTTTAAGGCCGCTTTTTCATCTGCGGGGGTATATGACGAAAGAGCCGCGACGACACGCGAGAGTTCTTCAACTGTCGTCGTCGTTTTACTCTCTTTCTTACTAAAAAGCTTGTCTAAAGGTATGGACGTTTTGTCCCCAGTCTCTGGGGACGTTTTGTCCCTAGGATCTATGGACGTTATATCCGTAGAAACTATGGACGTTATGTCCACTATGGACGTTTTGTCATTGGGCAATCCGTCGTCCTTCGTCGGGCTCAGTGTCAGGCGGGGAGGACAGGGAACAAAGCGAACTCCCTTATCCTTCACGACGCACTGCAGACCCGCTGCCCTTCGTCTCTCCAAGATAGCCTTGAATGAGTAGACCCTGTAGGTGGTTGCAGTTCTGGTGGCAGCATCTCCAGTCCGCAACACGTCAACCGCGAGCTTCTCGCGAAGGTAACCCAAGTTTCGCTTCGCAGCCTTGTCGCTCATGCCGGCTCTACGACCCATGGGAATCCAGCCAATCGTAATGCGTTTTGTTTCCGTACCGTCTGGGGATCCAAGCCGCCAAAGTGCATCGTAAAGCTGATTTTCGCCCTGCGAGTGCGCGTCCTGAACCAGAGAGCAGCGATGAACTTTATAGGGGCGCGTTGCTCTCGATCTGCCTCCCCGCGGCATAACGTCCACAGTGGACGTTATGTGCAGAGGGCCTATCGGAGGAGCGGGTGAAGGCGGGCGGTGGTCCTGGATATCCACCACAACCCCAAGGGGACGCAGGAAGGAAAACGCTCCATCCGTGTTCGGAGCTCTTTCAAGTTCCTCCCAGTCCAGTACCTCGTCAGTTCTAGGCCGTCTTCTCATCGATGCTGACCACTCCTCCAGGCGCAAACTGATTCAAGAGGCGTTCAGCCACACACTCATAGTCGTCAAGTGCCTTCGAACGCGGATCAAAGTCTGCCAGGAACTGCCGGGCTCGTGCCGCGTTCACAACTGTCTGATCAGTCCTGATGCTTGGATAAAGCGGCACATTCCGCTTTTCAGAAATGGACGCCAACGTATTCAGTACGACATCCGTGATTGCGAGTCGCCGGTCCAGCTTCACCGGAAGCAGGCCTGCGACGCGGACGTTCAGTCCACCTGCGAGCATGCCATTCAACATCTCGCCTGCCTGAATGCTCGCTGTGGCACCTTGGACGCTCAGAATATCCATGTCTACCGGCACGAGTACCTGCTGCGTGTAGACCATTGCGCAAGTCTGGAACAGACTGATGGAGGGAGCAACATCAATCAGGACCGCATCGTAGTTCTTTTCGTGCTCTGCCAAGAGGTGTTTGAACAGGAACTCTCGGAAGGGCAGGCTCATGGCCATAGTTTCCGCTTCCGTCGTTCGCCTGTTTCCGCAAACGATATCGAGGCAGGTCGATACTGGAACGATGCACTCACGTAAAGCGAGCTTGGCGATCAAGAGGTCCTGAAGAAACGCTGGCGGCTTCAGCGCCAGAATGGCGGCGATGGACCCTTGCGGGTCGGCGTCGATCAAGAGAACGCGCAGGCCTCTATTAGCAAAGCAGCGGGCAAGCGTTATCGCCGACGTGGTTTTGCCTACCCCTCCACGCTGGTTTGAAATCGTAAGACGGATCACCGTGAGCCTCCTGCCGGTTCGCAGAGGATCGTCGCGATGTCTATGGTGCGGAAGTAGACCCGCCGGCCGAGCCGCAAGCGGGTGGAATTGACCTTGGAAACCCAATCACTGGAGGAGCGCAGGCTAATGCGCAGGCCTTCGGGAGAGCGATTGAGGACCTTCGCGAGCTGAGAGGTCGTGAGGAGAGGACCGTATTTATTTACTAGCGTTTCTTCGATACTCATGTAGTCACCTAACGATTACGGTGGAATCGGTTCGTTAGGGCGAGATTATGCAAGTAACGGCTGGCATGCGACTGCAAAACTAAACTTAGTTTTGCAGTTTGCGGCGCACGTTGTTGTGTCGCCTTAGAGGCGTGAGCTTTCGGCGCGTGCTGACTGTCGCTTCTAAAAGTGAAAGGAACTCAACCGAGTGCTCATCAGTGAGGTTCATTGCATGGCCGGCCTGGAGTCGTCTAATCGCACCGGGATCAAGATCTAGGGCGAACGCGATGTCCGAATCAAGTACCGTCGTTTGAATCGCTAGAGGGAGGCTCGCCCGCCATGTCACTAAATCTAGGTAGGGCAGAACTTTGGATTTGAACCATTTCTCGCGCGACGGCTTCTTTGACTCGCGGGGGAAAGGTAAAACCATGGACAAACGTCTCTGACGCTCATCGATGAGCTCAAGCAACTGCCGTTTTAGGAACTCGCGTGGCAGGCGGATGTCGATGGAGACAAGCAATTGGGTCGGGTCTGGATGAGCCTCAAACATGTGCTCATAGATTGAATCGCTTGGCGCTGGGTCCGGGCTTACGGTCTCTGGTGAACGCCCTTCGACATATGCTTTCGCCTCAAGTGCCTCAACCACCTTGTGAACATCCTCAACGCTCATCATCCGTACTGAAGTTCCGTGCGAGAGAGCTTTCTGAAGGACAGAGAAGGGAGCTGGAACTAGTTCTCCAGCATCGCGAAGGAAGTGGCTTAGTGCCTTCTTCTCGACAATCCCGCGTTCGCGAAGTTCCTGTGTCATCCGCTTATAGACCAGTGAAGAGGGCTGCGCGGATTCAGAATGGAGTTCGCTTCCGATTGGCTTCATGCGCTGCAAGTCCAGCCTCAAAGCAATCTGGATGCACCAGGTCTCCAGAGACGCCGTACGCAAGCCCTCGTACTTGCCTAGGCTGAACCAAGGTGCTAGCTCCTGTATCACTTTCCTGTCAACCGGCTTTTCACGAGGCAAGGGATTCTCCCTGTCGCCGTGGACGAGAATCGAGGCGGTTTACAAGATCTTCTGCCCGTAGGTGCGTGTACCGCTTCAGCATCTGCATGGACTTGTGACCACTGATTGCGGACACCTCTTGGTCTGAGAAGCCGGCTTCAACAAAGCGGCTCACTGCCTCATGGCGCAGGTCGTGGAACCGAACATCGGCTAGTCCAACGGCACGCTTGATGTTGAGCCAGACCGGATTGAATACATAGGGCCGACGCTTGCCGTCGCGGCCCGGCTCGCCGAAGAAAATGAGTTCGGAATCCTTGGGGGCTGCAGGGTGTGCGACAGCCTCGCGGAAGAGCTCGACTGCGGCTTTGCTGAGAGGCACGGTGCGCGGGGTGGTGTTCTTCGTCTCTAATAGTCGTACAATCCTCCGGCTCAGGTCTACTTGCGTCCGTCTGAGGCTGGTGATCTCTGAGGACCTCATGCCGGTCTCCAGCGCAATTCCGACGATCCAGCGCAGCATGGGATTCGAGTGGTCTGCGACGGCCTTGAGGAGCTTGGTTTCCTCTGTTGCCGTAAGCCGGCGATTGCGGCCTGGTGTGGGGGCAGGGCGGCGGATGTTCATCACTGGGTTCGCCACGAGGCCAACACCCCACTCTTTGATAGCGATGGTAAATAGGTGGCCGAGCAGGGCGAGGTCCAGGCGAACGGTGTCATTGGAGCGTGGGATCGGATTGCCGTCAGCGTCACTGCGGTCCTCGCCGGCGAGCCGGGCGTCCCTGAACTTGGCGGCAACTTCTGCCGTAACGGCGGCAAGAGAGTACTTGCCCAGATGCTTGGTCAGGATGATCGCTCGCTGGCGGTCGGACACCTGAGAGCTTGGCCGCTTCGTTGGGGTTATGTCCGCCAGGTAGCGGGTCAAGGCATCAGCAACGGTGAGGCGGTCGGCCCCGGCGCGCTGGATGTAGGCTCCGCGCACCATCTCGTCTTCGGTACGACGCGACCAGTCCTCCGCATCCCGTTTCGTGCGGAAGGTCTTGGCCGTGGATGGCCATCCGGTCTTCCGGATAAGAGCTTTCCAGGTGCCTGATTCGGTCTTGACGATGGTCGCCACGATGCCTCCGGTACAGTGCTCTGTACCGAGCACTGTACCGCAATTGTACCGAAGGGCGTTTTCAGGATGTTGTGGTGGGCCCACCAGGACTTGAACCTGGAGCCAAAGCATTATGAGTGCTCTGCTCTAACCAATTGAGCTATAGGCCCTTCGGCTGCTGCTGGGCTTTTCTCGCCCTCGCCGTTGAATCGATTGTACTGCCTGCCGGAGTGGCTCACTACCGGATTATGAGTCCGATGCTCTAACCAATTGAGCTATAGGCGCGGCCGCGTGCAACCGACGCCCCATTCTATCGCGCCCGCCGCCATGCCGCTCCCGGTCCGCCGCACCGCCTACTTCTCACCCGTCGTGTTCGGCGTGGTGCCCGCGTTGCCGGGCGCCGACGGGTTCAGGACACCGTCAGCATTCTCCGGCGTCGTGGAGTGTAAATCCGTTTCACCCGGCCCTGCCGTAGATGGATTGTCGCCCTTGTAGCCGGATGGTTCCGTTCCCGGTGCCTTGCTTTCGCTCATACTGATCCCTCCAGGCTATGTGAGTGACCAGCGTGGTATCCCCGTTGCCTTGGATGGTCGAAAGTCCTTCGCCTTCTGTAAACTAGAGTTTGTCGCGGCGGTCATCCGCGGCACGCCCCGCCGAGCCTCCAGCAAAGGAAGCCCGCAAAAAGAGGATTGTGTTGCTCGTAACTTCAGCTGTCGCCGCTCGCCGGCCGTTCCCCTGTCGTATCTCCGTTGGCCGGCTCGGCATGCTGGCCGCGCTCGTGGCCGCACTCGCGGCGAGCGCACAGGCGCAGATTCCTGTCGGCCCCGTAGCCCCCGCGAGCAGCATTCCCACGCAGGCGGCCCGCGGACAGACCGGCACCGGCAGTAACACGAACACCAACAATCAGCAGCAGCAGACCAGCCCCGCCACAGGGGAAACCGAGGCCGCCGCCGCCCGCCGCGCCCGTGGCGAGGCCACCGAGGCCGACCGCCGCGACCGCACCGCCAACGGCACCCAGGAGGTCCCCACCGAGTTCCAGCGCCTCGTCGCCGACTCCACCGGCAGCCCGCTCCCCATCTTTGGCGCCAACCTCTTCCTCGAGCCCAACACCTTCGCCCCTGTCTCCGACGTGCCCGTCAACCAGGACTACGTCCTCGGCCCCGGCGACGAGCTCCGCATCCAGGTCTTCGGCGCCGTCAACCAGCAGGACAACGTCACCGTCGACCGCAACGGCAACATCACGCTCAAAGATGTCGGCGAGGTCCACGTCGCCGGCGTTCGCTACTCGCAGCTGCAATCCTTCCTCAAAAGCCAGCTCGGCCGCGTCTTCCGCAACTTCGATCTCAACGTCAATCTCGGCCAGCTGCGCTCCATCCAGATCTTCGTCGTCGGGGCCGCGCGCCGGCCGGGAAGCTACACGGTCAGCTCGCTCAGCTCGCTGTTGAACGCACTCTTCGCTTCGGGCGGGCCGCTTCCGCAGGGCAGCCTGCGCGATATCCAGGTTCTGCGCAACAACCAGCCGGTGACGCACTTCGACCTCTACGACCTGCTGCTGCGCGGCGACAAATCCAAAGATATCCCGCTCGAGCCCGGCGACGTTATCTATATTCCCACGGTCGGCCCGCAGGTGGCGCTTGCGGGCAGCGTCAACAACCCGGCCATCTATGAGATCCGTCCCGGCACGACCGTCCGCCAGCTCATCACGCTCACCGGCGGCGATACCTCCGTCGCGCTCGGCACGCGCATCCGCGTCGAGCGCATCTTCGAGCACACCATGCGCAGCATCCTCGATCTCGACCTCGCCTCGAGCGATCCCGCGCTCGAAAACGGCGACATCGTCACCGTCGGCACCATCCTCGACCGCTTCAAGGATGCCGTCACCCTGCGCGGCAACGTCGCCTTCCCCGGCCGCTACGTCTGGCGCGCCGGCATGCACGTGCTCGACCTGGTGCCGTCGCCCGACCAGCTCGTCCCCCGCGATTATTATCGGCGCCGCAACGCGCTCGGCAACACTACGTCCGACTACGCAGCGCAGACCGGACCTCAGGGCTCGCTCGGCGTGGCCGGCACCGCGGCCACGCAGGCTACGGATTCGGCCAACCAGGCCGGTGCCACCTCCACCTCCGGCAAGGGCGGCGGCAGCGTCGGCAGCGCGGCCACCAACTCCAACAACGTCTTCAGCGCCAGCAACGACATCGTCCTCTCCGGGCCCGATGTCGACCTGAGCTACGCCGTCATCGAGCGCCTCAATCTCAACACCCTTACCACCGCGCTAATCCCGTTCAACCCCGGCAAGCTCTACCTGCAGGGCGATCCCAGCCAGAACCTCGAACTCCAGCCCGGCGACGTCATCACCTTCTTCTCCACCGCCGACATCCGCGTCCCCACCGCGCAGCAGACGCGCATCGTGCGTCTGGAGGGCGAGTTCAGCGCCCCTGGTGCCTACTCCGTGCAGCCCGGCGAGACCTTCCGCCACCTGCTCCAGCGCGCCGGCGGCCTCACCCCGGACGCCTACCTCTACGGCTCCGAGTTCACCCGGCTCTCTACTCGCCGCATCCAGCAGCAGCGCCTGAACGAGTTCGCCGACAACCTCGAATCGCAGATCTCCATCTACGCCGCCGCCGGCCAGTCCCGCGCCATCTCCGACCGCGACACCGCCGCCACCCAGGCCGCCGCGCTCCAGGGCGAGCAGACCGTCGCCCGCATCCGCCGCGCCGTCCCGCTCGGCCGCATCGTGCTCGAGCTCAAGCCCGACAGCCGCGGCGTCGACTCCATCCCCGACCTGCCACTCGAAGACGGCGACCGCTTCATCGTGCCGCGCGTCCCCTCCACGGTCTCGGTCGAAGGCCAGGTCTACAGCGCCAACTCCTTTGTCTACCAGCGGAGCCGGCGTGCGCACGACTATCTCCGCCAGGCAGGCGGCCCCGACCGCGACGCCGACAGCAAGCGCCAGTTCATCCTGCGCGCCGATGGCTCCGTCTTCAGCCGGCAGTACGGCAACGTCGACAAGGCCACCATGTTCCCCGGCGACACCATCGTAATCCCGCCACAAATCGACCGCCGCGCCGTCCTGCGCAACCTGCTCGATCTCTCGTCCATCGTCGGCAGCTTCGGCCTCGGCGCCGCGGCCATCAACGTCCTCAGATAGCTGGAGAAACGATCGTGACGAGTCAAATCCCGCCAGCTTCGCCAATCGCCGCGTCCCTGCCCGTCCGGCCCCGGTACGAGGTCCCCGTCGACCTGCTCGCCACCGCGCGGCGCATCTACCGCGCCAAGCTCCTGCTCGCCGGCACCACCCTCATCGGCACGCTCGTCGGGCTTGGCCTCGCCCTGCGCGCGAAGCCCTTCTATTCCGCCAGCGCCGTCTTCCTGCCGCCGCGCACCACGGAGGTCCTCGGCCCAACCTCCGCGTCGCTGTTCGGCAGCACCGACAACAGCGACATCTATCTCGGCCTGCTGCAAAGCCGCACGCTCCAGGACGACGTCATCGCCCACCTCGGCCTGATGCAGATCTACCACGCCACCCTGCACACGGACGCCGAGGCTGCCCTCGCCGGTGCCTCCTCCTTCAGTGTCACCAAGAACAGCCTCATCACGGTCGCCGTCCGGGCCAGCGACCCCAGGCTCGCCGCCGACATCGCCAACGAGTATCTCAGCGCGCTCTACCGGCTCAACGGCCAGATGCTCAAGTCCGGCTCCCTGCACCGCGGCGAGTTCCTCGAGCAGCAGGTCGAAGAGCAGCGCAAGTCCATGCTCGAGGCCGAAACCGAGCTCAAGCGCACCCAGGAGCGCACCGGCATCAACCTCCCCGCCGGCGAGGCCTCCGCCGCGCTCAGCGCCACCGCCGCCCTCCAGGCGCAGATCGACAGCGCCAACGCCCGCCTCGCCGGCCTCCTCACCGGCGCCACCGACAGCAATCCCGAGGTCATCTCCGCCCGCAACGAGATCCGCGAGCTCCAGGCCGAGCTCGCCCGGCAGGAGTCCTCCGCCAACGGAACCGGCATCGCCGGCAACCGTCGCATCCCCGAGCTCACCCTCGAACTCGCCCAGAAGTCCCGCGAGGTCACCCTGCGCGACGGCGTCTACCAGGCCCTCGTCCAGCAATATGAGCGCGCGCGCCTCTCCGCCATCGACCCCGGCTCGCAGCTCCAGATCGTCGATCTCGCCGTCGTGCCCGAGCGCAAGGCCGGCCCCGCACGCAAGCAGTATCTCGTCTACGGCTTCTCGCTCGGCCTCATCGCGGGCCTGCTCTTCCTCTTCGGCTACGCGCCGCTACGCCGCTTCGTCCGCATCCTCCGCCAGCCGGACACCCTGGGCCCGGTCTAGCCAATGGAGCTGCTGGCGCCCTTAACGCTCGAGCGCGACCCCTTCCGGCCTATCGCCTGGAGCTCCCTCTGGCAGACCTTCTTCCTGCTCGCCACCGGCATCCTCGCCACCACCATCCTGCTCAAGGTCATCGCCATCCAGTGGCTCGAGCTCATCTACCTGGCCGAGATCGCCCTGCTCTTCTTCCAGTTCATCCGCGACAACCTCCGCACCGTCTGGTACCTGCCCTTCCTCTGGCTAGCCGTTCTCTACGTCCTCTTCATGGTTGCGGCCATGGCGCTCGCCGTCGCCTCGCTGCGCTTCACCTTCTACATTCCGCCCCTGCTGCCGCTCTACGTCTATCCCGTCTACATCACGGTCTCGCGCATCGTCGAGCTCTTCGCCAACACCTTTATCATGGTCTCGCTCGCGGATCTCTTCCGCAAAGAGCCCAACAAGCTCCGCTTCACCATGCGCATCTACTTCTGGACCGGCGTCGTCAGCGCCCTCTTCTCCTACGTCTCTTACCTCGGCGAGCTCGTCGGCTACCCGCTCTACGGCGTCTATCTCGTCACCGACCGCTTCCGCGGCTTCTACAACGAGGGCGGCCCCTGGGGCCTCTACCTCATGACCGTTATCTTCGTCGGCCTCGCCCTCTACCAGCTCCAGTGGGAGACCGTCCTCCGCCTCCGCACCGGGCTCGCGCTCCTGCCCGTCGCCTTCTACAAGTCCTACTCGAAGGCCGCCTTCTCTGCCGTCCTGGTGCTCCTGCTCATCAACGGGCTCTTTACGCGCGGCCTCGGCAAACGCATCGTGCTGCTCGGCGCCATGGCGATCCTCGCCCTGGTCGGCATGCGCAACCTTAACCTCAACGAGGTCGTCTCGCTCGTCGACACCGATGCCGCCAACTACGAGCGCGCCTCGCACCTCCACATCGGCGATGGAAACATCATCTACGGACGCGTCGCCGGCCGCTTCATCGTGCCGCGCATGATCGCCGCGCACCCTTACACCGGCATCGGCTGGGGCAACTACGGCGTCCTGCGCAACGACCCCGACTACCGCGGCGCTTCCGTCTGGTCCGACGTCGCCGACAATCCCGGGCTCGGCATCCTCGGCTACGCGGCCGAGTTTGGCCTCCCGCTGCTCGCCTCCCTGCTCCTGCTCCTCATCCTCCCCTACCTCCTGCTGCGCCGCCTCCGCGCCCCCGTCTGGCTTACGAATCTCGCGCTCATGTCACCCCTCGCCCACATGTTCGGAGCCCAGCTCAACGTCACCTACCCCTGGATCGTCACCGCCTTCGCCCTGGCGCTCGGCTACGCCGGCTATGGTCAACAGAAGTTGCACACAACAGACCCACCCCTTCAACTATCCTGAAAGCAAGCAACACCACCCTCAAGGGTGCCCCATGATCACCGCAGTCTCAACGCGGTTATCATGGGAAAAGTCTCTACCAACACTCACCAATCCCAATCCCCAAAGCCCCAAGGACCCCATGCCCGAAACAATCCTGGTCACCGGCGGAGCCGGATTCATCGGCTCCAACTTCGTCCTTGACACGCTGGAGCGAACTCCCCTCCACGTCGTCAATCTCGACAAGCTCACCTACGCCGGCAACCCGGAAAACCTCGCGCCCGTCCAGCACAACGCCGCCTACACCTTCGTCCACGGCGACATCAACGACGCCGCCCTCGTAGCCCAGCTCCTGGCGAAATATCGGCCCCAGGCCATCGTCCACTTCGCCGCCGAATCCCACGTCGACCGCTCCATCACCGGCCCCGAAGCCTTCCTCCGCACCAACATCGACGGCACCTTCACGCTCCTGCAAGCCGCCCGCGCCTACTACGACTCGCTCGCCGGCAAACGACCCTTCCGCTTCCTCCACGTCTCCACCGACGAGGTCTACGGCACCCTCGCCCCCACCGACCCCGCCTTCCACGAAGACACCCCCTACGCGCCCAACTCGCCCTATGCCGCGTCGAAAGCCGCCAGCGACCACCTCGTCCGCGCCTGGCACCACACCTACGGCCTCCCCACCCTCATCACCAACTGCAGCAACAACTACGGCCCGCTGCACTTCCCCGAAAAACTCATCCCGCTGATGATCACCCACGCGCTCACCGGCAAGCCGCTGCCCGTCTACGGCGACGGCGCCCAGGTCCGCGACTGGCTCTTCGTCCGCGACCACTGCTCGGCCATCCACGCCGTGCTCGCCGGCGGCCGGCCTGGCGAAACCTACAACATCGGCGGCGGCAACCAGCGCACGAATTTAGAGGTCGTCACCACCCTCTGCGCCCTGCTCGACGAGCTCGTCCCCGACTCCCCCCACCGACCCCACCTTCAGCTCCTGCGTTACGTGCAGGACCGCCCCGGCCACGATCGCCGCTACGCCATCGACGCCCGCAAGCTCGAGCACGAGCTCGGCTGGCACGCCGCCGAATCCTTCGAAAGCGGCCTCCGCAAAACCGTCCAGTGGTACCTTGCCAACCCCGCCTGGGTCGCCAACGTCACCAGCGGAGCCTACAAGCAGTGGATCGACAAGAACTACTCCAAACGCACAACCATCCCGTAGCCGCACGTTGATTGTCCTTCCCGAAGGGAATCTGCGTTTAACCGTAGCCGTTGCCAGTTTTCGCCGTCATCCTGAGCGTAGCGAAGGACCCCCGCATTCCGCCGCCGCCTGTGTCAGAAAGGAAGCACCATGAAAGGCATCATCCTCGCTGGGGGCTCCGGCACCCGCCTCCACCCCGTCACCCAGGCCGTCTCCAAACAACTCCTGCCCGTCTACGACAAGCCGATGATCTACTACCCGCTCTCGGCTCTCATGCTCGCCGGCATCCGCGACATCCTCATCATCTCTACCCCCGACGACACGCCGCGCTTCGAGCAGCTGCTCGGCGATGGCACTCAATGGGGTTTATCCCTTAGCTATCAAGTCCAGCCCTCGCCCGACGGCCTCGCCCAGGCCTTCCTCATCGGCAAGGACTTCCTCGCCGGCGAAGGCTGCTGCCTCGTCCTCGGCGACAACATCTTCTACGGCCACGACTTCGCCCGCATCCTCAAGGACGCCGCCAGCCGCAAGCAAGGCGCCACCGTCTTCGCCTACCGCGTCTCCGACCCCGAGCGCTACGGCGTCGTCGAGTTCGACGCCAACCGCAAAGCCATCTCGCTCGAAGAAAAGCCCACCCACCCCAAGAGCCGCTACGCCGTCACCGGCATCTATTTCTACGACGCCCAGGTCGTCGGCATCGCCGAGCAGCTCCAACCCAGCCCCCGCGGCGAGCTCGAAATCACCGACATCAACCGTTGGTACCTCGAGCGCGGCGAGCTCCGCACCGAACTCCTCGGCCGCGGCATCGCATGGCTCGACACCGGCACCCACGATTCGCTGCTCGAAGCCGGCAACTTCATCCACACCCTCGAGCACCGCCAGGGCCTGAAGGTAGCCTGCCCGGAAGAGATCGCCTACCGCCTCGGCTACATCGACGAAACTCAGCTCCGCACCCTGGCCGACAGGATCAAAAAAAGCACCTACGGCCAATACCTCCTCCGCATCCTCGAAGAAAAAACCTTCTGACCCCCAACCCAATGGGATGCCCCATGATCACCGCAGCTTCACCGCGGTTATCGTGGGGGTAGTCTCTTTCCCCTCCGCAGCCGGGTGCCCCATTCATCACAGCCTCACCGTGATGAATGGGGAGTATCCTCCAAACTGATAGCTCACAGCTAAAAAACCACCCCCGGGAGCCCATGCCAAACCAAATCCTCATCACCGGCGCCACCGGCCAGGTAGGCTCCGCCCTTGCCGCCCTCTACCCCCAAGCCCTAACCCCCAACCGAGTACAACTAGACCTGGCCTCCGAGCCCTCCATCCGAGCCTACCTCCAGCACCACAAGCCCCAAACCATCTTCAACCCGGCCGCCTACACCGCCGTCGACAGAGCCGAATCCGAACCCGCCCTCGCCGCCGCCATCAACACCGAAGCCCCCAAAATCCTCGGCGAAGAAGCCGTCAAGCTCAACGCAAACCTCCTCCACTTCTCCACCGACTACGTCTTCGACGGCCTCGGCACCCGGCCCTACACCGAGCAGGACCCCACCGCCCCCACCAGCGTCTACGGCCGCACCAAACGCGACGGCGAACTCGCCTTGCAGCAAACCGGTGCCCGCCACATCACGCTGCGCACCTCCTGGGTCTACGCCGCCACGGGCAAAAACTTCCTCCTCACCGTCCTCCGCGTAGCCGCCGAGCGGGCCCTAAAAGGAGAGACGATGAAGATCGTCGCCGACCAGCACGGCGCCCCCACCCCCGCCGCCGAGCTTGCCCGCCTCGCCCAGCACCTCCTCACCACCGACCCCGGCTTCACCCGCCCCGGCCTCTACCACGCCTGCGCCGCCGGCGAGACCACCTGGCACGGCTTCGCCACCGAGATCCTCCGACACGCCCGCCTCCATCACCCCAACATCCCCTACGCCACTCTCATCCCCATCCCCACGAGCGAGTACCCTACCCCCGCCCGCCGCCCCCAAAACAGCCGCCTGGACTGCACCAAACTAGCCCAGACCCACAACTTCCAGTTCCCCACCTGGCAACACTCCCTAACCGAACTGATGGCCAACCACTAACCAGGGTGCCCCATGATCACCTCGGCTTTATCGCGGTGATCGTGGGGTAAGTCTCTACCCCTCCCAGAATCCCATGCCCCAGACCGTTACCGTCATCCTCGTCAACTGGAACAACTGGCAGGACACCCACGCCTGCCTGCAGTCTCTCGAAGCCCAGACCCACCCTCTACAAATCACCGTAGTCGACAACGCCTCCACCAACGACTCCGTCCCCCAGCTCCGCACACTCCACCCCCAGATCACCCTCCTAGAAGCCGGCTCCAACCTCGGCTTCGCCAAGGCCTGTAATCTAGCCGCCCGCCAAGCCACCACCGACTTCCTCTGGTTCCTCAACAACGACACCATCGTCCCCCCCAACACGTTGGCACTCCTCCTCGCCACCCCGGCAGACCTCGTCGGAGCCGAACTCCGCTACCACCACGCCCCCGCAACCGTGCAGGCCTGGGGAGGCGGCACGGTCAGCCGCTGGACCAGCGCATCCCGCCACTTCACCGCGCCCGAGCGCTTCGGCCCCGGCAGCTATCTCACCTTCGCCTGCGTGCTCGTCTCCCGCGCCTGGTTCGAGCGGGTCGGCGGCCTCTACGAGGGCGCCTTTATGTACTTCGAGGACTCCGACTTCAGCCTGCGCGCCCGCGCCGCCGGGGCCACCCTCGCCGTAGCCCAGGGCACCGCCATCCTCCACAAGGAGGGCGGCAGCCAGCGCGGCCCCAAGACGAGACCCAGCCCCGCGATGAGCCGCGCCTTCACCTGCGCCGGCCTCCACTTCATGCGCCGCCACTGCCCCGTACCCCCGGTCGGCATGGCCCTCTTCGTAGCCTCCCGCCTAGCCAAGCGCCTCCTGAACCTCCGCCTCCGAGAGCTCCCCCCTATCCTCGCCGGAGCCCTCGACTATCTCCGCAGCCCAGCTAGACCGAATCACCCAGGAATGTAGAGCCTTGCTTCTTTGTTTGTCATTCCCGCACGGAATCTGCGTTTGGAGCGCCACTCCATCGTCAGGCCAAACGCATCGCCCAGCGTCTGCACATGGGGTAGGTCGAGGCTTCAGCCTCGTCACCAAGTCGGACCACAAAGGCGGGGCTTCAGCTCCTGAGGGCTGCCCACTTCCCCACACACCCCATTGTCATGTACACTTGACATTTTGTAAAGTCCACTTGTCGCTTTTGCATACACAAATCGCACTTTGACCCTCGTTTTCGCGTCTTTGAACCCACTGATTTACCCTTGAATAGCCCATGCGCTGCACCCTCATCGTCAAACTCGGAGCGATCGGCGATGTCCTGATGGCGATCCCGGGAGCCTACCAGCTCCACCTCGCCGGCGCGGAGATCGACTGGCTCTGCGGCCCCGGCGTCCTGCCGCTGCTCGAGCTCTACCCCTGGATCCACCCCATTGTAGTGGACGACCATGCGCTCATCCTGGGCTCCACCTTGAGCAAGTTACGGGCCTTGGCCGGCATCTGGCGCAGCCTGGCGGGCCGCCGCTACGACCTCGCCGCGATCCTCTACTACGATCGCCGCTACCGGCTGATGACGCTTCCCGTCCGCGCCGGCCGCATCCTTACGCTGTCGCACACCGACCGCGCGCGCAGCCTGCTCTTCGGCCGGCACCATACGGACGAGTTCGCGCGGATCCTGCTCGAACGCCCCGACGGTCTGAATCCAATGCAGTTAGCGCCGGTCGTCCCCACGCGCTTGCCGCCCTCGCCCCTGGCGCACGATGCGCGGCCGCGGGTGCTGCTGGCCCCCGCGGGCGCGCGCAATATGCTGGCCGACGACGCGGTGAGGCGGTGGCCGGCGGAAAACTACGTAGCGCTGGCTGGCATGCTGCTCGCGCAGGGCGTGCAGGTGGTCCTGGTCGGCGGGCCCGGCGACACGTGGATCCAGCCGCTCTTCGCGAGCGTCGCGGTGACGGACCTGATCGGCGCGCTCAAGCTGCCGGAGACCCTGGCCCTGATGGACCATGCGGACGTCGTCGTGACGCACGACACGGGGCCGCTGCACCTGGCGGGCATCACGCGCGCGGGGATCGTGGCGCTGTTCGGCCCGACCGACCCGCGCGGACGCCTGCCGCAGAGGCCCGGCACGGTGGCCCTGTGGGGCGGCGAGGGCTTTGCCTGCCGGCCCTGCTACGACGCGCACGGCTTTCCCGACTGCCCCGCGAACGACTGCATGCGGCAGCTGACGCCGGAGATGGTCGCGGCCGAAGTGCTGGCCATGCTTGGCGATCGAGCCCGCGGACATCTGCCGCCGGCACGCGTGGCCACCCCGCCGAGCACGATGCCCTGGGCGCAGTTGGTGGAGATCAAGACAGCATGAGCGAACGGGCCCTGTTTCTGGATCGCGACGGCGTCATCAACCATGAGGTGGGCTGGCTGCACCGGGCGGCCGACGTGCGTTTCATGGACGGAATCTTTCCGCTCTGCCGGACCGCCAAGGCGCTCGGCTACCGGATCGTGGTGGTGACGAACCAGGCGGGGATCGGGCGGGGGCTGTACTCGCTGGAGGATTTTGAGACCCTGATGGCGTGGATGCGGGCGGAGTTTGCGCGTGAGGGCGTGGAGCTGGACGCGGTGTACCACTCGCCGTACCACCCGGAGCACGGGCTGGGGGAGTACAAGCGCGAGCACGAGGACCGCAAGCCCGGGCCCGGGATGCTGTTGCGGGCGCAGCGGCGGTTTGGGCTAGATTTATCCGCTTCGGTGCTGGTGGGGGACCGGTGTACGGATATCCAGGCGGCGCGCGCGGCGGGGCTGCGGGAGGCGTTTCTGCTGGCGGGGACGGAGGAGGAGGCGCCTTGTGGGGCAGAGTTTAGGGCGGTGGAAGCTTTGGGTGAGGTGGAGGAGTGGTTGCTGGGGAACTTCCTCGGGAAACACTAGGGAAGAAAGAGCTGTCAGCTCAAAGCTTTGAGCTGACAGCTGGAATTCAGCTTGCTTGCAGTTGCTGGGGAAAGAGGGCGTCTAGTTTAGGGAGGGGGTGCTGCTGCTGGAGCTGGAGGAAGGGCTCCTGGGCGGATTGCATGGCTTCGGGGCGGACGCGGGCGACCGCGCCCATGGTCTCTACCAGCAGGACGCGGACGGGGATGTTGTCCGGCGCGGCCTGGCACTGGGCGAGGTTGCCTGCGAGGATCTCCTGCTCGCCCGTGAGGAACTGCGGGCTGACGCCATCCATGCCGGCGCAGCGGACGGCGAGGAGCTGCTCGAGACGGAGGAGGTAGCCGCCGAAGCCGGCGCCGGTGGGGATCTTGTACTCGGCCGGGGTGCGGGCGGCACCGAGCGAGCTGAGCAGAGCGACGACCTCGTCGGCGAGCCGGGGGAGGCCTTCGGCGGGGTTTTCCGGGGTAAAGTCGGCCTGGAGCTCGCCGATGCGGCTGCCGTCGGAGGCGCGGACGAAGACGAGCGAGGCCTCCCATGGGGTGACTTCGGCGTCGACGTGGACGGTGACGACATAGTCCGAGAGGTTGGCGGGGTCCTGGACGGCCTGGCGGGCGGTCTCGTCGGGCCAGCGGGCGCTCGAGACGATGAAGCCGCCAGGCTGGCCGGTCGCGGTGGGGACGGCCCAGGGGATCATGGCGCGACCCTGGGCGGCGGTGCGCATATCGACCTGCTCGGCCAGGTAAAGGGGCAGGGCTCGGGTCATGCGGCCGAGCGCGTCGGGGATCTGGACCTCGCCGGGATTTGCGCCTTCGGGCGTCTCGGCCGACCCGCCCAGGAAGGTGACGCTCGGCCCCTGCGGCTTGGCGCCGAAGAGGGCGCGGACGGGCGACGCGGGCGGAAGCCAGATGGGGCCGTCGACGCGGAGCATGCCGATCTGGATGCCGGCTTGCTGCTGGGGCGCGACGCTGGCGAAGCGTTGGGTGATCTGCTGGTTCCAGAAGCCGAGGGCCTGGGCCCAATCAGGGCGGTTGAAGGCGCCGAGGATGCTGGTGAGGCGGGCGGCCTCCTGGAGGTTGTTGGTGTCGACGAAGGCCTTGATGAGGTTGGCGCCGACGGGCATGCCGTGGAGCTCGGGGATGAAGTGGGGGGCGGTGAGCTCGACGAGTTCTGCGAGAAAGCCGGCGCCGCCGAGGTCGCCGGACATCTGCATGAGGAGGTCGGCGGGCAGAGGCTGGGCGACGTTGGCGATGGCTTCCTGGTAGAAGGCCTTCGCGCCGACGAGATCGCGCTGGGCGAGTGCGGCGCGGGCGAGCCACATCTGCGCGCGCCAGGAGCCGGGGAGCTTGGCGATGCGCTCGAGCGCGGCGCGGGCGGCGTCGTCGCCGCCTTGCTCCTGAGCGATGGCGCCGAACCAGTTGAGGCCGTTTTCCTGGTTGGGCTCGAGCTCCAGGCCGCGCCAGAGGGTGGCCTGGGCGCGGTCGTGCTCGCCGCGCGAGGCGAAGACCTTGGCCAGGTTGACCATGACGGAGCCTTCTTCGCCGTGGGCGGCGAGGTAGGCTTCGAGGACCTGCTCGGCCTCGTCGAGGCGGTTCTGCTGGAGCAGCACGATGGCCCACATGCAGGCGCCGCGGGCGGGGATGGTGTCGATCTGGTGCAGGTGCTGCGCGGGGTCGATCATCTCCTCGACGAAGCCGTCGTTGAGGCTGTTGACGATGAGCATGTAGAGCTGGTCGGGCTGGTCGTAGACCTCCTGGACCATGCCGGGAAGGACGTTGGTGCGCCATTCTTCGCGAGGAACGTTGACCTGGTTGCCGTTCTGGTCGAAGGCGCGGATGGTGGGGGTGGGCTCGGGGGTTTCTACGGGGGGGGTGTTGGGTACGAGTTCGGGGGGCATTGCGGGTCCTTTTGGGTTTGGTGCCGAGTGAGAAAATGCAGGTCCTTCGACTGCGTGCGCCGATGAAGCCGGCGCACTCCGCTCAGGATGACAAAGTGTTGGGGGGTTGAGATTGTTCGATGGCGAGGCCGGTGCGGAGCAGGGTGGACTCGTGGAAGTGGGGGGCCATGACCTGGATGCCGATCGGCAGGCCGGTGGCGGTGAGGCCGCCAGGGACCGAGAGCGCGGGGATGCCGGCGAGCGAGGCGGCGACGGAGTAGATGTCGGCGAGGTACATGGCGAGGGGGTCGTCGAGCTTTTCGCCGAGCTTGAACGGCGGGGTGGGGGTGACGGGGCCTACCAGGACGTCGCACTTCGCGAAGGCCTGCAGGTAGTCCTGGGTCACAAGGGTGCGGACTTGCTGGGCCTTACGGTAGTAAGCGTCGTAGTAGCCGGCGGAGAGGACGTAGGTGCCGAGCAGGATGCGGCGTTTGACCTCCGCGCCGAAGCCCTGCTCGCGAGATTTGCGGTACATTTCGGCGAGGTTCTTGGCTTCCTTTGCGCGGGGGCCGAAGCGGACGCCATCCATCCGCTGCAGGTTGGCGGACGCCTCCGCGGTGGCGAGGACGTAGTAGGCGGGGACGGCGTAGCGGGTGTGGGGGAGCGAGACCTGGACGATCTCGGCGCCGGCTGCGCGGAGGGCGTCGAGGGCGCGTTCAACCGCCGCGCGGATCTCGGGGTCGAGGCCCTCGCCGAGGTACTCTTCGGGGACGCCGACGCGGAGGCCTTTGACCGGTTTTGCGAGCTCCGCGCTGTAGTCTTCTACCGGATGCTCGGCGCTGGTGGCGTCCAGGGGGTCCTTGCCGGCGAGGACGCCGAGCATGATGGCGGCGTCGGCGATGTCCGCCGTGAAGGGGCCTACCTTGTCGAGCGAGGACGCGTAGGCGATGAGGCCGTAGCGGCTGACGCGGCCGTAGGTGGGGAGCACGCCGACGACGCCGCAGAAGGCCGCGGGCTGGCGGATGGAGCCGCCGGTGTCCGAGCCCAGGGTGGCGACGGCAAAGCCTGCCGCCACCGCCGCCGCCGAGCCGCCGGAGGAACCGCCGGGGACGCGGTCGAGCGCGACGGGGTTTTTTACGGGGCCGTAGGCAGAGTTTTCGTTCGACGAGCCCATGGCGAACTCGTCGCAGTTGAGCTTGCCGAGGAGGACGGCGCCGGCGGCTTCGAGCTTAGTGACTACCGTTGCGTCGTAGGGGGGGTGCCAGTTTTGCAGGATCTTCGATCCTGCGGTGGTGGGGGTGCCGCGCAGGGCGAGAACGTCCTTGATGGCGATGGGGACGCCGGCGAGGGGGCCGTGGACTTCGCCGGAGTCTACCTTGGCGGCCTGGGTGAGGGCGCGGTCGCGGCTGAGGGCGAGGAAGGCGTTGATGTGCTTGCCGGCCTGATCGTCGGCGGCGATGCGGGCGTAGTGCTGCTCGGCTACGGCTACAGCGGAGGTCTGGACTAGTTCGGATTGGACGGCTTTTATGGTGAGCACGGTGTCTGGTCTTAGTTTATGCGATTTGGGGGATACTCCCCACTCATCACGGTGAAGCTGTGATGAATGGGGCACCCGACTGGGGAGAAGAGACTAACCCCACGATACCGCGATGATCATGGGGCACCCGTTGGGCTCTTAGCGGTCGATTACTTTGGGGACTTTGAAGAAGCGGCCGTCGGTTTCGGGGGCGGAGGCCATCACGGCTTTGCGGTCGAGCGAGGGGGCTACGGTGTCGTGGCGGAGGGCGGTGCCTTGGCCGGTGTCTTCTGCCCCCAGCAGGTCGGCTACCTGGGCCATGGGCTCGATGCCGGTAGTGTCGAGCTCGGCGAGCTGGGCGACGTAGCCCAGGATGGCGGTGAGATCGTGGGCCATGCGGGGCTCATCGGCGGCGGGGAGCTCGAGGTAGGCGAGCTCGGCGACGCGGCGGACGTCTTCGAGACTTACTGCGGTCATCTGGTTCCAGGCCTCTGGTGCAAGTGTATCGCGGTGACGGGGACGCGGGCGATGCGGGCGAGCTCGCGCTCGAGCACGGGGCGCATGGAGAGGAGCTGGTCGAACCAGGCAGGATTCAGGACCTCGACGTGGACGAGGCCGGAGTCGTAGGCGAAGAGGCGGGCGCGGGCGGCGATGGCGGGTCCGCAGGCGACGGGCCAGGCGGTTTGCAGGCGGTCGATCTCGGCCAGGCCTTCGAGCGAGCGGCCGAGGTTCTGCTTGAGGAGGTCGCGCATGGATTGCATCAGTGGCCTCCGTCTGGGGTCGTGGGGACTTCCTCCCACCTCTCAGAGGCGAGAGGTGGGGCACCCAGTCTTTGGGCGGCTTGTACGGCCTGGTCTACCGTGATGCGCTGCATGATGTCCTCGGGCTGGTGGTCGAACTCGAAGCCGAGGTGGAGGTAGCCGCCGGAGCCATCAAGCGGGGCGATGCCGAGCGCGCGCCGGCCCCACGGTCCCCAGCGGTGGCCGGCGGTGGGGCCGTTGAGCGCGAGCGTGGGCGTGCCGAGGATGGCGGCGAAGTGCATGACGCCGGTGTTGACGCTGACGAGCAGGCGCGCCCGGCCGAGGACGTGGGCGAGCGAGACGAAGCCGTCGGGCGAGACGAAGGCGGTCGCTCGCAAGCCGGCTTGCTCGAGCTGCGCGACGAAGGGGGTGATGCGCGGCAGGTCGGCGGGAGCGCCGGTGATGACGAAGAGGGTGCCGGGGCGAGTGATCTGGCGGGCGAGGGCGAGCCAGTTGGCCTCGGGCCACTCGCGCAGGTGGCTGCGGTTGCCGGAGGCCCAGAGGTGGAGGGCGATGAGGTCGGGCTCGCCGGGGAGGGGCTCGGCGGCGGGGGCGGGGACGATGACGGACGGCGGGTGGGTGGCGGGAATGGCGAGCGAGCGGAGGAGGTCACGGAAGTTTTCGAGCTCGTGCTGGTCGCGCCGGTGGAGCACGGCGAGATCATAGCCGCGGCCGCGGCGCTGGCCCGGAGAGCGGAAGCCGGCGGTGAACTTTGCGCCGGCGAGGAGCGAGAAGAAGGCCGTGAGGCGCTGCCAGGCGGTGAAGTCTACGAGGAGATCAAGGCACTGGGCGCGCAGGGCACGGATGGCGGCGGCAGGGGCCGTGAGATCGATGAGGATGCGCCGGTCGGCACCGGCCAGGAGCTCCGCCGCGGCCTGGTTCTGCTTCATGTAGAAGTGCGTGATGTGGGCGGCGGGGTAGTGGGCGCGGAGGTCGGCGAGCACGGCCGAGAAGAGTAGCGTGTCGCCGAGCGCGGGGGAGCAGAGGACGCCGATGCGCGCCGGGGCGGTGGGCTGGGGGCGCTTGCGGTGGAAGGTGGCGAGGAGGTTGAGGAGCGGGATGCCGAGGTGGTGGTCGAGGATTCGGTTGGTTCGGCTGCCGCGGCGCATGAGGGTAGTTTACTTGGGGCTCGCGAGTGGAGAGAAGCGGGTGCCCCATCTCTCGATTTTGAGAGGTGGATGGAGTGGCGGCTAATCCCTTGAGGTTGTCGCCGCTTCGACCCAGGTCTCAGAAGCGAGACCTGGGGCACCCGGAGTTGGGGGGCTAACAGAGGTTAGTAGGCTCCGTCGCGGTTGGCTACGGATTTTACGGTGGCTAACAGGATGCGGGCGTCGCGGAAGAGGCTCCAGCGCTCGACGTAGTCGCAGTCTAACTTGACGCGGGCGTCGTAGCTGAGCTTGGAGCGGCCGGAGACCTGCCAGAGGCCAGTAACGCCGGGCTTGACGCGGATGTAGTAGTCGAAATACTGGCCGTATTTTTCTACCTCCGCGGCGACGATAGGCCGCGGGCCCACGAGGCTCATCTTGCCCGCGAGGACGTTCCAGACCTGCGGGAGCTCGTCGAGCGAGGTGCGCCTGAGAAATAGGCCAATGGAGGTGATGCGGGGGTCTTGGCGGAGCTTGTGGGTGCGGTTCCACTCCTCGCGCGCAGCGGGGCGGGCGGCCAGGTAGTGCTCCAGTACCTCCGACGAATTGACGCACATGGTGCGGAACTTCCACATGGAAAAGAACGCGCCGCGACGGCAGATGCGCCGGTGCGAGAAGAAGATGGGGCCGGGCGAGGTGA
>CAXUDC010000039.1:0-17755 GCA_964249685.1 uncultured Acidobacteriaceae bacterium
GCCGCCGGCAGCACGCCATCTACCTGTTGCGCGCTCCGCCCGCCCACGATCGCCGCCGTTACCGCCGTGTTGTGCAGCGTCCACGCAATCGCCACCACGCCGGCCGAAACCCCATGCCGAGCCCCGATCTCCGCCAGGTGCGCGGCCAGCTCCAGGTTCTTCGAAAGCAGCGGCTCCTGGAAGTTCTTTGCATTGCGGCGGAAGTCATCCTGCGGCATGGCGGCGACGCGCTCCGTCGTCATCGCCCCCGTCAGCAGCCCGCTCTGCATGGGCGAGTAGTTGATCACGCCGATCCCCTGCGCCTCGCAAAACGGCAGAATCTCCGGCTCGGCCGTCCGGTTGATCATCGAGTAAGGCGGCTGCAGCGACGTAATCGGCGCAATCTTCATCACCGCCCGCATCTGCGCGACGGAGAAGTTCGACACGCCGATGGCGCGCACCTTGCCCTCCTGCAGCAGGTCCGCCATCGTCGCCCAGCCCTGCTCGATCTCGTTTTCCGGCACCGGCCAGTGGATCTGGTAGAGGTCGATCGCCTCCACGCCCAGCCGCCGCAGGCTGGCCTCGCACTCCTGCCGGACCTTCGTGAGCGTCTGCACGATCTTGCGGTCGTCCCCCCAGGTCATCGAACACTTGGTGAACACGTATGGCTTCGCCCCGCCGAACTCCCGCAAGGCCCGCCCCACCACCTCTTCCGAGTGGCCCAGCCCATACACCGCCGCCGTATCGATCCAGTTCACCCCCGCATCGAGCGCGCGGTGAATGGCCGCGACCGACTCCGAGTCCTCCTGGTGCCCCCAGGCAAACTGCCAGTCGCCGCCGCCGATCGCCCACGCCCCAAACCCAATCGCGGTCAGCTCCATCCCGGAGCCGCCCAGTCCCTTCGTCGCACCCAGCACCTGACTGTTCATCCCCCATCAGATGCAGCCCCTGCAAACGGGGTGCCCCATGAGGTATCGCGGCCTCACCGCGATCCTCGTGGGCGTACTCCCTGGTAAACTCTCACGGTCCGCAGCCCTACCCTGTTAGACTAATCACAGCGCCAATTCCACCCCGCCACTACCCCGGACGCACCCATTCCTCACCAAAGAACAGGACGTACACAGCCGTGAGCACCGCAACCGCAGAAGCCATCCGCAACATCGCCATCATCGCCCACGTCGACCACGGCAAAACCACGCTCGTTGACGCCATGCTCCGCCAGTCCGGCACCTTCCGCTCCAACGAAGCCGTGGCCGAGCGCGTCATGGACTCGAATGATCTCGAAAAAGAGCGCGGCATCACCATCCTCGCGAAGAACACCGCGATCCACTACAAGGATTCCAAGATCAACATCGTCGACACGCCGGGCCACGCCGACTTCGGTGGAGAAGTCGAGCGCGCGCTCAAGATGGTCGACGGCGTCGTGCTCCTGGTCGACGCGAGCGAAGGCCCGCTGCCCCAGACTCGCTACGTGCTCGGCAAGGCGCTTGAAGCGAAGCTGACGCCGATCGTCGTCGTCAACAAGATCGACCGCCCCGACGCGCGCCCGCAGGAAGTGCTGAACGAGGTCTACGACCTCTTCATCGACCTCGACGCCGACGAGAGCGTTCTCGACTTTCCCGTCATCTACACCAACGGGAAAGCCGGCACGGCCACCATGGACCTCGCGGTCCCCGGCACCGACCTGCAGCCGCTCTTCGAGCTCATCTTCAAGACGATTCCGGCCGCGCCCGGTACGGCTGACGGCGACCTCCAGATCCTCGTCACCAACCTCGACTACTCCGACTATCTCGGCCGTCTGGGCATCGCGCGCGTCTTCAACGGCACGCTCCGCACCGGCGAAACGGTCAATCTGTCCAAGATCGACGGCAAGCTCGAGCCGGTCAAGGTCACGAAGCTGTTTACCTTCAACGGCCTCAAGCGCGAAGACACCAACGAGACCACCGTTGGGGACATCGTCGCCATCGCCGGCATCCCCGGCATCACCATCGGCGAGAGCTTCTGCGCGCTCGAAGACCCCAAGCCGCTGCCCATCATCACTATCGATGAGCCTACGATCGCGATCAACTTTTCGGTCAACAACTCGCCCTTCGCCGGCCGCGAGGGCAAGTACGTCACCTCGCGCAACATCAAGGATCGCCTGGAAAAAGAGCTGCTGACCAACGTCTCTATCCGGATGGAGCCGACCGAGACCGCCGACACGTTCAAGGTGCTCGGCCGCGGAGAGCTGCAGCTCTCCGTGCTGATCGAGATGATGCGGCGCGAAGGCTTCGAGCTGATGGTCTCGCGCCCTACCATCGTCACCAAGCGCGTGAACGGCTCGCTGATGGAGCCGTCCGAGATCCTCACGATCGACGTGCCGGAAAACTTCGTCGGCACCGTCATCGAGCGGCTCGGACCCAGAAAGGGCGAGATGGTCAAGATGGCCAACCACGGCTCGGGTCGCGTCAGGATGGAATTCAAGGTTCCGTCGCGGGGCCTGATCGGCCTACGCAACGAGATGCTGACCGAGACCCGCGGCACCATCGTCATGAACTCCATCGCGGGCGAATACATCCCGTACCAGGGCGAGATCCCGCAGCGTCCCTCGGGCGCGCTGATCTCGGATCGCCAGGGCACCACCACCACCTACGCCATGGACGGCGTGCAGGAGCGCGGCGTGCTGTTCATCGGCGACGGCGTCGAGGTCTACGAGGGCATGCTGGTCGGCGAGCACTCGCGCGACAACGACCTGGACGTGAACGCGGTCCGCGAAAAGAAGCTCACCAACATGCGCGCATCAGGCTCCGATGACGCGCTTCGCCTGGTCCCGTTCAAGGTCCTGACGCTCGAGCAGTCCATCGAGTTTATCGCGGACGACGAGCTGGTCGAAGTGACCCCGAAGTCGCTCCGCATGCGCAAGAAGGTTCTGCAGGCCAACCGCCGCCCGAAGGGAACCCGAGGCGGCAGCACGCTCGAATAAGCCACAATCCCTGGGGTGTAGTTCATCTACGAACCGCAGATCCCTACGGGATGACAACCAAAATACAACAGCCGTTTTCTATCGTTATGATCCGTCGGGTGCCCCATTCATCGCAAGCTTCACCGCGATGAGTGGGGTTTCTCATTGCTCGTCAAAGGACGGCAAGCAAAACCCACTACTTTACCGCCCCTTGCACCGCATCCTCCAGCGAAATCCCATTCTTATCCAGCAGATCCCCAAGCGACCGATCCAGCTCGATCCGGGCCTTCTGGTAGTTCGACCGCGCCGCAATCTCGGTCGATTTCGCCTGCTCCAGATAGCTCTCGTTCTGGATCACCAGCAGCTGGGTCGACTGCCCGAACTCCAGCTTGTCCCGCTCCGCCTGCAGCAGTTGCTCCTGGTAGCCGCGGCTTGTTACCGCAGCCTTGTACGCCGCAAAGCTCGTCTCAAGGGCAATCTGCGCGTTCTCGATATCCTGCCGGATGGAGTTCGCCAGCTTCTCCGTCCGGGCCTCCACCTGGCGCTCCTGGATCTGGTCGCGCGCCGCGTCCGACTGCGCCAGCCGGTTGCGCAGCGGCAGGTTGAGCTGCACACCGCCCTGCACGATCGTCGACACGCGCAGGCCGCCCAGGGCGAAGTTCGTCGGCAGCGTCGGGATCGCGGTGCCCTGCGTGCCGAGCTGCTCGTACGCCTGCTCGGAGCTGCCGCGCGTCTCCACGTTGACGTACGCGTTCAACTGCGGCAGCGCCTGGTTGCGGCTGGCCGCGGCGCTGATCTGTCCGGTCTTGATCTGCAACTGGGACTGCGCCAGGTCGGGCCGGCGCGCCAGCCCCTGCTCGATCAGGTCCGTCACCGGCGTCTCATCGAGCGCGGCCGGCACCGTGATGCGATCGGTCGGCACAATCTCCGTGTACCCGGCGTTGAACACGGGCGAGTCCGCGCGCGTCAGCAGGTTACGCAGGATCACCTCCTGCGAGCGGTAGAGCCCCTGCGCCTGGGTCAGGTCGAACTCGCTCGAGCTGACCAGCGCCTTGGCCCGCACGAGCTCGATCGGGGCCAGCGTGCCGAAATCCACCTGCGCCTGGTCGTCCCGCTCTAGCCTCTGCGCCGCGCGCAGCGCCTCCTGCTTGACCCCGACGTTCTCGCCTAGCGAGACCAGATCGTAGTAGATCCGCGAGGCGCCGTAGACGGTTTCGAGCACCTGCTGCTCGAACAGCAGGCGCGAGACCTTGCGGTTCTCGTTCGCGATCCGGATGTAGCGCAGGTTCACCGAGCCCGCGCCGCGCAGCAGCGGCTGCGTGAACGTGACCGACGTGCTTGGCCGCGAGAAGGGATCCTCGCTCGAGCTCGATCCGTAGATCACCTGCGAGTCGTTGTTGGCCGTCGCCTCGAGCTGCCCACCGGTGCGAAAGCCCTGCAGGTAGGAGATGTTGGCGGCCACATAGTCGAGCGCCTGCGGCTGCGTCGACGTGCCGCCGGAGCCGGCCGTTCCCGTTCCCGTCCCGGTCGTGGTGCCGGTGGTGGAGGTCAGGGTGACGGTGTTCGAACGGCGCAGGTAGCCCGCGGAAAGGAACAGGTTGGGGTCGAACAGCGGGACCGCCGGGCCGGTCGCGTAGAGCGCCGTCGCGGTGGAGTTGCCGGCCAGGTTCGTCGTCAGCTGCGTGGCGGAGTTCAGCGAGGTCAGGTCGGTGACGGTCGGCGTGGTCGGGTTCGGGTTAATCGCGGTCGTGTTCAGCAGCGGCGAGCCCGGGCCGCCGACGCCGTTCGGCGGCTCCTGGATGGTAAAGTCGATGCCGCGCAGATTGCCCCCGCCCGCGGCACGGCGGCGGTCGGTATCGGCCAGCAGCAGGTTGTAGCGCTCGATCTCGACATCGAGATTGTTCTCGATCGCAAGCGCGATGGCATCCTTTTCCGACAGATAGAGCTTGCCATTGCGCACCAGCGAGCGTAGCCGGTCGCCGTTGCCGGAGAAGAGCTGGGGAACCTTCGCGCGGTGAAACGGACCGAAGTAGTGTGGCGTGTCCAGTCCCGTGGGCGATGAACGCAGGGGCAGTACCGCGAGGGTTCCGGCGTCGGTAGTCGCCACCGGCGCGCTGTAGGTCGAAATGGCCGGTACGTCCGGCAGGCTCGGCTCGGTGGGGGTTGCGGCCACACGCTGCTTGACCTGCTGGGGCTCCGGCAGGGGCGGCTGCGGAGGGGGCTGCTGGGAACGGGCGCCGGCGGTGAGTAGGACTGCCGCCCCCAACCCACCTCTCAGAAGCGAGAAGTGGGGCACCCGGTGTTTCGTTCTATGTGATTTCAAGGGCTTTGTCATTGCTTGCTTTCGCCCTTGGGATTGGCCTTCTTAGCGCCACCTCCGCCCTTCTGCTGTGGCTTGGCGCTCTGCCCCTGCATGTCCTGGTCTTCGATGCCGGGGTCGCCATACTGCGTGGAACCCCCGGGCGGCTGCGGCTTCGCGGCGGAGGGCTGCTGGTCTTCCTTTTCGGCCTGCTGCTTGTCGGGCTTGGTCGTGACCTTGGCGCCTTCGCGGATCTGGTCGGTAAAGGTTGTGGCGACAAGGTCCCCTGCCTCCAGCCCACGCACGATCTCCACCTCTGGGCCATAATCGCGGCCGATGGTGACGGGCGTGAGCTGCACCTTGCCGTTCTTGATGACGGCCACAGTGGGCTGGTCCTGGCGAATCGCAATCGCGTCGCCCGAGACCATCAGCGGGCCGACGCCTTTGGGCGTGTCGAAGGTGACGACCGCATACATGCCGGGCATCAGCTTGCCCGCGCTGTTGTCGATCTGGATCTCGGTCAGCAGCGTACGCGTGTTCTGGTCGATCGAGCCCGCGTTGCGGCTCACGTCGCCATGGAAGACCTGGTTGGGCAGCTCCTGAAAGCTGAGCTGCGTGTGGAAGCCGGGTTTGACCAGCGACGCGTAGCCTTCGGGCACCGAGACCAGGATGCGCAGGCGGTTCGCCTGGGCGATGGTGAACAGCGGGCCGCCGTTGCCGCCGCCGCCGGTCGAAGGCGTCGCGAGCGTGCTGGCGTTGCCGCTCGAGCCGGAGGTGTTGGTCGCGCCGGACTGCGTGGTGCCGGAGGACGTGGACTGGGTTGCCATCGTGTTTGGAGCCTGGCCGCCGGCCGAGCCGCTGGTGGAGATCAGGTCGCCGTTATCGACGTTGCGCTGCGTGATGATGCCGTCGAATGGTGCGGTCACGCGCTCGTAGCCCTGCAGCGCGATAACGCGACGCAGGTTGGCCTGGAAGGCATCGACGTTGCGCGCGGCGGAGCCCACATTGGCGATCTGCGACTGGTAGTTCGCCTGCTGCTGGTCGCCGTCCTGGCGCGAGAAGACACCGCGTGCGACCAGCGCCTGGTAGCGGTCGTTGGTGATCTTGTTCAGTGCGAGCTGGGTCTTCTGCTGGTCCAGCTGCGCGTTGGCCTGGCGCACCTGCTCGCGTGCCTGGTCGACCTGCTGGTCGAGGTCCGGCGCGTCGATGATGGCCAGCAACTGCCCCTTGCGCACATGGTCGCCGATATCGACGAAGCGCGCCTTCAGGTAGCCGTTGGCGCGGGCATAGACGGAGGACTGCGTGAGCGGGATCGTGGTGCCGGGGACGACCAGGCCGGACCCACCCGGGTCGCGCTCCACCTTCATTACCTCCACCTCGGGCTCGTCCTCGCTGCGCGCCGACTCCTTCTTCGAGTCCCTGGCCTCGGCGTGCCGCGGCAGGAACCCGATGAGCAGCGCGAGCAGCATCAGGCAGACCACGCCGGCCGCGACCCAGTAGAAGATCTTGCGCGACTCGGGCTTTTTGAAGGGCTCGGCCACGGTCTCGGCGAGCGGCTTGCGGTGCTTCTTCGCGCTGGAGGTCTTCTCGTCGAAGCTCTTGCCGAGCTTGCGGTCGTCGATCGAGTCGGGGTCGGCAAAGGCGCTCGCGACCGATTGCCGGTCGGCGTATCCGGGCTCGGCGAACTGCTCGCCCAGCGTCTTGCCGTCGTATTCGGTCTGGTGCGCGAACTCTTCGCCGAGCTCGCGCTGGGCGGGCGGAACGGGCTGCGCGAACGCATCGCCGAGGCCTTCACGGCCGTCGGAGAGGCGGGGGTGTTCGTCGTGGGGATCGGTGGGCATGCGGGGAAGGTGCTCCTAAGGCAAGTACGTGCACGGACAAGACGGATAAAGAAAGGATAAAAGGGGCAAAGGACCAACGTGTAAAGCTAGTAGTGGATCTCCTACGCATGGAAACGGAGCTGCCCTATGCGGGTTGAGGCTGGCCGGCTACGGCTTTGCCCAGGGAGTTGTTGGCTTCGGTGACGGGCCCGTACTCTTCATCAATGGCCTGGTCATAGTCAACCGGTGCCTCCTTCTTCAGCAGGGAGTAGATGACGGGAACGATGAAAAGGGTGCCGATGGTCGCGAGCAGCAGGCCGCCAATAACGGCGCGGCCGAGCGGTGCGTTCTGCTCGCCGCCTTCACCCAGCGCAAGCGACATGGGCAGCATGCCGATGATCATCGCGAGCGCCGTCATCAGCACGGGGCGCAGGCGCGTGTAGCCTGCGCTGAGCGCGGCTTCCATGCGGTCCTTGCCGGCGACGCGCTCGTCATTGGCGAAGACGACCATCAGGATGGAGTTCGCGGTCGCAACGCCGATCGTCATGATCGCGCCCATCAGGCTGGGCACGCTGAAGGTGGTCTGGGTAATGAAGAGCATCCACAGAATGCCGCTGAAGGCTCCCGGAATCGCCATCAGGATGATCAGCGGATCGAGCCAGGACTGGAAGTTGACCGCCATCAGCAGGTAGACCAGGCCGAGCGCGAAGATGATCCCGATGCCGAGGCGCAGGAACGACTTCGACATGGTATCGACCTCGCCGCGGAGCTCGAGCGTGGTGCCGACCGGCAGCGATTTTGTCTCGTCCTTGATGATCTTGCGGATCTCGCCGGCGACGCCGCCCAGGTCGCGATGGTCGACGTCGGCGTAGATGTCGAAGGTCGGCTGGATGTTATAGTGGTCGATGATGATGGGCGACTCGTCACGCCGGAAGGTGGCGAGATTGCCCAACAGCTGCGACACGTTGCCGTTGGGTGAGGTGACGGTCGTGCGGGCGAGCGCGGGCAGATCCTCGATCCGGTAGATCGGGGTCTGCGTGACGATCTGGTAGTTGACGCCATTCAGCGGGTTGAGCCACTCGTTCGGCGCGGTCTGCCCGGTGCCGGTCAGCGAGACGAGCGTCGATTGCGCGACGTCCTGCTGGGTCAGGCCGATCTGCCGCGCCTTGGTGCGGTCTACGTTGACCTGCAAGGTAGGGTAGGAGACCTGCTGGTGCAGGTGCACATCGACCGCGCCTGGGATGGCCGCGATGCGCTTCAGAATCTTCTGCGCAAGTTCATAGTTGCCCTTGCCGCGGCCCACGACGGCCACATCGATCGGCGCGGGCAGGCCGAAGTCGAGGATCTGATTGGTGATGTTGGCGGGCGTGAAGAAGAACGTGCCGCCCGGAAACTTGGTCGAGAGGTCGTCCCGCAGCAGGCGCATGTACTTGGTCGTATCGCGCTTGCCGGGCTTGAGCGAGATCAGGATCTCGCCATCCGAGTTCGAGATAGTCGCGTTCGATCCGAAGGCGAGGTTGATGCCGCCATTGGGCAGGCCGATATCGTCGAGGATGAGCTCGGTCTCTTCCGGCGGGATGATCTTGCGGATCTCGCGTTCGATCAAAGCGAAGTACTGCTCGGAGTCCTCGATGCGCAGGCCCTCGGGCGGGTTGACGTGCAGGCGCATCTGGCCGGAGTCGACGTAGGGGAAGAAATCCTCGCCGATAAAGAAGAGCAGCGGCAGCGAGAGCACGACGAAGCCGCCAAACAGGATCAGGGTCAGCGCGGCGTTGTTCAGGCACCACTCGAGCGCACCCTTATAATGCTCGCGTCCCTTCTCAAAGGCATGGTCGAACTTCATGTGCCAGCGCCAGACGAAGTTGCTCTTTTCTTCGCGCTTGCTGGCCTGCTCGTCGGTATAGAGGTCGATCTCGGCCGGCAGCAGGAAGTGCATCATGGTCGGCACGAGCGTGCGCGAGAGAAAGTAGGACGCCATCATGGCAAACGCGACGGCCATGGCGAGCGGCGTGAACAGGAACTTTGCCGCGCCGGTCAGCAGCACGACCGGGATGAAGACGATGCAGATCGACAGCGTCGAGACAAATGCAGGCGCGGCGACCTGCTGGGCGGAGTCCAGGATGGCGCGGACCAGGGGCTTTCTCTCCGCCATGTTGCGGTGCGTGTTTTCGATCTCGACGGTCGCGTCGTCGACCAGGATGCCGACTGCGAGCGCGAGGCCGCCAAGTGTCATCACGTTGATGGTCTCGCCGAGCGCGGTCAGGATGACGAGCGAGGTCGCGATCGATAGCGGGATCGATGTGCAGACGATAAGGGTCGAGCGCCACGAGCCCAGGAAGAGCAGGATCATTAGGCCGGTGAGCGCGGCGGCAATGGCTGCCTCGCGTGCGACCTCCGAGATGGAGTCGCGGACGAAGATGGACTGGTCAAACAGCGGCTTGACCTTCAGCGTGGGCGGCAGGCCGGCGGTGACGCGGGGGATCGCTTTCTTGATGCCGTCCACGATGTCGAGCGTACTGGTCTTGCCGTTCTTGAGCACGGTGAGCAGCGCGCCCTTCTGGCCGTTCGTGCGCACGATGTTGGTCTGCACTGCATAGCCCTCGCGCACGTTCGCGACGTCCTTGATGAAGACGACCGAGCCGTTCGAAGCGCGAATGGGCAGGTCGTTGAGGGCCGAGACCTCGCCGGGCGAGCTGTTCAGCTTGACGACGTATTCCCGGTCGCCCAGCCGCGCCGTACCGGCGGGCAGGATCAGGTTCTGCTGGTTGATCGCGATCGAAACGTCGGAGGCAGAGAGGTGGTGCGAGTTGAGCAGGTCCGGGTCGGTATCGACCATGATCTGCCGAACTTTACCTCCGTAGGGCAAGGGGACGGCCGCACCCTTCACGTTGGCCAGGCGCGGACGAATGAACGAGATGCCGAGGTCGTAGAGGTCGGCCTCCGACAGGCCCTGGCCGGAGAGCGAAAGCTGCACGATCGGGACCGACGACGCGTCGTACTTGAGGATCAGCGGCGGAAAGGAGCCCGGCGGCAGCGTGCGCAGGATGGTCTGCACGACGGAGGTGACCTGTGCGAAGGCGAGTTCGACCTTTACGTCGGGCTGGAAGTAGACCTTGATGACAGCGATGCCCTGGTAGGACTCGGATTCGGAGTGTTCGATGTCGTTGACGGTGGTGGTCAGGGCGCGTTCACAGACCGTGACGACGCGGCCTTCCATCTCGGCCGGCGTCAGGCCGGCGTAAGTCCACACGATCGTGACGACTGGAATGTCGATGTAGGGAAAAATGTCCTTCGGGGCTTCGATCGCTGAGCCGACGCCGAGCAGGAAGAGCAACAGCGAGAGCACCACAAAGGTGTAGGGGCGCCGCAGCGCTAGTTTTACAATCCACATGGGTCTGGTGGTCTCCCGGCAGTGCCGCAGGCTTCGTGCGTTTTCTCATTGGACGCGCTAGAGGCGTCTGAAGACTCCTGAGCGCCCTTGCGGGTGATGATGGGATGGAAAACGGGCCAGACCTGCTGTCACTTGGTGCCTTGCCGGACCAGCAGGACAGCCTTCGCGGTGAGATCATAATTGGCCACGCCGGCCGGCTGGTAGAGCGCAAACGAAGAACCGCGGCGCGCCAGATAGAACAGGAAGTAGCCCATCACGGGCAGGGAAGTGTCGCAGGCTTGCTGGTTGTCGCGCGCCACTGCCAGGTCGTGGCTGGTGGCGTCATCCTTCGCTGCGTCGAAGGCCGCGGACCACTGTTCTTCCGTCCGTTGTTGGACTACGCTGCGCTCCACTAGCGGCCGCGCAGGCAGGGTAGCGGCGTTCAGCTCCACCGCGACCCGGTCGTTTTGCGGAGGCCGTACCTGCCAGGTGCCCTGCTCCGAAAGCAGGCAGAGCAGCCGGCTGTTCCCGTCGTACTTGCCCAGGCGGCTCAGCTCAAAGGTATGGTCCGGCCGCAGCACCAGCCGGGAATAGCTGCCAAATTCGTAAGGCGTGCCATCCGCGAAGGTGGTGTGTACGCTGTCGCCCGCGGGCAGCCAGGTGCCGGCATAGATGGCCTCATCCAGCGGATGAGAGTCTTCTACCGTGAGCCAGGTCCCGGGCGCGTAGACGTTGTCACCGTAGAGATTGAAGTACAGGTGTAGGTGCCGCGCGGAGAGCAGGATCGGCCCCACACTCGCGACCGCAAGGACGATGACTGCCGCAACCACTCGGCCAAGCAACGTCGCGGCCCGACGTGGGGCTTTGGGTCTGATAGGGTCCTGCACCGAACCTTCTCCTTTGACGGATGGTGCCGATCCAAGCCGCAGATTCCTGCGCTACGCTACGGAATGACAACCAAAGGCCTTGGTATTTTGTTGTCATCCCGTAGAGATCTGCCATCCGACTGGACTAGCACCACGCCCAACGAAACGCCAACTCACCTACTTCTTATACGACTTTGCCGTTTCGAGCCGCTTGTTTACAGCCTCCCAGTTCACGGTATTCCACCACGCCGCCAAGTAGTCCGGGCGCTTATTCTGGTACTTCAGGTAGTACGCATGCTCCCACACGTCATTGCCCAGGATGGCGTACGAGCCCTGCATCAGTGGGTTGTCCTGATTGGGCGTGGTCACGATCTCGAGCTTGTCGTCCTTGATGATCAGCCAGCCCCAGCCGGAGCCGAACTGCTTCGCCGTCGTCTCGTTGAACAGCTTCTTGAAGTTCTCGAACGAGCCGAACGCGTCTTTGATCAGGTCGGCAATCTCGCCCATCGGCTCGCCGCCGCCGTGCGGCTTCATGATCTCCCAGAACATGGTGTGGTTCACGTGGCCACCGCCGTTGTTGCGCACCGTCGCCCGGGCTTTTTCGGGCACCGCGTCCAGGTTCGTGATCAGCTCTTCCGGGCTCTTGCCCGCGAGCGCGGGGTTGGACTCGATCGCGCCATTCAGGTTCGTCACGTAGGTCTGGTGGTGCTTGTCATGGTGCAGCTTCATCGTCGCTTCGTCGATGAACGGCTCAAGGGCTGCGTAGTCATACGTCAGTGCGGGGACTTCGAATGCCATCAGGAATCTCCTGCTCCGTCGGGAGCGTACGCGGATTGAGATGCGGGTTCCGCCAGTCGCGATGCTAAAGCGCAACTGTTGCGAGCGGAAATCACAAATGCTGAGCGCGACGGCCATAACCAAAAACTTCACAACGCAAAACCGCTTTTTGGTTTCTAATGAGCCAATGGTCGACGACACGAACTCCATCCAACAATACAGCTGGCTGAACGATGACGGACCCGCCTTCGGCAGTCCTGGCGTCGAGCCGCGCTGGACCTCGTCCAAGAAGGACGCGGTCGCGACCGCCTATTCGGCCTCAAGCCGGGTCTGGTTTACGGTCTCGCACGGCACCCTGAACGAGGTCTACTTTCCGACCATCGACCGCCCGCAGATGCGCGACATGGAGCTGCTCTTCACCGATGAAGAGACCTTCTTCCACGAAGAAAAACGCGACTTCGAGTATGACTTCCACTACACCGACCCTGACGCGCCTATCGTGCGCGTCGTGGCCGCGGACCTGGACGGGCGCTACACGGTCACCAAGGAGTTCGTCTCCGACCCGCATCACCCCGTCGTGCTGATGAACGTCAAGATCGCCGGCGACGAGGCCGTGCTCTCGCGGCTGAAGTGCTACGTCCTGCTCGCCCCGCATCTCGATGGCGGCGGCACAGGCAACTCGGCGCGGTCGATCATGGTCGCCGGCCAGCGCTCGCTGCTGGCCTGGAGGAACGGCACGTCGCTCGCGCTGGGAGCGGACTGCGGCTTCTCGCGCACCTCGTGCGGCTACGTCGGCACCAGCGACGGCTACCAGGACCTCTCCGCGCACATGAAGATGAAGTGGCAGTTCGGCCAGGCGCTGGACGGCAACCTGGCCCTGACCGGCGAGATCGATGTCGCGCGCAACCGCGAGTTCACCATCGCCATCGCGTTCGGCGAAGGTCATCACGCGGCGCTGTCCGGCATGATGCAGACGCTCTCGACCCCGTACGAGGTGCACGCCAAACGCTTCATCGAGCAGTGGCGCCGCGCTGTCGCACCGAAGGAGCTGGCCGCGGCCTCCATGGACAAGGGCCGGCTGATGCGCATCAGCCACAACATCATCCTGACCCACGAGGACAAGACCTACTCGGGCGCCTTCATCGCGTCCGCGTCCATCCCCTGGGGCGCGGCCAAGAGCGACGACGACCTGGGCGGCTATCACCTGGTCTGGACGCGCGACATGGTGCAGTCCGCGACCGCGCTGCTGGCCTGCGGACGCATCGAAACCGCACGCCGCGCGCTCGTCTACCTGGCCTGCACGCAGCGCGCCGACGGCGGCTTCGCGCAGAACTTCTGGATCGACGGCGCGGCCTACTGGAACGGCATCCAGCTCGACGAGGTGGCGTTCCCGATCATCCTCGCCTGGCGCCTTTGGAAGCTCGACGGCCTGGGTGTCTTCGACGTGTTTTCCTTCGTCGAGCGCGCCGCCGCCTTCCTGGTCCGGTACGCGCCCGTCACCCAGCAGGAGCGTTGGGAAGAAAACGCCGGCTACTCGCCTTCGACGCTCGCGGCCGTCATCTCGGGCTTGGTCTGCGCGGCCGACATCGCCCGCGCCTCCAAGGCGACCGAGCTCGCCGACTTCCTGCAAACCTACGCCGACTGGATCGAAGCGCACCTGGACGAGTGGACCACCACCGAGGACGGCGTGCTGCTGCCCGGCGTCAAGCGCCACTACATGCGCATCCGTCCGCCGGCCCCGGGCGAGCCCTTCCACAACCCCGCCATCCCCCCCGGCTTCATCCATCTCGCCAACCGCGGGCCGGGTGAAACCGCCGACTTCGACGCCCGCGAGGTCGTCGACGGCGGCTTCCTCGAGCTCGTCCGCTACGGCATCCGCCGCGCCGACGACCCGCTCATCGCCGAAACCCTCAAGGTCGTCGACGCCTGCTTGAAGTACGAGACGCCCTACGGCGATTGCTGGCGTCGCTACAACCATGACGGCTACGGCCAGAAGAAGGATGGCGGGCCCTACCTCGGCTGGGGACAGGGCCGTGCCTGGCCTCTGCTGGGCGGCGAGCGCGCCCACTACGAGCTCGCCGCCGGCCACGACGTCAAGCCCTTTATCACCGCCTACGAGAAGTTCTCTTCCGTCGGCGGCATGCTGCCCGAGCAGGTCTGGGACCACGAGGACATTCCCGCCGAGGGCATGTACGAAGGCCGCTCCGCAGGCTCCGCGCAGCCGCTCGTCTGGGCTCACGCGGAGTACCTCAAGCTGCTGCGCTCGGTCGTCGACGGCAAGATCTTCGACACCATTTCGGTCGTCGCCGAGCGCTACGCCGTCGCCCCCGGTACCCGCACCTTCCGCAACATGATCGAGATCTACCAGGTCGCCAGGCCCATCGCGGAGGTCACCGCCGGCTTCACCCTGCGCGTCGTTGACCTGCTCCGCTTCAACGTCCTCTACACGCTCGACGACTGGAAGACGACCATCACCGTCAACTCGCACGTCGTCGGCTACCCGGGCTCCTACGCGGACGTCAAGACGCCCACGCAGCAGGACGGCGGCCCCAGCCACCTGTCTTTTACCCTCTACTGGCCTCCAAGCGGTGACACCCCCGAGCGCTGGCTCGGCCACAACGTCGACCTGACCCTGCGTCCGGACGCCGCCCCCACCATGCCCGCCGACACAAAGCCCATGTCGTAATACACTATTCCGAGCGTACCCGCAGGTCTTTGGGACCAGACAGCTCCGCACCGCACCTGTACGAATGAATTGAAGAGGACCAGAGCAGAATGAGCGATCCCCGGCAGCAAGAACTCGACCAGCTAGCAATCAACGCCCTCCGCTTCCTCGCCGTCGACCAGGTAGAGGCGGCCAAGTCCGGCCACCCGGGCGCCCCGCTCGGCTGCGCGCCCATCGCGTTTCTGCTCTACACCAGGTTCATGAAGTTCGACCCGAAGGAGCCGCTCTGGAGCGACCGCGACCGCTTCGTGCTCTCGAACGGCCACGCCTCCGCGCTGCTCTACGGTGCGCTCCACCTGGCTGGCTTCGACCTGCCCATCGACCAGCTCAAGCAGTTCCGCCAGTGGGGCTCGCACACCCCTGGCCACCCGGAGTACGGCGAAACCCCCGGCGTCGAAGTCACCACCGGGCCCCTCGGCCAGGGCTTCGCCGAAGCCGTCGGGCTCGCGATTGCAGAAAAGCATCTCGCGGCAACCTACAACCAGGCCGGCGACAGCTCCAGCACCTACAACAACCACATCCCCGTGGACCACTTCACCTATGTCCTCTGCGGCGATGGCGACCTGATGGAAGGCCTCTCGCACGAGAGCTCGTCGCTCGCCGGCACGCTCGGCCTGGGCAAGCTCATCGTGCTCTATGACGACAACCTCATCTCGCTCGACGGCCCCACCAGCCTCAGCTTTACCGAGGACGTCACCAAGCGCTTCGAGGGCTACCACTGGCACGTCCAGATGGTCGACGACGGCAACGATCTCGTCGCGCTCGAACACGCCATCAACGCCGCGAAAGCCGAGACCGCCAAGCCGAGCCTCATCCGCGTCCGCACCGTCATCGGCTACGGCAGTCCCAAGGCCGGCTCCCAGAAGGTCCACGGAGAAGCGCTCGGCCCCGACGCCACCAAGGCCACCAAGAAGAACCTCGGCTGGCCCGAGGACAAGAGCTTCTACGTCCCCGACGAAGCCCAGGCCGTCTGGGACAAGTGCAAGACCAGGGGCGAGGCCGCCCGCAAGGAGTGGGAGGCCAAGTTCGATGCCTACGCAAAGGCCTATCCCAAGCTCGGCGAGGAGTACAAGCGCGTCGTTTCGCACAAGCTGGCCGAAGGCTGGGAGAAGGAAATCCCCGTCTTCCCAACCGACAAACCGGTCGCCACCCGCAACGCCGGCCAGACCGTCATGAACGCCATCGCCAAGGTCGTGCCGGAGCTCTTCGGCGGTGCCGCCGATCTCACCAGCTCCACCAAGACCATCTTCAAGGATTCGCCCAGCTTCCACGTCGACCCCAAGGGCCGCAACGTCTACTTCGGCGTCCGCGAGTTCGGCATGATGGCCGCGGTCAACGGAATGGCCGCGCACGGCGGGCTCATCCCTTTCGGCAGCACCTTCTTCACCTTCTCCGACTACTGCCGCTCCGCCCTGCGCATGGGCGCGCTGCAGTCCTCGCACTCGCTCTACATCTTTACGCATGACTCCATCGGGCTCGGCGAGGATGGCCCCACGCACCAGCCCATCGAGCACCTGATGGCCCTGCGCGCCATCCCGCAGCTCACCGACTTCCGCCCCGCCGACGCCAACGAGACCGCCGCCTGCTGGCAGCTCGCGCTCGAGCGCCCCTCGGCCAGCTTCATGGCGCTCAGCCGCCAGGACCTGCCCGTGCTCGACGCCGAAAAGTACAAGGTAAACGCCGGCACCCGCAAGGGCGCGTACGTGCTCGAGCACTTCGGCAGGGACATCATCCTCGTCGCGACGGGTTCTGAGGTCGCAATGATCATGAAGGCCGCGCTCGAACTCAAGGACGCCGGCATCCTTGCCACGGTCATCTCCATGCCCAGCTTCAAGATCCTCGAAGAGCAGGGCGAGGACTACATCCTCGAGCTCTTCCCGCACGGCATCCCCAAGCTCTCGCTCGAAGCCGGCGCCACCATGGGCTGGTGGAAGTACATCGGGCGCGACGGTATTGCGATCGGCCTAGACCGCTTCGGTGCCTCTGCCCCCGCGCCGCTCGTGCAGGACAAGCTCGGCATCTCGGCTTCCGCCGTCGTCGAAGCCGCCAAGAAACTGGTCAAAAAGTAATGGTCGACTCCGAACGCGAGATGGTTCGCAAGCTGGTCGAAGAAGACCAGCCTGCGGACCGCACCACCAGCCTCCAGCCCACCTACGAAGACTCCGTCCCCCCAGAAGAAGACTGGCAAGACTAACTGTCTCAACCCGTCTTTCACTCCCATACCCTGCCCCAAACCGCCCCTTATGACCCAGGACCAAGCCAAAGCCGCCGTAGCTGCCCGCGCCGTCGAGTTCATCTCGCCCGGCATGCGCGTCGGTCTCGGCACGGGCACCACCGCCACCCTCTTCATCCGCGCCCTCGCCGAAAAGGTAGCGCAGGGCCTACAAATCCGCTGTGTAGCTTCCTCCGACGCCTCCTTCCAGCTGGCCCGGCAACTCGGCATCGATATCACCACCCTCGACCAGCTCCCTGAGCTCGACCTCTACGTCGACGGCGCCGACGAGGTCACTGCGCAGGGCCTGTCCCTCATCAAGGGCGGCGGCGGTGCGCTGCTACGCGAAAAAATCGTCGCCAGCGCCGCCCAGCGCTTCATCGTCGTCGTCGATTCCACCAAGATCGTCCCCCACCTCGGCCACTTTCCCCTGCCGGTAGAGGTTATCAAGATGGCCCTGCCCCTGGTCCTGCCCCGCCTGCAAGCCCTCGGCCTGAACCCCCGGCAGCGCCAGGCCAAAACCGGCGAAGGCCCCTACCTGACCGACGAAGGCAACTACATCCTCGACTGCGCCTGCACCCAGATCCTGGACCCGGCCCGCACCGCCGCGGACATCCGCGCCATCATCGGCGTCGTCGAGCACGGCCTCTTCCTCGGCATGTCCCACCTCGCCCTCGTCGCCGGCGACAACGGCGTCACCGAACTCCACGCCTAGCCCGACTAAGTCCGCCGTTGCTTCTGGGATAGGTCGAGGCTTTAGCCTCGA
>CAXUDC010000039.1:17855-23635 GCA_964249685.1 uncultured Acidobacteriaceae bacterium
GAGACGGAGAAGACCATGCCTGGACCAACCCCTTACAATTTTGCTGTCTCGATACCCTTACCATCCGATGACAAGATGCGTCAGGTGCTTGGGTCAACCTATGACCCTGCGAAGGCTTTGAATGTGGAGAAGATGTTTGCCGGCTGCGACGACATGTGCGCGGCAACATTAGGTCTGGTCAAAGCAGTCTTTGCGGCTAAGGGTGTAGATCCCAAGCTTCGGCAAACCATTATTCTCCGTGCAGCAACCGTGCTGAATGTGCCATATGAGTGGCAGGCCAACGTGCCGATGTCGCGGAATAACGGCTTGACTGAAGCCGAAATCAACCACATCGGAACACTCGGCGCTGTCGTAGGGTTATCGCCGGAATGCGCCCTCGCTTGCACGGCCACTGATGAGATGTGCACAACTGGCACGCTGACCGACATGACCTTGAGAGCCCTTCTGGAGAGCCACGGCGACGAGATCACACGCAAGCTCATTCTGATGATCGCCTGGTTCAACATGCTCGGTCTCTTCCTAAACGGCTGCCGCGTGCCCATGGAAGTGAGTGACAAGATTGGATTGAAGAAATCTCCCCTTGAGTAAGCCGCATCCGTGCTGCGGAGTAATAGATCTGCGATAGTGCTCTGGAGTGTCTCAGAGGGACAAAGCTGAGCGTTGGCCGAAACCATCAAGATGAGGCTTCAGGGTTAGTCACTGCAACGTTCAATACCGGTCCTAACGAGTCGCATGCTCGGAAGTTAGGGATGGGTCTTTTTCTTGTCATTCCGTAGCGAAGCGAAGGAATCTGCGGTTCAAACCAGCACTACACCTTCAGCGACAGTCGAGAGGCACAACCGGGTGCCCCATCTCTCGATGCTGAGAGGTGGGCGGACCGCCACGAAACTCCCCGGCACTCCAACCCACGTCTCAGAAGCGAGACATGGGGCACCCACCTCCGCCGCCTTCTGAAATCACGCATCGCATCCGGTTCCAACCGCGTCCTATACCCCATGAGTGAGCAAACCCCGCAACGCGTCTGGTTCATCACCGGTGCCTCCACCGGCTTCGGCAAAGTCCTGACAGAAAAGCTCGTCCAGGACGGTCAGTACATAGTCGCCACCGCCCGCAAGCCCGAGCAGATCTCTCCCCTGGGCGACAACGGCCTGGCCCTCGAGCTGGACGTCACCAAACAAGCCACCGTAGACGCCGCCGTGGCAGCCGCTATCGCGAAGTTCGGTCGCATCGATGTCCTCGTCAACAACGCCGGCTACGGCCTCGTCGGCGCGCTTGAAGAACCCAGCGAAGCCGAGATCGCGCAGGTCTTCGAGACCAACGTCTTCGGCCTCCTCCGCGTCACGCGCGCCATCCTGCCGCATATGCGCGCCGCAAAATCTGGCCACATCCTCAACCTGTCCTCTATCGGCGGCCTCATCGCGACGCCCGGCCTGGGCTACTACAACGCCACCAAGTTTGCCGTCGAAGCCCTGTCGGAAGCGCTCACCGGCGAGTGCGCCCCGCTCGGCATCAAGGTAACGGTCGTCGAGCCCGGCCCCTTCCGCACCGACTTCCTCGGCCGCTCCGGTGCCATAGCCGCAAACGTGATCGAAGACTACAAAACCACCGCCGGCAAGGCCCGCCAGTACTTCACCGACAACGACGGCAAGCAGGCCGGCAACCCCGCCCGCGCCGTCGCCGCCATGATCGCCGCCGTCGAAGCCGAGATCGCACCCAAGCACCTCCTGCTCGGCAAGAGTGCCTTCGAGCGCATGACCGCACGCCTCGAGCAGTGGCACAAGGACCTTGAAGCCGGCCGCGAGACCGCTATCAACGCCGACTTCCCCGCTGGCGACGCCCGGTGAACAGCGGCATCCTCACCATCTTCTCGGACATTGTCAGCGCCGGCCTCGACGCCTGCGATGCCGTGCTCGCCAGCAGGAGAATTCTCCCACAAGCCGCGTAGCATCAACACGCGCAGACGGGCGTCATCTGCGTTATAAAGGACACTATGGCCATTCCTGAAGTCAAAGCCAGCCCCGCCGCTCCCGTCACGCCGCAAAAGCCGGAGCGCAAGCCCGACCCCTGCATCATCGTTATCTTCGGCGCGTCCGGCGATCTCACCAAGCGCAAGCTCCTGCCCGCGCTCTACCACCTCGAGCAGGGCGGCCTGCTGCCGAACGAGATCTCCGTCGTCGGCGTCGCCCGCCGCGCGCTCGAGACCAGCTTCGCGCCCGACATGAAAGACGGCATCCTCGCCGGCGGCGGCGTCAAGGAAGACGAGGAGAACCTCGCGCCCTTCGTCTCGAAGATCAGCTACTTCGCCATGAACTTCGACGACGACCCAGGCTACGCGGGCCTGAAGGACCTGCTCGCCGGCATCGACGAGAAATCCGGCACCAAGGGCAATCGCCTCTTTTATCTGGCCACCGCGCCCGAGTACTTCGCCGACATCATCAACGCGCTCGGCAAGCACGAGATGAACAAGCCCGCGCAGGGCTCCGCCTGCTGGGTCCGCACCATCATCGAGAAGCCCTTCGGCCACGACCTCGCCAGCGCCCGCGCGCTCAACGATGACGTCAACAAGGTCTTCGACGAGGACCAGATCTTCCGCATCGACCACTACCTTGGCAAGGAGACAGTGCAGAACATCCTCGTCTTCCGCTTCGCCAACGGCATCTTCGAGAACGTCTGGAACCGCAACTACATCGACCACGTCGAGATCACCGCCGCCGAATTGATCGGCATCGAAGGCCGCGGCCCCTTCTACGAGACCGCCGGTGCCCTGCGCGACGTCGTCCAGAACCACGTCATGGAGCTGCTCAGCTTCGTCGCCATGGAGCCGCCCGTCAGCTTCGAGGCCTCCGCCGTGCGCGCCGAAAAGGTCAAGGTCTGGAAGTCCATCCAGCCCATCCACCCCGCCGACACCGTCCGCGGCCAGTACGGCCCCGGCACCGTCGACGGCAAGCAGGTCCCCGGCTACCGCCAGGAAGACCGCGTGCACCCGCGCTCGCAGACCGAAACCTACGCGGCCCTGCGGCTTGAGATTGAAAACTGGCGCTGGGCCGGCGTCCCGTTCTACATCCGCGCCGGCAAGCGGCTCGCTAAGCGCGTTACCGAAGTCACCATCATGTTCAAGCAGCCGCCGCTCTCCATCTTCCAGGACGAGACCGGCAAGGGTGCCGAAGGCATCCGCAGCAACTTCATCTCCATGCGCATCCAGCCGGACGAGGGCATCACACTGCGCTTCGGGGCCAAGCTGCCCGGGCCGCACATGTCCATCTCGCCCGTCAGCATGAACTTTTCCTACGCGGAGGCCTTCGGCGTGTCTTCGGCCAACGGCTACGAGCGCCTGCTGCTCGACGCCATGCTCGGCGACGCGACGCTCTTCGCCCACCGCGACGGCGTCGAAGCCACCTGGGCGCTCATAACGCCCATCCTCGAAGACTGGGCCAAGAACCCCACCAAGGACCTGCCCAACTACGCCGCCGGCACCTGGGGACCGCCCACCTCGGACGCAATGCTGAAAGCGGACGGCCGAAAGTGGCGGAAACTGTAGCCCAAAGTGCACTCCGTGCATCGAAAAGCGACAAGCTGACTTGACAAAATGTCAAGTCAGCTTTACAAAATGTAAAGCGTACCTGACGCCCAACTCAGCCCCGGAGGAGCCCTTGCCCCGTCCCATCGAAATATCGGTCCAGGTCTCAAAAGATCCCGAAGCCGCCACCGTCGCCGCTGCCGAACTCTTTACCCGTGCCGCCGAGCAGGCCGTCGCCGCCCGGGGCCTGGCACGCATCGCCATCTCCGGCGGTGCCACGCCCAAGGCCGTCTTTGAGCTTCTCGCCAACCCGCACAAGCCCTACCTGGCGCGTGTTCCGTGGGGCAAGCTCCAGCTCTTTTGGGTAGACGAGCGCTGCGTTGGCCCCGAGGACCCCGAGTCGAACTTCGGCATGACCAAGAAGGCAATGCTCGACGCCGTGCCGCTGCCGCCCGCGCAGGTCCACCGCATGGAAGGCGAGCTCGACCCCGAGCACGGAGCCGCCCGCTACGAGTCCGAGATTCGCAACACCTTCAAGCTCGAGGGCGCCGAAACTCCCACGTTCGACCTCCTCATTCTCGGCCTGGGCCCCGACGGCCACACCGCGTCGCTCTTTCCGCACACGGAGGGCCTGCATAACCTGACGAACATTGTCATCGCGAACCACGTGCCCCAGAAGGATACCTGGCGCCTGACGCTTACCTGGCCGGTCATCACGCAGGGCCGGGAGGTGGCGTTCCTGATCGAAGGCAGCGAAAAGGCGGAGATGATCAAGACGGTCTGGGCCGGCACGTACGACCCGGAGACCTGGCCCGCGCAGTTGATCCGTCCGGCTAGCGGCAAGCTCACCCTGCTGCTGGACCAGGCCGCCGCCACGGGGCTTGCGCCTGAAGGCGTAGCTGTCGGGACAACCGTCCTGCACCTGCAATAAACTCGCGTAGAACCAGAGGAGCCACATGATTCTTGCCGGGGACGTAGGCGGTACCAAGGTTCATCTCGCGCTGTACAACTTTGCCGACGGCAAACTTGCGCCCATCCGGGACGAAAAGTTCCCAGCTCATGAGTATGCCTCGCTGGACGAGGTCGTAAAGAAGTTTCTCAGCCCCCAGGGTGACCGGCCCGCCGAGGATCTCGGGTCGATCGCCGCCGCCTGCTTCGGCTGCCCGGGCCCCGTGCGCGACGGACGCCTGAAGCTCACCAACCTGCCCTGGACGCTCGACGCGCGGCTGCTGCAAACCTCCGTCGGCATCGAGCACATCTTCCTGATCAACGACCTGGAAGCCAACGGCTACGGCATCCCGGAGCTCGCACGCGACGCCATCTTCGCCCTGCACACGGGCGACGCGGCTGCCGTCGGGCATCGCGGCCTGATCTCGGCCGGCACCGGGCTGGGCGAGGCGCTGCTGATCTGGGACGGCAAGGCGCATCGCCCGCTACCGTCCGAAGGTGGCCACACCGACTTCGCCGCGCGCAGTGAGCGGGAGATGGCGCTGCTGCGCTACCTGCTCAAGACGCTCGACGGCCGCGTGTCGTTCGAGCGCGTCGTCTCTGGCATCGGCATCAAAAATATCTACGCCTTCCTGCGCGACGACCAGAAGATGGAAGAGCCGGCCTGGCTGAAGGATCGGCTCGCCAGCGAGGACCCCAACGCCGTCATCGGCCAATGTGCCGAGGACGGCTCAAGCGAGATCTGCCACGAGACGATGCAGATGTTCGCGTCGGCCTACGGGGCGGAGGCCGGCAACGTGGCGCTGAAGGTGCTCGCGATGGGCGGAATCTATCTCGGCGGCGGCATCTCGCCCAAGATCCTGAAGACGCTGCAGAACGGCGCCTTTACGGACGCGTTCCTGGATAAGGGCCGGATGCGCTCGATCCTCGAAGCGATCCCGGTCCGCGTGATTCTGGACGATACCTGCGCGCTGCTCGGCGCAGCGGCGTACGCGGAGGGCAAGGCGAGCGAGTTCTCCGGCAAGAGCGAGCGCGCGGCGTCGGTCAAGCTGAGCTAGGGATACTCTGATTAGGTACTCGGGTGGAAGCGTGGGACTTAGTCCCACGAACAAGCCTGGTGGATTGAAGGGGCTTTAGCCCCGGCGCTCTAAAGGCAAGCAGATGAATAACCTAATCAGACCCACTAGGAAGAGATCGTTCAAGCTGATAGCTCAAAGCTGACAGCACACAGCTACTCGTAACACCAAGTTGGAGCAACGCCGCAGCTCACCGCAGCCTTCTATCGTACGAGGTAAAGCCATGGCCCCCACAAAGA
>CAXUDC010000040.1:0-4748 GCA_964249685.1 uncultured Acidobacteriaceae bacterium
TATATGGATGCTACGTACGGGAACTAGAGAGTTCCTATCCAGTACTTGGGTGGAAGCGTGGGACTTTAGTCCCACGAATAAGTCGATTGAAACGAATGGGCTTTAGCCCTGGCGCTGTCTACGGAGTATCACGAACGCACCTATCAGACCTTTTCTAGGGAGCTTCTGATCAAGTCTGGCGTGTCCGATGAGAGATGAGTCCCCGGTGCTAAAGCCCAGCTTTGCTGAATATTCAGATGTCGAGGCTAAAGCTTCGACCTATTCAGAAGCAACGGCAGACTTGATCAAAGCCTTCCTAGAATCTTTTTTTCAGGTGTCGTGCAGCGTTCAGTCGAAACGCAGATCCCTACGGATGACAATCAAAATGCAAGTGCCGCCGTTTGTTGTCATTTTCCGCTTCGATACGGAGTGACAACAAAGGCGGCGCTTATATTTCTACTTCAGGATGTTCACCGTTCCATCTGGCGTTTTGGTGAACTTGTGCAGGAGATAGCCCTTAACGTTCAGGTGCCGAACGATCATCAGGTCGCGGCGGACCTGCAGGTGCGTAAAGCCGTGGACTTCGTCGAAGAAGGGTCCGCGCCCTGCGGCTTCGGTTCGTTCCTCGTTGAGGCTCGCGCCGCCCGCGCCTGAGAGGACGAAAGACGTTGGGTGCCCGGCAAATTCAAGGTGCTGCAGGTCATGATCGTGCCCGCCCATGTAGAGGTGAACCTTGTGCTGGCGGAGCAGCGGGTCCCAGTCGCGGATGAGCGTCTGGTTGTCGCCGTGGGGTCCGTTGGAGTACAGCGGGTGGTGCCCGATGACGGCGAGGAAAGGGGTCTTGAGCGGCTGCTTCAGGGTCTCGGTGAGCCAGGCGAGCTGCTCCAGGCGCTGAGTGTTTGATTGCGCGTAGAAGCTGGCGTTGGGCGGCGGCCATGGCTGCGCGGGCTCGTCGAGCATGTTGCTGTCGAGCATGATGAAGGTGATCACCGGGTCGACGGCCGGGTAGGTAAAGCGGTAGTAGCGCGACGGCATGGTCCAGCGCGTGGTGTTCAGGGTGGGGTAGGCCAACTCGGCGTCGAACTTCGATTGGGGCGAGTACTGGTAGTCGTGGTTTCCGGGAACGGCAAAGGCGGGGCAGTTGAAGGAGGACGCGGGATACATCTGCTCGAACTGGGACTGCCAGCGCGGATCGAGAGTGCCCTGGGGGAGGTCGCCGTAGAAGTTATCGCCGAGCATCAGCAGGGCGTCGGTGGAGAGGTTGTGCAGTTTGGCGTACGCCTGCATGCCGGTGGCGACCGAGGATTGCGCGACGTCGGTGCCGAAGGTGCCCCAGTCGCCGATGGCGAGGAAGTGCGAGGGCTGATCGGAGACGGCGTCGACCGTTCCGGGGATGTCGAAGAAGTTGCCCTTGCCGCACCCGGCGAGGGTGGCCGCCGCGCTGAAGGTCAGCGTGTTGCGGAGAAAATTGCGTCGGGATGAAGAAGAGATGGGCCGGCGCACCTGGAGCTCCTGGAGGGCAATCAGCCGTGGGCCCCTGAACTATTAATACGCTGTTACCAAGCGAAGAGTTGCCGGTAAGGGCGAATTCCTCCCGAGCAGGGCAGTTGACGAGGAGCGCCGCGCTGATTTGACCGCGGATCCTGCGGGAGGATACCAAAATACAGTGCCTTTACTCTGCAGGAAAAATGCTCGGCTTTCTTCAAGGACCTGTGCAGGTCTTGCGTGTAGTACAAAGACGCCGGTTCTTCCTCAATATGCTGCCTAGTCGAACCGGTAGGCTGGTCATTGTGACTGCTCAAGAGTTGGCTGGGATACAGGATCGGGTGGAGTTGGTGGCGTGGCTGCGGGCGCGGGTGCCTTCGCTCGCTGCGGAGGATACGGCGGTGAGCGCGACGCGGGGTGGGCGGCGGGCGGCGCTCGCGGTGCTGGCGGGAGTGCAGCCGCAGGCGTATGAACGGAGCCGGAACTTTCTTTCAGGCGAGGTGACGCGGCTTTCGCCCTACCTGCGGCACGGCGTGCTGACGCTGGCGGAGGTGCGCGACCATGCGCTCGGTGCGGTGCGCGAGGCCGGCCAGGCGGGCAAGCTGATCAACGAGTTTGCGTGGCGCGACTACTGGCAGCGGCTCTACTTTCAGCTTGGGGAAGGCGTCTGGCAGGATCGCGAGGCGTGGAAGACGGGCTTCAAGGCGCGTGACTATGCGCCGGAGATGCCAGCCGCGGTGCTTGCTGGGACGACGTCGCTCGCGTGCATGGACGGCTTCTCGCGGGAGCTGCGCGAGACCGGGTACCTGCACAATCACGCGCGAATGTGGATGTCGGCCTACCTGGTGCATTGGTTGCGGGTGCGCTGGCAGGCGGGGGCGCGGTGGTTTCTGGAGCACCTGCTCGATGGCGACCCGGCGAGCAACAACCTGTCATGGCAGTGGGTTGCGTCGACGTTCAGCAGCAAGGCGTATATCTTCAACCGGGAGAACCTGGAGCGGTATACGAACGGCGTCTATTGCCGCGAGTGTGTGCATGCGCGGGATGGGAGCTGTCCGTTTGAGGCCAGCTATGAGGAGCTGGGCGAGCGGCTGTTTCCTCGGTTGACGGATGCGGGCGGGATGCCGGATGCGCCGCGGCCGTACCAGAAGCCGGTGGTGGCGAAGCCTTCGCCGGCAGGGGTGGGGAAGGGGCTGGTCTGGGTGCATACGGATGGGCTCAATCCGGCTGCGGTCGCGGGGCCTGCGCTCTTCGTGTGGGATCAGGAGTGGCTGGCGAAGGAGCGCGTCTCGCTGAAGCGGATAGTGTTCCTGGCTGAGTGCCTGCAGGAGATGCCGGGTTCACTGGAGCTCCGTTTTGGCGATCCGGCGGTGGAGGTGGTGGCGGCGGCACGGGCGGCGGGGGCGGAGTATGTGGTCGCGCAACGGACGCCGGACCCTCGGCTGCTGACGGCGGCGGCCCGGATGGAACGGGAGATGCCAGTGGTGTGGACGGAGCCGGCCCCGTTTGTGGAGGGGACGCGGGAGTTTGATTTGAAGCGGTTTTCGCGGTATTGGCAGCGGGCGCAGAGCTCGGCGATGCAGCGGACGCGGGGGTAGGGGTGGCGTCTCCCTGCTGGTGAGGAGGCCTGAATTGTCATCCTGAGCGGAGGAAGGCACGGCCTATCCGTGCCTTCCGAGTCGAAGGATCCATTTCAGCTTAGAGCTTCATAATCTTCCAGTGAAATGCAGGTTCTTCGACTTCATCCGGCGCAAAAAGCGCGCAAGATTCCGCTCAGGATGACAATAACGTGCAGGACTTCCCCAAGCTACGGGTAGATGCGGTTGAGGGTGCGGGCGAAGGGGATGGTCTCGCGGACGTGGTCGAGGCCGCAGAGCCAGGCGACGACGCGCTCGATGCCCATGCCGAAGCCGCCGTGGGGGACCGAGCCGTACTTGCGCAGGTCGAGGTACCACTGGAAGGCTTCGAGCGGGAGGCCGTGGGCTTCGATGCGGGATTTCAGCAGATCGTAGTCGGCTACGCGCTCGGAGCCGCCGATGATCTCGCCGTAGCCCTCGGGCGCGAGGACGTCGACGCAGAGGGCCTTTGAGGGGTCTTCGGGGTCGGGCTGCATGTAGAAGGCCTTGATGGCCGATGGATATCGGTGGACCATGACGGGGCAGTCGAACTGGTTCGACAGGTAGGTTTCATCGGGGGAGCCGAAGTCGTCGCCTTCCTTATGGAGGGTTTCGACCAGGCCCTTGGCGTGAGCTTCTACCAGCATGGTGTGGGCGTCGTCATAGCTTAGCCGGGGGAACTTGGCGGCCGTGGCGGGATCCCAGGTCTCAGAGGCGAGACCTGGGGCACCCACTACTTTTTCGAGGGTTTCGATGTTGCGGCCGATCAGGGTGAGGTCGGCGCGGTGCTTTTTCAGGACCGTGAAGACGATGAAGCTCAGGTAGTTTTCGGCCAACTGCAGGATGTCTTCGAGGCCGGCGAAGGCCATCTCGGGCTCGACCATCCAGAACTCGGTGAGGTGGCGGCGGGTCTTGGACTTTTCCGCGCGGAACGTCGGGCCGAAGCTGTAGACCTTGCCCAGCGCGAGCGCGGTGGCCTCGACGTAGAGCTGGCCGGATTGCGTCAGGTAGGCCTTATCGTTGTCGAAGTAGTCCATCTCGAAGAGCTCGGAGGTACCCTCGCAGGCGTTGGGGGTCAGGATGGGCGGGTCGGTGCGGATGAAGCCGTGGTCGTCGAAGTACTCGGCCGCGGCGCGCATGATGGTGGCGCGGACGCGCAGGATGGCGGATTGGCGGGGGGTGCGGAGCCAGAGGTGACGGTGCTCCATGAGGAAGTCGACGCCGTGCTCTTTGAGGGAGATAGGGAAGGGGGTCTCGTCGGGGACGCGCTGCAGGACCTCGAGTGAGTCGACGTCGAGCTCGAAGCCGGCGGGGGCGCGGGCGTCGGCGCGGACCTTGCCGGTGACCTTCAGGGAGGATTCCAGCGTTAGGTTTTTCAAGGTTTCGAAGAGGGCTTCGGACACGGCGGCCTTGGGGACGATGCCCTGGATGGTGCCGGTGCCGTCACGGAAGATTGGGAAGAGCAGCTTGCCGGAGGCGCGCAGGTTGTAGAGCCAGCCCTGCAGGGTGACGGTTTGGCCCTCGTGGGCGGCGAGCGTGGCGATGGTGGCTACGGGTGCGGTTTGCATGAGAGTTTAGTCTACGCCGTGGCATGGGTCCGCCGGCGAAATGCAGGTCCTTCGACTGCGGCACCCACGATGAAGCCGTGGGTGCCTTCGCTCAGGATGA
>CAXUDC010000040.1:4848-14809 GCA_964249685.1 uncultured Acidobacteriaceae bacterium
GCCGGGCGCTCTGTGCCGCTGGCGGGCCAGAGGTGCTGGTCGGTGCGGCCGTCGTTGTCGGACAGATGCAGCTCGGCGATGCGCGGGCGGAGGAGTTCGATGACTTCGGGGATGGGGGTGTCGGTGAGGTGGACGTGGGCTACGTCGAGCGCGATCCCGCAGGTGTCGAAGTGGCCTACGCGGAGGATTTCGAGCAGGTGCCCGGGGGTGGCGATGGGATTGGGCAGGTTTTCGAGCAGCAGCCGGACGCCGAGCGGCGCAGCGAAGGCCTTCAGGTGCTCGACCGCGGTGAGGGCGTGCTCGAGCGTGTAGTCGGACCACTCGCCCGTGTTGGGCAGGCCGAGATGCAGGACGCAGGTGGGCGCGGGGAGGTATTCGGCGAGCTCGAGCGCGCGCTTGAGCTCCTCCATGGCCTCAATGCGGCGGGGTTTTTCCGGCGCGACCAGGTTGAGGGTGGGGCCGGCGTGGCGGGAGAACTGCGGCTCGGCCGTGAGCGGCGCGTGCAGGGTGGGCCGGACGCCGGAGTTGCGGAACCATGCTGCCAGTTCACGGACCTGGCGGCGGTCGGTGTAGTCGACATGGTGCCGCGCGGCGCAGAGCTCAATGACGCTGACGCCGGACGCGGCGAGGGCGTCGAGGTGCGCGGGGGTGAGGCGATGCGGATAGAAAAGCTGGGTGGAGAGACCGAAGATCATCAGGAACAGGCTACAGGATTTGCGGGAACCGATGGTTGGGCGCCGTCGTATGGTGATTGCATGAACGATACGGGGAGGAGTGTGGGTGGTTCCCACTCATCGCAAGGGCGCGATGAATGGGGCACGTTCGCGCGTGGGTGGAGGGATTTGGCTGTGCTGTGTGGGTTTGCGGCGGTGCTGCTGGTGGTTTGGGCGGCGCTCGGGAATGGGTATGGGTTTCATCGAGATGAACTGCAGTTTCTAAGCGATGCTCGGCACCTGGCCTGGGGGTTTGTGGCCTATCCGCCCATGACGTCGTTCTGTGGGCGGGTGGCGATCGCGCTGTTCGGGATCTCGCCGCATACGTTCCGGCTGCCGGCGGCGTTGTTGAACGCGTGCTCGCTGGTGCTGACCGGGCTGGTGGCGCGGGAACTGGGCGGCCGGCGTGCGGCGCAGGTGCTGGCGCTCGCGGCGATGGTGCCGGTCGGGCTCGCGTTCGGGTCGGTGCTGCAGTACAACACGCCGGACCTGCTGGCGTGGCTGCTGGTGGTGCTGTTTACCTCGCGCGTGCTGCGGACGGGCAACCAGCGCAACTGGGTTGGCGTGGGCGTGGGGATCGGGCTGGGCGTGCTGTCGAAGTACTCGATCGCGTTCTGCGCGGCGAGCCTGCTGATCGGGTTGGCGGTGCTGCCTTCGCAAAGGCATCAGCTCAGGTCCAGGTGGCTCTGGGCGGGGGTTGGCGTGGCGACGCTCATCGCGGGGCCGAACCTGGTCTGGCTCGCGGCGCACGGCTTCATCACGCTGAAGATGGAGACCTATATTCATGCGCGCGATGTGGGGTTGGGCCGCGCAGATGGCTACTTTACCGATCAGGTCAAGTTCACGATGCTGGCGTTGCCGCTGGCGGTGACGGGCCTGGTGTCGCTGGTGCGGAGCCCGCGCTTCCGGCTGCTGAGTGTGTTCTATCTGGGGCCGCTGATGCTGTTTGCGCTGGCGCGCGGGCGCGGCTACTACCTGCTGCCGGCGTACCCGGTGCTCTACGCGGCGGGGGCGGTGGCGCTGGAGCGGGCGCTGGCCGGCAGGCGCCAGGCGCTGCCCGTGGGCGTGCGCGGCCTGGCCTATGCGGCGCTGCTGGGCAACGCTGCCGCGATCTCCTGGGCGTATCTGCCGATGTGGCACCCGGGCTCGGCCGGGTGGAAGTGGCAGATGACGCACAACTACGACATGGCCGACGAGGTGGGCTGGCCGGAATTTGTCGAGCAGGTGGCGGCGGTGCGCGACGGGCTCTCACCGCAGGAGCGGCAAGGGCTGGGCCTGCTCGCCAACAACTACGGCGAGGCCGGCGCGCTGGAGTTCTACGGAGCGCGGTACGGGCTGCCGCAGGTGATCAGCAGCACAAACAGCTTTCATCCGCGTGGCTATGGCAGCTTCGAGCCGGAGACGGTGATCGTGACCGGCGGCGACCTGAAAGACCAGCGGGAGAACTTTGCGGAATGCCGGGTAGCGGCCGCCGTGGTGATCCCGTACGGGGTACGGAACGAGGAGTCGCGGGACCATCCGGTGATCCTGGTCTGCCGGCATTTGAAGGGGAACTGGGCGCAGGTATGGGCGAAGTCGCAGGAGTTTGGGTGACACTTAGCGGGCCAAGCTTGACTGGAGCTCCAATGCATTATGGACCGCGGCTCCGGAGGCTGTGTTGTCGAAGACGACCCACGTGTCCGCGGTAAGCGCGTGGGCTAGCTGGGCCAGGTATTCCGAACTATAAGGGGTGTAATAGGTTCGTGGTGAGCCGTGCAGGCGGTAGTAGCGCAGCCCAGGCCAGCCACCGGGTAGGGCGGCCTCTGGGACGCGGGCCGGGTCGGCGGCCACGCGCGCAATGCGGTGCCTGGCCAGCAACGCGGACACCTGCGGGGTGAACCAGGTCGCGTGGCGTGGCTCGCACACGACCGGACCGTCGTGCAGGGTGCGCAGCAGGTCGAAGAAAGACTCTGCCAACTCTTCGTCAAAGGCGAGTTTGGGCGGGAGCTGGAAGAGGATCGGGCCAAGCGTCGCGCCCAGTTCGTGGGTTAGGTCAAGGAACTGCTTCAGCAGGCCGGGGTCGCAGGAAAGGCTGCGCGTGTGCGTGATGGCTTTCGGTGCCTTGACCGAAAAGTGAAAGCCGGCGGGCACGGACGCGGACCAGCGGCGCAGGGTGCGGGCGAGCGGCGGGCGGTAGAAGGTGGAGTTGATCTCCGCGCAGTGGAGCACGCGGGCGTAGCGCTCCAGGTGCGAGTCCGCACCGGGAAAGGCGTGCGCGGCGTCGCGTGGGACCGGCCAGCCGGCGGTGCCGATGTGGGGTTCCGTCGTTGGGCTGGCAGAAGACACTTGCAGATTCCCCTTAGACAGAGCTAGTAAGAGGAGATCTTGCCGTAGTTGCGGCGGTTGTCGTGCCCGCCAGCCAGCGCGCCGGTCACGGGGTCGGCTTCGATCAGCTCGGAGTCGCCCCATACGCCGGGGTTCTTCTCGTCGGCCTCGTTGGCGCGGCTGGTCTTGTAGCCCATCGCCTTCATGGCCTCGATGGTGGGGAGAGGAAACGCCTTTTCAAAGTCGAGCACGTCCGGCAGATACTGGTGATGGAAGCGCGGCGCGTCCGCGGCCTGCTGGATGGTGAGGCCGTTGACGAGGACGCTGAGCAGGTCGTTGATGACCGTGGTGATGATGGTCGAGCCGCCGGGCGAGCCGAGCACCAGGACGAGCTTGCCGGGTTTTCCGGGCGCGCCGGCGGTGGTGACGATGGTCGGGGTCATGGACGAGAGCGGGCGGTGGCCGGGCGCGATGGCGTTGGCCGGGCCCTGGATGAGGCCGAACATGTTGGGCGTGCCGGGCTTGGACGAGAAGTCATCCATCTCATTATTGAGCAGGAAACCGAGCCCCTGCGCGGTGGCACCGCAGCCGAAGAGCCCGTTGAGCGTATAGGTGGTCGAGACGGCGGTGCCTTCGGCGTCGACGACGGAGTAGTGCGTCGTTTCGGTGGACTCCTTGCGCGGTGCGGAGGCGGGCGGCGCGGGCAGGAAGCCGGCCGGGCGCTTGAGCGTCGTGGAAGGCGAGGGGGCGTCGCTCAGGATGGACTTGCGCCAGGCGGCGGCGTAGGGCATTGCGGCCATCTGGGCGAGCGGCAGCGTGGTGTAGTCGGGGTCGCCGAGATAGTCCGCGCGGTCCATGTAGGCGCGCCGGAAAGCCTCCGCGATGTAGTGGATCTGCACCGGCGAGCGGTCCGCGCCCAGCGCCGGAAGGTTGTAGCCCGAGAGGATGTTGAGGGTTTCGAGCAGCACGATGCCGCCGGACGAGGGCGGCGGCGACGTGATGACGTCGTACGCCTTGCCGTGGGTGGTGAAGGTGCCGGTCAGCGGCTTGCGGTCGACCACCTTGTAGGCGGCGAGGTCGGCTTCGGTGAGCAGGCCGCCGTGTGAACGGACATCGTCGGAGAGCTTCTTTGCCATCGCGCCGGTGTAGAAGGCCTGCGGGTCTTTGGAGAGCGCGACCAGGGTGGCGGCGAGCTCGGGCTGCTGGAAGGTGTCGCCGGCGGCGTAGAAGTTGCCGTCGCGCTGGAAGATGCGTTTGGACTCGGGAAACTTGCCCAGGTTGGTCGCGTGCAGGGCGCGGGCCTCGGCTTCAGACAGCTTGTAGCCGTTAGTGGCGAGCGCGATGGCCGGGGCCATATCCTGCGCGAGCGTGAGCTTGCCGAAGTGCTGCTGCGCATAGGCCAGCCCCGCGACCGAGCCGGGCACGCCGATCGCCTTGTAGCCGAGCGTCGAAAGCCCCGGAACGATGTTGCCCGTGGCCGGGTCGAGGTACATGTCCGCCGTGGCCGCCTGCGGGGCACGCTCGCGGAAGTCGAGGAAGTGGGCCTCGCCCCGGGCGTTGCGGATGAGCATGAAACCGCCGCCGCCGAGATTGCCCGCCTGCGGGAGCACGACGGCGAGCGCGAAGCCGGTCGCGACGGCGGCGTCGATCGCGTTGCCGCCCTGCTTCAGAATTGCGAGGCCGGCGTCGGAGGCGTCGTGGTGGATGGAGACCACCATGGCGTGGGGCTTTGGAGTTTGAGCTGCCAGGGGCGCGAAGGCGAGAAGGGCGGCGGCGATGCCGGGCTTGCGGGTCATGGCTGGTCCTCGTGTGGTGAGTGCTTTGAGGATAGCTTGGATTCTTGCTTCGGCAGAGAAAAACCCCACGATAACCTTCACCTTCGGCTCAGGTGATCATGGGGCACCCCTGGGGCTGGGCTTAGTGGCTGGGGGCTACGAACTCTTTCGGTAGCGCGCCGCCTTCGCCTTCGCCGAAGAAGAAGCCGTTCATCTGCTCGACCAGGAACTCCTGGGCCTCGCGCGTCCAGGGCTGCAGGCGGTACTCGTTCAGCAGCATCTTCTGGCGCTCCACCCACTCGCCCCACGCCTTCTTGCTCACGTTCTTGTAGATCTTCTGGCCGAAATCGGAATCGAACGGCGGCTCGTCCAGACCTTCCATCTCCGCCTTGTACTTGCTGCAGAACACCATGTGGGGCATCTCGAATCTCCTGTGTCTCTCTATTCTAGCCGCGAGCTACCCGATCTATGAAACGATAGAAGCAGCATGGCGACAGGGGAAAGTACGAAGACCACCGCGGTGGCCGAAACGGCAGCCGCATCCGGAGCCCGCTCGGCGGCGTTCCGTTCGCGCGATTTTACGCTCTACCAGTCGGCGCGGCTGCTGGTCATCCTCGGGGCAGAGGCGCAATCGGTTGCGGTCGCCTGGCAGGTGTACCAGATTACGCACTCCGCGCTGAGCCTGGGCAATACCGGCCTGGCGCTCTTCCTGCCGGGACTTTTCTTCATGCTGCCCGCCGGCCACGTCGCGGACCGCTACGACAAGCGCACGGTCATCCTGCTCTGCTACACCCTGCAGGCGGTGTGCACGGTGGCCCTGCTCTGGCTCTCGCTGCACCCGATCCACAGCATTCTGCCCATCTACGGCGTGCTGTTTCTCATTGGCACCGGACGCTGCTTCTCGGGCCCCGCGGCGAGCGCGATGTTGCCCTCGCTCGTCCCCAAGGGCGACTTCGTCAACGCCGTGACCTGGGGCGCGACGGTCTACCAGACCGCGAATTCGGTCGGCCCCATGTTCGGCGGGCTGCTGTTCACCGCGACCATTGCGGCGCTCGGCCGGTGGCAGGGCGCGCCCATCGTCTACGTGTTTACGCTGGCGATGCTATGCGGCTTCCTGGTGCTGGTCGGCGCGATCAAGTCCCGGCCGGTGACGGCAATCAAGAAGGCGTTCGACGTGAGCACGATGCTGGCCGGGCTGAAGTACGTGGCGCGCACGCGGCTGCTGCTGGGCTCGATCTCACTGGACCTGTTTGCCGTACTGCTGGGCGGCGCGGTGGCCTTGATGCCGATCTTCGCGCATGACGTGCTGCACGCCGGCCCGCGCGGGCTGGGCCTGCTGCGCGCGATGCCGAGCCTGGGCGCGCTGGTGGTCTCGCTGACGCTGGTCCTCAAGCCGATCCAGCGGCGCGCGGGTGCGACCATGCTGGTGTGCGTCGGCATCTTCGGCGCGGCGACGGTGGTTTTCGGGCTCAGCCGCACGATCTGGATCAGCATGATCGCGCTGCTGTTCGTCGGCGCGAGCGACATGGTGTCGGTCGTGGTGCGGTCGAGCATCCTGCAGCTTGCGACGCCGGAAGAGATGCGCGGCCGCGTGAGCGCGGTCAACTGGCTCTTCATCGGCGCGTCGAACGAGTTTGGCGAGTTCGAATCTGGCCTGACCGCGCACTGGTGGGGCGCGGTCGCGGCGGTGGTCGTGGGCGGTATCGGCTCGCTGGTGGTGACGGGCGTCTCGGCGTTGGCCTTTCCGGCGCTGCGCCGCGCGGACCGCCTAACGACCGAAAGCCTGCGCGCCTCGGAGACCGAACTGGCGATCGCCGAGCCGGCAGATTGATCCGTTGTAAGCTGTTTTGAGGAGAAGGCAAACGATGGCAAGCAGTGTACTCAAGTGGGGGTCGGCCGCGGTGCTCGTGCTGGCGGTTGCCGTAGGCGGAGAGCTGCTCTATCTGCATCATCGCAACGTGCTCGACCAGACGGACCCGGCCACGACCAAGCCTGCGTACAAGGCGGATCCGGACAACCTCGTCTTCCTGAAGCACGAGCACCCCATGACCCTGAAGGACACGAAAGACCTGAAGGGGCGCACGCTCTGGGTTGCGGCCGGCTACCAGATGGTCTACTACCCGTACGCCGGCCATATCGATTTCGCCCATAGCCAGGGCGTGCTGCCGCCGGTCGAAAAGATCGTCGGGAAGGATGGCGTGGAGGCGAAGGCGAAGCCGGATCGGCTGAACCGGATCGAGCTCGGCGACGAGCAGGTCTTCCTCGTCTTCACCAAGGCGGACGATCCCGGCAAGGAGTACGCCACGCCGGTGGGCTTCAAGCAGGGTGGCGACTACACCTTTTCGACCGACGAGCTCTTCTTCTACGACGACCCGCATCAGCTCTTCAGCTACTGGGGCCCGGCGGTGTGGAAGTCGATCGACGAGCACAAGGCTGCGGTCGGGATGAGCGAGCGGCAGGTCTACACGGCGCTCGGCCAGGTGGCGACCGAGCAGGGTGGCGTGGTCGGCGACCAGACAGTCACGTTCGACAACAACGGGCACCCGGAAGATGTGACGTTCGTTGGCAACAAGGCGACGAAGATCATGGTGAAGTAGGGGCTTTCTGTGCCTTATCCCAAATGCTTTACAGGGTAGCCCTGTGCTTCCAGCAGACGAGCCGCTTTCTGATCGAAGGTGACGAAAGTTGCTCCACCTAGACGGCGTCCTTCGTAAGCAATCACGCCATCTGCGAAATCACCGCCGGCTTCCGCAAGGGCGAGGCCGGCAGAGATTGCCTGACGATCGGCACCGACCTGTTTCGAATTCACAATACGTCGTATCGCCGCTGAAACGTCCATGGGGGACAGCCGGTAAACACGTCTTAAGACCCAGGCAATCTCACACAAAAGCATCAAAGATACGGCGATCGTGTCGGCACTGGCTAAAATCTCGTCTGCGATCCGGGCCTGCGCTGGGTTGTCGCGCACAATGGAGCGAAGAAAGACGTTTGAATCGGGAGAAATATTCAAAGCAGCCCTGCCCAACCTCTCTCGATCGTGTCCTGTATTTCTTCCAGCGTGGCAACTTTGGTCGTCTTACCGGCCAGACAGCCGAAGATGTCCTCAATGCTTCCAGTCGGCTCATTCGCTTCACTCAGGAGATTTCCCTTAGGGGTAAGTGACAGTTCCATGGTGTCCCCGGGCTCGAAGCCGAGTGGCTTCAGAAGCTCTGGCTGCAGAACAATCTGGCCTTGCGGATTGACCGTAACGCTTGCCATCGCGAAACCCTCTCACTATAGTAAGGCACGCCCTTCTCTTGAGGAAAGCCTAACCACTGCTTCTCTGCAGTATGTCCGCGCTCGAATCCAAGAAACGCAGGCTGCTATCGGGCACGAGCCGCCTCGAACTCATCCCCCTTGTTCCACACGATCGGCGCGGGCGAAAGGATCGCGCGCCAGCCCAGCGCGATCGAAAGCTGCGCCAGCCGGGCGTTCGCGCGCAAGTCGAACTTGTCGGAATACTCATCCGCCGGCTGGTGGTAGCGGTGCGCGATGTAGTCCGCCGCGATGGCCTGCCCGTACGCGAGATCGTGGCCCTGGAACTTGTTGCCTGCTCCGATCGAGAACGCCGGGATGCCCTGCCGTGCCAGCGCGAAGTGGTCCGAGCGGTAGTAGTAGCCGGCCGCCGGCAGCGGGTCCGGGATGATCTCCATGCCGAACGATTTCGCCACGCCGGCCACCTCCGGCAGGAGGCTCGTGCGCTCGGCGCCGGACACCATGAGCTGCTCCGGCAGCCCCGCCGGCATGATGAAGATGCCCTCGAAGTTCAGGTCGAGCGCGATGTCCCGCGCGGGCACCGGCGGGTGCGCGGCCAGGTACTCGGCGCCCAGCAGGCCCTGCTCCTCGGCATCGACGGCCGCGAAGTAAACAGCCCTGGGCGGCGCGGGCGCGGAGGTAAACGCGCGCGCCACTTCGAGCAGCATCGCGTCGCCGCTGGCGTTGTCGATCGCGCCGTTGAAGATGTTATCGCCGGCCTGCGCGGGGTTGATGCCGAGATGGTCGAAGTGCGCCGTGTAGAGAATCGTGCCGGCGCTCGGCGCGGAGGACTGCAGCTTCGCCACTACATTCTGCCCGTCGAACGGCTCGAGCGTGCTGCCCAGGTGCGCGTCCAGGTGCGAGTTCAACTGTATCGCCTTGAACCCCGGCGTGCGCGCCTGCTTCATCAGCGCAGCGATGTCGAGCCCGTTATGCTCGAACAACTCCGCGGCCTGGTCGAACTGGATCCACGCGGCCAGTGCCACGCGCGGGTTGGTGATGTCGGCCAGGTACGCCGTCTTGCGCCCCCAGCGGCTGCCGATCACCGCCCACGGGTACGCCGCCATCTGCGTCTGGTGGATCAGGATCGCGCCCACCGCGCCCTGCCGCGCGGCCTCTTCATACTTGTACGTCCAGCGCCCGTAGTAGGTCAGGGCCTTGCCGGTGAAGGGCGTCTTCGGCAGGCCTATGGCTGAGGGCTCCGGCGAAGGCGGCTGGTTGACGAACATCAGCACCACCTTGCCCTTCACGTCGACGCCCGCGTAGTCGTCCCAGCCCAGCTCCGGCGCATGGATCCCGTAGCCGACAAAGACCACCGGCGCGTGCTTGATGTCGATGTCCGCGGCCGCCGTCTGGCACGTCGCCGTGTAGTCTTTGCCGCCCGTCAGCACCTGCGAGTCGCGGCCCGTCGTCAGCGTCAACGTGCTCTCCGGCCGGGCCGACACGTTGACCATCGGCACACGCTGGAAGTAGGTGCCGGCATCGCCCGCCGGCGTCAGGCCGAGCAAGGCAAACTCGGTCGCCATGTACTTCGCCGCGAGCTGCCCGCCGCGCGTGCCCGGCCCGCGGCCCTCGAGCAGATCGTCGGCCAGAAAGCGCGTGTGCGCCGCGATGCGGTCGGCGGAGATGGCTTGCATCGCCTGCGTGGCCGCGGCCGGCAGCCCGGGTACGGCGGGCGCGGCAGGCATCGGCTGCTGCTGCTGCTGGGCAAATGCGGACGTGGCGAGGAGCAGAAGTGCAAGCAGGGATCGGCGCATGAGGCTAGTCTAACGCGGAGCAGGAGGCTGCTGGCGCAGGCCGTTCTCTCAAGGGAATGAGCCGCTTCAAGCTTGAGAGACTCTCTGATTAAGTACTTGGTTGGAAGCGTGGGACTTT
>CAXUDC010000040.1:14909-22870 GCA_964249685.1 uncultured Acidobacteriaceae bacterium
ACGGTCCAGCCGTTGAGACACGTCCTGAGCAGGGTGCGCATGGTCCGTCTACGCCTGGCGCAGCACCCGCTTGTAGGATGACCGCTTGTATGATGACCAAGTGAATCGCGGACCTTCAGACACAATCTCGCTCGCGGACCAGGACGCGGAAAACCCCCGGCACAGCGGCCCCTGGGTGCTGCTCGCGATGCTCGCCTGCGTGGTCTTCGGCCTGGCCTTGATCCTCAACGTGCACCCGGTCGGCGATGGCCTCTGGTTCTGGTACGCGACCGCCATCCGCAACCACCAGCACCTCTACTCCGATCTGCACCTGAACCAGCAGCCGTTGTTTGTCCTTCTTACGGCTGCGTTCCAGTCGATTTTCGGGCTGAGCTGGCTCGCCTTCAAAATCTTCCCGGCGCTGCAGTTGGTGGCGTACTGCGTTGGACTGGCGTTGGTAAGCGGCTTCATTCCCTGGCGCGGCTGGCAGCGCGGGCTGCTGATCCTCGCCGCGTTTGGAATGACGATCACCACCCCGTTCTATCGATTCGACGACTATCACATCACGACGCAATGCTTCCAGGTCTTCGCGCTGTACCTGCTGCTGCTCTTGTCGCGTAAAGGCGCGGCAAGCGCGTTGCCCATAGCCGCCGGGCTGGGCGTTCTATGCGGATTAGCGACCAGCAATCGGCTGAACGATGGCGCAGGCCTGGGTGTGGCGTGTGGGCTGGCGCTGCTGGTGTTGGCGCGTCCGCATCGGGTCACGACAGTACTGTTGCTCTCGGCGTGCACCGCGCTGACGCTGCTGGGTGTAGTCGCCCTCACCGGAGATACGAGCCCGATCTGGTGGTCGGAGACGGTGACGCACGCGTCGCGAATCAAGGGCGGTACGGGTGGCATTCTGCTGCTGCCGCTGGTGTTCCCGTTTCGTGTTGCGAAGGCCGCGCTGCAGGTCAAAGGGCTGGCGCTCATCGCGCTGGTTCTGGCCGGGTTCGTGCTCTTTGCACGTTACCCATTCGCGCTGCAGAAAGGTAGTCGCCTGCGCACCGTGCCGGACTGGCTGCTCGCGGGCTACCTCCTGCTGGTGCTTGCGTTCTTCTTCTGGCAGGGCACCCACAACCTGGCGAATGCCAAACTTGGGCAGTTCGGCGTGCTGCTCGTAATAGTCACCGGTGCGTGGGTTCATGTCTGGATTCTGCGCGATCTGGCCGCCCCCTTACAAGGCGAGCGCAGGCCCTTGCAAGTGCTGCTGCTGGTGCCGTTCTGGGCGCTGCTGGCAGCGGCGATGACTGCCGGCATTCATCTGCCGGACTACGAGTCGCCCGTCGCTTTGCTGTTGCTTCTGTTGCCGATTGCCATGCCCCGGCCCTTGGCCGCGGCATGGCTGCGCAGGGGCTGGCTGGCCGTTGCGGCGATGATCGTGGCGGCGGCTCTCCCGGCCAAGGTGCTGGTCCCGTATGACTGGCACCACTACCACTCGGACCGGCTCTTTAAGGATCGCGTCTGGTACCGCCATCCCGTTTATGGGCCCATGCTGATCGAGCGCGCGCAGTTGCAGTTCATGCTGCCTCTCTGCGCGGCGGTCCAGCACAGTCCATCGCCAGATCAACTGCTCTCCCTGCCCTATCCGTACCCCAACTACTTCTGCAGCGTCGCGCCGTGGCATGGCTATGTGCAGACCTGGTATGACACCTCCAGCCGTGAACAGATCGAGGGGCTCGCGCAGCAGCTCGCGACCGCGCCACCCTTGTGGGTCGCCTACCAGCGAGGGCTGGACACCCTCTCTCTCCACGAGGCCTCCTACAACGGCGGCCGGGCACTGGCGCAGCGCGATCTGGACGGCAAGATGATGGACCTGGTGGCCGCGGGCCGCTGGACGATCGTTCAACGCCTCTGCTTCGGCGGCTCGGACTGGATCCTGCTGCGATCCACCCCGCCGGGAACAGGCGAGCACCAGCCCCAGGCAGCCGACCGCATCGATCAGAGCGAGGCCTGCAGCGCGACGGAGAGCGACTGGCATCATCGCCACTTTTAAAGTAGCTCTATCGAGTACCTCGGTAGAAGCACCCGCAGCCCAGCACCACCCTCACCCCGTATTCCGCAACCCCGCACTCACCCCATTGATCGTCGCCGTAATCGCCCGGTTCAACTCCGGCGAGTCCTGCCCCTGGCGCTTGCGCCGCAGCAGCTCCACCTGCAGCAAACTCAGCGGGTCCACATACGGGTTGCGCTGGCGGATCGAGTGCTCGAGCACCGGGTTGCTTTCGAGCAGCGCAAGCTGCGCCGTCACGCTCAGCACCATCTCCTTCGTCCGGTTGAACTCATGCTCGAGCGTGTTGAACACCCGCGTGCGCAGGTCCACATCCGGCACCAGCGACGCGTAGAGCCGCGCAATGCCGAAGTCCGCCTTGGCGAGCGCGATCTCCACGTTGCGCAGGATGTCGATGAACAGGGGAAAGCTGCGGAAGAGCTCCTGCAGCTCCTTCAGGCCGTCCGGCTTGCTCTCCGCGTACTCCGCCAGTGCGTGCCCGACGCCGAACCACGCCGGCACGAGGTGCCGCGATTGCATCCAGCCGAAGACCCACGGGATGGCGCGCAGGTCTTCCATGCTGCGTTTGCGCGCGCTGCTCGCGTCCGCGCGTTTGGCCGGCCGCGAGCCGATCCGCGCATGCTCCAACTCCGCGACCGGCGTCGCCTGCTCGAAGTAGGTGAACGTTTCGGGATCGTCCACAATGTGCGCCCGGTAGTACGCGTACGAGCTCGCGGATAGCGCATCCAGAATCGCCTCCGACGCCGCCGGCAGCGCGCCCGTAAGCCGCGTCGACTCCGGCTGCATCCGCAGCGCCGGCCGCGCCAGTGCGTCGAGCGAGGCAGCAATCATCAGCTCCAGGTTGCGCTCCGCCAGCACCACGTCCGCGTACTTCCAGTTCAGCACCTCGCCCTGCTCGGTCAGCCGCAGCTGGCCGTTGAAGCTCTCGAGCGGCTGGGCGAAGATCGCGCGATTCGTAGGCCCGCCGCCGCGCCCGACGGTGCCGCCGCGGCCGTGGAACAGCCGCAGCGTGACGCCGTGCTCGCGCGCCACCCGGTGCAGCGCGCGGTGCGCCTTGAAGATCTCCCACGTGCTCGCGATCATGCCGCCATCCTTGTTCGAATCGCTGTAGCCGAGCATGACCTCCTGCGTCCGGCCCCAGCTTTTGAGCAGCGGCTGGTAGCCTTGCGAAGACCACAGCTCCGCGCAGATCGCGGGCGCGTTGCGCAGGTCCTCGATCGACTCAAACAGCGGCACCGGCTGCAGGCCAGGATCGTCGCCGGCGCCCTCCACCCGCACCCCGCCCAGCCGCGCCAGCCGCACCACGTTCAGGATGTCGTCCACGCTCGTTGCGCCGGAGATCACGTAGCGCTGCAGCGACTCCGGCGGGTAGCTCAGCTTCAGGCGCGCAATCGCCTGGAACGTCGCCAGCGCCTCGAGCGACTGCGCCGACAGCGCTGGCGGGACCACCCAGGTCTCAGAATCGAGACCTGGGGCACCCAGCTTGCGAACCTCTTCGAGCGCCGCCGCGTGGACCCGCGCGTGCTGGCGAATGTCGAGCTGCTGCAGGTGCAGGCCGTACGTGCGCACCTCCAGCAGCAGCGGGTCCAGCAGCGTCTCCGCCAGGCGATGCCCGCGGTTCTGCTCCAGGCTTGTGCGCAGCAGCGTCAGATCGTCCAGGAACTCCGCCGCGCGCGTGTACGGCGCAAGCGGCGCCGTGGTGGGGGTGAGCGTGCTGCCCGGCGGACGCTTGCCCAGCCGCGTCATCATGCACGCCACGTGCAGCCGCAGGCTCTCGTGTGGAAAGCGGTCCATCATCTGCTGCTCGGGCGAGCCCGTTCCGGAGACGCGAATCGCGTCCAGGTACCCGGTGAGCCGCGCCGCCAGCGCACCCGATACCGGCACCTGCTGGGTCGAGCTCGCGAGCTGCTCGAAGAGGTTCTGCAGCCGCTCCAGATAGTGCCGGTAGAGCAGGTCGCGCGCCATCGCGAGCGCCTCGGCCGTCGTCTCCGGCGTCACAAATGGGTTGCCGTCGCGGTCCCCGCCGATCCACGAGCCGAACGCGACCACGAGCGGCAGCTCGCCCAGCGCCGGCACGCCCGCCGCGCCGTACTCCGAGCACAGCGCGTGCCGCACCTCCTGGTACAGCACCGGCAGCGTATCGAACAGAGAGGACTCATAGTAGTCGAGCGCCATCCGGATCTCATCGCGCACCGCCGGCCGCTGGCTGCGGACGTCGTCGGTTTGCCACAGCGCCGTGATCTGCGCCGTCAGCTCCGCCTGCAGGGACTCCATCCCGGCGACCGGCAGCGGGATCGTGTCCAGCCGCTCCAGCAGGTCGGAGATGCGCCGCCGCTTGAACATCACCGAGCGCCGCGCGACCTCGGTCGGGTGCGCGGTAAAGACCGGCGTCACGCAGATCTGGCTGAGGAACTCGAGCGCGCCGGCCAGGTCCACGCCCGCTTCGCGCAGCACCCGCAGCGTGCCCTGCAGCGATCCCCGCTGCACCTTGGCGGTCTCCTCCAGCTGGTGCGCGAGCCGCCGGCGCTTGCGGTGGTTGGTCTCCGCCAGGTTGATCAGCTCGAAGTAGAACGAGAACGCGCGCGCCAGCTGGTAGGCCCGGGCGGCATCGTCGGAGTCGAAAAATACGCCCATAAACGCCGTCGCGGGCGCGCTGTCGGAGCGCTCGCGACGCGCAATCGCGGATTGCCGCAGCGCCTCCACGTCCTCGTACACGCCAGGGTCGGCCTGCTCGCGCAGCACCACGCCCAGCAGCATGCCGAGCGAGCGGACGTCGCGGCGCAGCGGCGCAAGCTTCACCTCGCCGGTGGGAGCGGTCAGTTCTTCCAGCCGTTTCGGCCACGATTGGGGAAGCCACAGCGAAGGCATAGTAGAGATTATGCCACCGTTGCCGGTCTCGCTACGGTTGCTCTGTACGATCGTTCTACGCCGTCTCTGTGCTGTTGCTCTACGCCGTCGCTCTATACTGTGGCCCCGGCGTCGTCGCGCTGCGCTCTTGCTCCTGAGATAGGTCGAGGCTTTAGCCTCGACACCCTGACCCTACCCGAAACCGGGCTTTGGCCCTCGGGACTTGATCTTCTTTCGGAGGTATGGCGCCGCTCCAAACCGCAGATTCCTCCGCTGTGCTACGGATTGACAACAAAATGCGCACTCGCCTTTGTATTTTGGTTGTCATCCCGTAGGGATCTGTCCCACGAACAACCAGCCCCTAGACCCCAAGCAACCCAAACACCTCCTCCACCGACCCAGCCACCCACAGGATCTCCCGCTTCTGCGCACTCAACATCCCCTCCGCGACGCAGTGGTCCAGAAATCCCAGCAGCCGGTCGTAAAACCCGTCCACATTCAACAGCACGATCGGCTTATCATGCAGCCGCAGCGTCTGCCACGCCAGCACCTCGAACAGCTCTTCAAAAGTCCCGTACCCGCCCGGCATGGCGACAAACGCGTCCGACCGCCGCCCGATCAGCTCCTTCCGGGTGTGCATCGTGCTGGTGACGTGCAGCTCGCTCAGGCCCTCGTGCGCCACTTCAAGATTCACCAGCACCTCCGGGATCACCCCCACCACGTGCCCGCCCGCGACCAGCGCCGCCTCCGCAACCGCCTGCATCAGCCCCACCTTCGCCCCACCGTACACCAGTCCCAGCCCGCGCCGGGCGAGTCCCCGCCCAAGCTCTTCGGCCGCCTCGCGGTACAGCGGACGCGCGCCCTCGGCGGCGGCGCAAAACACGGCAACGGTCGCAATCCTGCTCATCTCAGCCATGCTCACCAGCTTACCGCGCCTCGGCTTGTAGACACTTTTTACCGTCCGTTCATCCTCCCGGTGCTGGCCTGGGCTACCGTAGAAAACACGCCGACCGTCGCAACGGAAAGGTTCCCCATGGCCACCCAAGCTCCCGTCTCCTGCGCCGCCCAATCGTCAGCCGGCTCCTCCCTGCTGGACAAAAAGCTCAAGGATTCCAACTCCGGCAAGGTCGGCGCCGCGGTCTTCGCCGTCATGCTCGTCGGCGGCCTCATCTACATCGGAACAAAGCTCGGCTCGGATCTCTCGGTCGTGCACAGCGCGTCCGTCTTTCCGTTCGTGCTGCTCGGCATCGCGCTGCTCATCGCGCTCGCGTTCGAGTTCGTCAACGGCTTCCACGACACCGCCAACGCCGTCGCCACCTGCATCTACACCCACTCGCTCGAGCCGCACATCGCGGTCGTCTACTCCGGCATCATGAACTTCTTCGGCGTACTCACCAGTTCCGGCGCCGTCGCGTTTTCGATCGTCGCCCTGCTGCCCGTCGAACTCATCCTGAAGGTGAGCTCCGGCTCCGGCTTCTCCATGGTCTTTGCGCTGTTGATTGCGGCAATCCTGTGGAATCTCGCCACCTGGTTCAAGGGCCTGCCGGCGTCGAGCTCCCACACCATGATCGGTTCGGTGATCGGCGTCGGCATCGCCAACCAGCTCATGCACGGGCGCTCCGGCGTCAGCGGCATCGATGTCGAGCAGGTCACGAAGGTCTTCAAGGCGCTGCTCATCTCGCCCGTCATTGGCTTCGGCGGCGCGTTCCTGCTGTTCCTGCTCTTCAAGGCGGTCCTGCGCGACCCGCGTCTCTACAAGGCCCCGGAAGGCAACGCGCCGCCGCCGTTTTACATCCGCTGCCTGCTGGTGCTCACCTGCGGCGGCGTCAGCTTTGCGCACGGGTCGAACGACGGCCAGAAGGGCATGGGCCTCATCATGCTTATCCTGGTCGGCACCGTGCCGACCGCGTACGCGCTCAACCACACCGTCGATCGCGGCTCGGTCACGACGTTCGCCGCGGTATCGACCCAGGTGGCCGGCGCACTGCACAACTACGAAGACCCCGCCGCCGTGCCCGCCGATGCGTCACAAGAACTGGGCAAGTTCGTCGCCGACAAGAAGTTCGAGCCCGCAGTCATCAACGCGATGGAGCAGATGGTGAACGACATCCGCAACGAGGCCGTCGGCTACGGCTCGCTCGGCAACGTGCCGCCCGAAATGCAGGCCAACGTCCGCAACCAGATGTACCTCGTCAGCGAGAGCTTCCGCCTGCTGCCCAAGGCCAAGGGCGCGCCGAAGCTTTCGGACGCGGATGTGCAGGTGATCTCGAACTACAAGGGCTTCCTGGATAAATCGACCAAGTTCATCCCCACCTGGGTCAAGGTCGCGGTCGCGCTCGCGCTCGGCCTGGGCACGATGGTCGGGTGGAAGCGCATCGTCGTCACGGTCGGCGAGAAGATCGGCAAGACCCACATGACCTACGCGCAGGGCGCCAGCGCGGAGCTCATCGCGATGTGCACCATCTACGGCTTCGACAAGATCGGCCTGCCCGTCAGCACCACCCACGTGCTGAGCTCGGGTGTCGCCGGCACCATGATGGCGAACGGCAGCGGCGTCCAGATGTCCACCGTCCGCGACATCGCGCTGGCCTGGGTCTTCACGCTACCGGCCGCCGCGCTCCTCTCTGGTTGCCTCTTCTGGCTGTTCAACCTCATAGCAAAGTAACGGTTCCCGGGTGCCCCATTCATGACGGCTTCACCGTCATGAGTGGGTTACACCCTTTCATCTACCATCGACTCATGCGGTCCAAGCTCCAACTAGCGGCAACGCTCCTCCTCTCCGCCACTCTCCCGCTCACCGCCCAGACCCTGGCCCACAAAAACTGGGCCGGCTCCGGCATCACCGTCGAACCCTGGTACCAGTCCGCCATCTTCTACCAGATCGACCCCCTCACCTTCCAGGACTCGAACGCCGACGGCTTCGGCGACCTCGCCGGCATCACCCGCCGCCTGCCCTATCTGCAACAGCTCGGCATCGACGCCGTCGTCCTGTCGCCCCTGCCGCTCGAGCCCCCGGGCGGCGCGCAACCGTTCGACCCCACCTACGGCACCCCAGAGGACTTGGACCAGCTCGAGCGCGAAGCCA
>CAXUDC010000041.1:0-1621 GCA_964249685.1 uncultured Acidobacteriaceae bacterium
TATTGGTAACGAGAAAGGACCTGGTGGACGTGGCGCCTACGTCGAGCGAGCCGAATTCCAGGGCGTTGAGCGAGAAGACGAGGTCGGGGATGCCTATGCCGGTGAGGTTCGCGACGAGCGTGGAGCCGTTCGAGCCGACGGTGAGGGTTCCGGTGCGGGCACCGATGGCGGTGGGCTTAAAAAACACATTGATGCTGCAGCTTGCGCTGGCCGCGACGAGCGAGCAGTTGCTGCCAGCGAGGGTGAAATCGCCCGTGGTGGTGAGCAGGTTGACGGCGGCGGCAAAGGTCGAGTTGTTGGTCCAGGTGAAGGTCTTGTCGGAGGTAGAAAAGTTGATGGCCTCGGAACCGAAGTCCTGGGCGAGCGGCGCGAGGGTGGCGGCGTTGCCGTCTGCGGTGAGGGCGAAGAGGGAGAACTCGAGAAGTTTCTCCTGGGCGTTCATGGCGGTGTTGGGGCACTCGGCGGGAAAGGCCTTGCCGGTGGAGGCGATGGTGGGGTTCTCGACGTGGTACTCGTTGAAGAGGACACGTCCGCACTGGTTGGCGGTGGCGCCGACGGGGGTATCGAAGACAAACTGCTGGACGGCGCCGTTGCTGTTGAGCGCAAGATAGGATTGCGTGGGCGCGTTGATGCCGCTGATGTCGCGCTTGACGGCGGAGACGCTGATCTGGCCGGGCGTGGTGGAAGCGCCGACGACCTGCAGCCACTCGGCAAGGGTCTTGCCTTCGGAGAAGGTGGTGTTGACGGTGGCGGGCAGGTTGTCGCCGATGGCGGTGGAGCCGCCGAGCCAGTTAGCGACGGTGTTGAAGGGCGGGTTCTGGTACATCCACTGCCACGAGAAGTGGCTGGAATAGACGCGGCCGCCGGAGTTGGCGAAGGTGATCAGGTTGGCGTACTCGGCGGCGGATTTGGCGCCGGGATAGGTGCTGCCCTCGCAGGGGAGCATCAAGACGTCATAGGCGTTGAGCGCGGCGGGGGTGGTCATCAGGTCCGCCTGCGTCAGGCTGGAGCCTGCGATGGTGGCGCCGGGGGAGCCGGAACCGGCGTACAGGTTGATGCGGCCCTTGCCGATGGCGTCAGTGAACTCGGAGTCGTCGATGCCGACCTTGCGCAGGACGCACTCGACCGAGTCTGCCGAGCCGGTGGAGACGGCGATTTTGGGGATGTCGCCTTCGGTCTGGTTGCGCGGCATGCGGGTGGAGAACGGGGTGTCGGTGCAGGCGGTCGTCAGGGGGACGACGACCTGGCGGCGCCAGCGGCCGGTCTGGATGACGACCGGGATGTTCGCGCCGACGGGCATGTTGGGGATCGTGAAAGTGCCATCGAAGTTGGTGGTGGCGCCGGCGATGGGCTGGCCCGAGGGTGGCTGGCCGACGACGGGGCAGCTGACGCCGGGCTGGAAGGGCGCGACCGCCGCATTGGGGACGTAGACGACCACGTTCGGCAGCGGGTCCAGCCCGTTGGGGGCGTAGATGGTGCCGGTGATGGAGGTGGTCTGGCCCGCCGGACACGAGACCTGTTGCAGGCATAGGCCGGTAGTGCAGGCGACCTGCGCGTTCGCGGCGGTGAGGCTGGCTACAACTGCGGCGAGAGAGAGGAGGGCCGAGGTCAGACGCATGGG
>CAXUDC010000041.1:1721-22801 GCA_964249685.1 uncultured Acidobacteriaceae bacterium
TAGCGGTGCCAGGCGTCGGACTCGGCGACCTGCTTGAGGACGGCGTTGCGCTCCTGCAGTAGGGCTCGCATGTAGCGGGCGAGGACGAGGCGCTCGGCGATCGGGCCCAGGATCGGGATCGGGGCGGCGAAGCGGAAGACGTCGCGCATTTCGGTCGCGCCGTCCGGGAGCTGGAGGAAGAAGTGGTCGTGCTGCATGGACTGGAACGCGCCGCGGAGCATGGTGTCCTGGAAGGCGTGCGGGCGATCGTAGCGGGTGATCCGCGAGGTCAGGGTCTGGCGGATGCCGAAGTGGCGGGCTCGCCAGGTAACCCGGTCTCCGAGCGCGAGCAGGCCGGTGGTGTGGCCGGCGAGCGGGACGGTCTGCTCGCCGAAGTGGGTATTGCCGAGCACGTGGACCTCTACCGAGAGCGAGAGATCGAAGACGCGGTCGATGGGGGCGTGGATGCGGTTTACTTCTTTGAGGGTGATCATTTGGGTGAAGGCTTGTTTCAGGAGTTTTTAGTCTTGAGTTTGGTAGTTTCTAGTTTGGACAGGGTGGGTTGATCGGGCCTGGCCTGGAACCAGAGTTTCAGGGCTTCGGAGAAGATGGTTTGCGGTTCGGCCTGGTCGAAGAGCGTGATGCTGGAGTGGAACTTGAGATCGTCGGGGTAGCCGAAGACGGTCTCGAGTGGGGTTGGGTAGGCTTGGTTGACGAGCCGGGTGCAGTCGCGCAGGCGCGGGCCGAGGAGGGGATGGGCGAGGTAGGCGGTGGCCTCGGCAAGGCCGGAGAGGGCGTAGCGCTGGGCCATGGAGCTTGCGCCGAGGCCCTGCATCTGGGGGAAGATGAACCACATCCAGTGCGATTGCTTGCGGCCGCGGGTGAGCTCGCGGTGCGCCTGGTCGTAGGTGCCGGCCTGGGCCTGGACGAAGCGGGTCAGGTTGTAGGGGTCGGTGGGCATAAAGCAGATCCGTTCGAGATGTAAACAAAGGTAAAGGTTACAGGGCGGCGAGGGCCGCGGCTTCGTCGGGGTAGAGGGTCGCGTATTTGGTGATGCCGACCATAGTGAAGACCTTGATGAAGTGAGGCGTGAGGCCGGAGATGGCGACCTTTTGCGACGCCTTGGCGGCGGACATGAGCACCTGGATGACGAGCGCGATGCCGGAGGAGTTGAGGTACTCGACGCCCTTGAAGTCGAGCAGCAGCACCGGGTGGAGGGTCTGGTCGAGCGCCTGGTAGGTGCCGAGCACGGCCTCCTTGGACGCGGACGAGATGTCGCCGGTGAAGTGGAGCGCGGTGACGGTGGCGCCGGAGGAGGCGGTGTGTTGCTTCTGGGTGGCTTTGGTGACGGATTGCAATGGGGCTCCTTGGGTTATCCACCCACTCCTCGCGATGAAGCTGCGAGGAATGGGGCACGGTTGGGAAGATTGCTAGAGGTTGGGGTTGAGGCGGATGACGAGGCGGACGTAGGATTGGCCGTCCGCGCTGGGGACCCATTCGACCTCATCGACGAGGGCCTGGATGAGGAACATGCCCATGCCGCGGGCGTCGTCCTCGCCGGACATCTTGCGGTCGATGTCGATGGGGGAAGGCGGCGTGTGGAGGCCGGTGCCGTCGTCGAGGACCTTGACCTGCAGCTCGTTGGGGTGGACGGAGAGGATGACGCCGACGGGAACCTCCGCCTGCAGGTGGTTGCCGTGCTCGATGGCGTTGATGCAGGCTTCGGCGACGGCGGTTTTCAGGTCCTCGACGCGGTCCTCGGTGAAGCCCATCAGGCGCGCCATGGAGGCGGCGGTGGACATGGCTACTTTCTCGTAGCCCAGGCGGGAGGGGATCTTGACTTCTACGGTTGCGTCGGGGTCCTGCGGGGTGGTGGGAGGCATTTTGGCTCCGGGTTGTAGTGGTACGTGCTGAGAGACTAACCCCACGATAACCGCGATGAGGCCGCGGTGATCATGGGGCACCCGGTGAGGGTAGGCGGAACAGGGTGAGGGCGCTCATATCGTCGCCCTGATGGGCGCCCTGGGCGAAGGTGTCGAGGGTCTGCCAGAGCGTGTCGAGGGTGGCTTCGGCGGATGGGGACTGCGTGCCGATGAAGGTTTGGAGGAGGCGATCCTCGCCGAACTCTTCCTGGTCGTCGCCGGTGCCGCGGAAGACCTCGGTCAGGCCGTCGGTGTAGAGGAGGATGCGCGCGCCGGGCGCCAGGTTGGCGCGCTCGACGGTGTAGCGCGCGCCGGGCAGCATGCCGAGCGGAGTGCCGCTTGCCTTGATCCGCATGGCCTCGCCGGCGGGCGAGAGGAGGAAGCCCGGATTGTGGCCGGCGTTGACGAACTCGATATCCCCGGTGGCGGGGTCGAGCCGGAGGAAGATGGCGGTGACGTAGCGGCGGCGCGCCTCGTCTCCCTCTTCATAATGCTGCTGGGATAAACGTTCGGCGAGCTCGCGCAGGGTGAGGGACTGGTGCGCGAGGGTGCGGAAGGCAGAGCGGAAGGTAGCACCGATGAGCGCGGACGCCATACCCTTGCCGGCGACGTCGGCGACGACCATCAGCTGCCCACCATTGGGTTCGGTGACGACGTCGAGGTAGTCTCCGCCGACCTCGTAGCAGGCGCGCGAGCGCGCTGCGAGGCTATAGCCGCGCAGCAGCGGCATTGCCTGCGGGAGCAGCGAGCGCTGGATGGCGCGGGCGGCGTCGAGGTCGCGGGCGAGCCGCGCGTACTCCAGATGGCGCTCGTGGTTGATGGCGTTTTCGACCGCGACGGCGGTCTGGAGCGTCAGGCCTTCGAGGAAATCGCGCTCGTAGAGGGAGAGCTCCCGGCCGCCGGGTGGGGAGACGATGAGCTCGGTCAGCAGCGCGCCCTCGCGGGAGAGCAGGTCGAAGCGGGGCAGGGAGGCGGTGTGCGCGGGGAGCTCGCCGTAGATCGTCTGCGGCGTGGTGAAGAGGGCGCCTTCGAGCTCGAGTTCGAGCACGGCGATGCGTGCGGCGATGCGCAGGACCTCTGCGAGCTGGATGGTGGAGTGGACGACGCGGGAGGCCTCGAGCAGCGCCTGCAAGCGGACTACCTGCTCGGTGAGCGAGCTGTCGGGTTGGGTGAGGGCCGGCATGGGAGTGAGTTGAGTGTAGTGGAGATTGGTGGGAACGGAGAAGCATTTCCTTTGGGAGAGGAAAAAGTGGGGGGCAGTCATTCCACTCATCGCGATGAGACCGCGATGATGGGGCACCCGGGCGGTGTGCAACGTGCTATGGTCGGGATTGCTCCAGGGGGTTTGGTGATGCGCGGAAGAGTGCTGGCTGGTTTGATGGCGGTGGGTGCGGTCGCGGGCGCGCAGACGATAGTGACACCTTCGACCTTCGGCAGGACCGCGGGCGGCGAGACCGTGCAGGCGTTTGTGCTCAAGGACGCGCAGTTGACCGTGAAGGTCATCACCTTCGGCGCGCATCTGACGAGCGTGCTGGCAAGGGACAAGGCTGGCCACGTGGACGACGTGGTGCTGGGCTACGCGGATCAGGCCGGGTATGACGCCGATACGTCCACCTACATGGGGTCCGTGGTGGGGCGGTATGGGAACCGGATCGGCAAGGGCAAGTTCTCGCTCGACGGGCATGACTACCAGGTGACGCTCAACAACAAGGGCAACGCGCTGCATGGCGGGACGGTCGGGTTCGACCGGATGAACTGGACGGCGAAGGTGGTGCCGAACGGCGTGGAGCTGACGCTGGTGTCGAAGAATGGCGACCAGGGCTTTCCGGGCACGCTGACGGCGCATGTGCGCTACACGCTGGTGGGCGACAAGCTGCGGATGGACTACACGGCCACGACGGACAAGGCGACGGTCGTGAACCTGACGAACCACTCCTACTTCAACCTGGCCGGCGGCGGAGACATCCTGGGCCATGTGCTGAAGATCGACGCGGCGCGGTACACGGCGATCGACGCGGGGCTGATCCCGACCGGGGCGCTGCCGGCGGTGGCGGGCACTCCGTTCGACTTCACGACCGCTATGCCGATCGGAGCGCGGATCGATGCGGACGACCCACAGTTGAAGCTGGCCGGCGGGTACGACCACAACTGGGTGCTATCCGGCGGCAAGGGCCTGCACGAAGCGGCCGTGGTGATGGAGCCGGGCAGCGGGCGCGCGTTGATCGTGTCGACGACGGAGCCCGGGGTGCAGTTCTACTCCGGGAACTTCCTGGACGGAACGAAGGTCGGGCGGGATGGAAAGCCGTACCGGCAACACGCGGGCTTGTGCCTGGAGACGCAGCACTTTCCGGATTCGCCCAACCAGGCTTCGTTCCCGAGCACGACGTTGCGGCCGGGGCAGACGTACCGGTCGAGCACGATATTTGAGTTCACGATGGCAAAGTAAGAGCACACCACGGATAAGAAGGATCAAGGAACGGATAGGAACGGATAGGGCTAACGTCTTATCCGTTTTTATCCCCCTTATCCTTGGTGAGCGTTTGCTTGTAGGATGGGCGCATGAGGCTTGTTCGCGGCTTGGTGGTGGCGGTGCTGGGGCTGGTAGGGACGGCGATGGCGGTCGATCCCGGCGTGTCGCGCGAGCTGGCGCGGGCGCGGGCGGCGCGGATCTCTGACGTGCGCTACGAGCTTGGGTTCGAGCTGAAGGAGCACGCCGAGACCACTGCCGGGCATGAGGCGCTGACGTTTGTCGACAGCGGAGCAGGCGACCTGGCGATTGACTTTCGCGATGGCGCGATTGCTTCCGCGAAGCTGAACGGGACGGCCATCGAGACCGCGCTCGAGAACGGACACCTGCTGCTGCCGGGCACGGGGCTGGTGCGCGGGGAGAACAAGCTCGAGGTGTACTTTACCGCCAACGTGGCTGCGGCCGGCAAGGCCATCACGCGCTATGCGGACAAGGACGATGGCAGCGAGTACGTCTACACGCTGTTCGTCCCCATGGACGCGAGCATGGCGTTTCCTTGCTTCGACCAGCCGGACCTGAAGGGGCGTTTTACGCTGATCACGACCGTGCCGAAGGGGTGGACGGTGATCGCGAACAGCGCAGAGGTTTCAGGCTCGCAGACGAAGACGCGCTTCGCGGAGACGCAGCCGATTTCAACCTACCTGTTCGCGTTTGCCGCGGGGCCATTTGGGCGCATCGCGCCCGGCGGGGCAGGGCAGCCGGCGATGTATGTGCGCAAGTCGCAGCTGGCGCGCGCGCAGACGGAGGCCACGCAGGTGCAGCAGATGACGGGCCGCGGCGTCGCCTACCTGAGCGACTATTTTGCCCAGCCGTTCCCGTTTCCCAAGTACGACCTGGTGCTGATCCCCGGCTTTCCGTTCGGCGGCATGGAGCACGCCGGGGCCACGTTTCTGAACGAAGACGGCGTTCTGTTTCGCACCGCGCCGACCCAGGCCGACTACTTCCGGCGTAACATCCTGGTGCTGCATGAGACCTGCCACCAGTGGTTCGGCGACCTGGTCACGATGCGCTGGTTCGACGACCTGTGGCTCAAGGAAGGCTTCGCGCAGTACATGGCCTATAAGGCGATGGACGTGCTCGAGCCGAAGTCGGAGGCGTGGAAACACTTCTACGAAGACATCAAGCCGCTCGCGTACGGCATCGACGAGACGCAGGGCACGACGCCGATCTTCCAGGTGGTTCCGAACCTGAAGGATGCGAAATCGGCCTACGGGGCGATCGTCTACCAGAAGGCTCCGGCGGTGTTGAAGCAGCTGAACTTCAAGCTTGGGGACAGTAACTTTCGCGATGGCCTGCGGCTTTATCTGAAGCAGCACGCGTACGGGAACGCGCAGTGGGCGGACCTGATCGGGGCGTTTGAGGCGACTGGCAAGCAGGACGTGAAGAGCTGGGCCGACGCCTGGATTCTGCGCCGCGGCATGCCGCAGGTGGACGTATCGTGGACCTGTGGCAAGGGGCGGCTGCTGAAGCTGGCGCTGCACCAGAGGGACGTCCTGCCCGATGGTTTCGTCTGGCCGATGACCAACCAGGTGCTGCTCGGCTATCCGAATGGGGCAAATGCGACGCAGCAGGTAAGTTGGAGCGGCGCGGAGTACGTGGACACGGGCGCAGCCGGCAAGCGTTGCCCTGCATACGTCTTCGCGAACGAAGGCGACGAGGCTTATGGACGGTTCCTGCTCGACCCTCAAAGTGAATCCCCGGTCACTCGGCAACTGCTCGCAAAGCAGAGCGTCACGGGCTTGCTGCGCTCGCAGCTCTGGGGTGCGCTCTGGGATAACGTACGAGTCGCGAAGCTCGCTCCAGGGGCCTATGTCGCCTTCGCCCTGAAGGCGCTGCCGGACGAGCGCGACGAGAGCCTCAACAGGATTCAAGGAGCCCGGCTGGCGACCTCGCTGCACGCGTACCTGGGGCCGCGCAGCAGGGCGGAGGCTCTGCCAGAGGTCGAGGATGTGGTGAAGGACCAAATGCTGCACGCGCCCACGCTGGGATTGCGCATCGTGAACTTCCGCAGCTTCACGACGATCGCAGAAACGCCACGCGGCCTGGGCGAGTTGCTTGGTCTGCTCGACGGCTCCGACACCGTGCCGGGCATGCCCCTGAAGCTGCAGGACCGATGGAATCTGGTGGCCCATGTGACGGCTTTGGCCGACCCGGACAGCGCCAGGGTCCTGGCCGAAGAGCAGTCGAAAGACCGCTCCGGCGAGGCGCAAAGGTATGCCTACGCGGCCGGAGCGGGCGTGCCGAAGGCTGAGGTAAAGGCCCGCTATTTTGATGAATATTTGCACTCGGCGACCGTGCAGGAGGACTGGATCACGCAGTCGCTGCGGCCGTTCAACAGCTGGAACCAGAGCGCGCTGACGCTGCCCTATCTGGGCCGCGCGCTTGATGCCTTGCCCGAGATCAAGGCGCACCGCAAGATCTTCTTCCTGGGCGCGTGGCTGGGTGCGTTTGTGGACGGGCAGACTTCGGCGGAGGCAAAGTCTGTGGTGCAGCAGTGGCTCGGCCGCACGGACATCGACCCGGACCTGCGATTGAAGGTGCTGGAGGTGTCCGACGGGCTCGACCGTACCGTGATGATCCGCACGAGGTACCCGGAATGAGTGTGCGCATCGGCATCGATACCGGCGGTACCTTCACGGATCTAGTGCGGCTCGATGAGCGCGGGATCGCGGTCCACAAGCTGCGCTCGACCCCGGACGATCCTGCGCGGGCGATCCTGGCCGGCATCGCCGCGCTTACCAGTGAGGCGGCGGAGATTACGCACGGGGCTATCACCCACGGTTCGACCGTCGCGACCAACGCGGTGCTCGAGCGCAAGGGTGCCCGCGTGGCGCTGCTGACCACCGCCGGCTTTGAGGATGTGCTGCTGATCGGGCGGCAGACGCGGGCGTCGCTCTATGACTTCCAGGTGCGCGCGCCGCGGCCGCTGATCGAGCCCGGGATGACCTTCGGGGTGCACGAGCGATTGGGGGCCGCGGGGGAGATTATCGAGGCGTTGCTCCCTGCTGAAGTCGCCCGGGTCGTCGCGCTGGTGGTCGCCGCGAAGCCGGCCTCGGTTGCGGTCTGCCTGCTGCACTCCTACGCGAACGGGACGCATGAGCAGATGCTTGCGGAGGCACTCGCAGAGGCTGGGCTGGTGGTCTCGGTCTCGAGCCTGGTGCTGCCGGAGTACCGGGAGTTCGAGCGCTGGTCGACGACCGCAGTGAACGCCTACGTGACGCCGTTGATGGCCTCCTACCTGGGCCGGCTGCAGGCTGGGCTGAGCTCAGAAGGAGAGACGCCGCTGCGCATCATGCAGTCGAACGGCGGATCGATCTCCGCGGGCGAGGCCAGCCGCGCGGCCGTGCAGACCATCCTCTCCGGGCCCGCGGCGGGCGCGGTTGGGGCACAGGCGGTGGCGGCGGCCTCCGGCTTCCATCGCGTCATCACGTTCGATATGGGCGGCACCTCGACCGACGTGAGCCTGATCGACGGCGCGATCGGCACGACCAGCGACTCGGTCGTGGGCGACTTTCCCGTGCGGCTGCCCGTGCTCGACATCCACACCGTGGGTGCGGGTGGTGGCTCGGTGGCCTTTGTGGATTCGGGCGGCAGCCTGCGCGTGGGGCCGCGCAGCGCGGGCGCGGACCCCGGGCCCGCCTGCTACGGCAAGGGTACGGAGCTGACGGTGACGGACGCGAACCTGCTGCTCGGGCGGCTCGATCCGGCGTACTTTCTCGGCGGCCGCATGGCGCTCGATATGGACCGCGCACGAGCCCTGGCGGCGGAGCTTGGCATACAGCTCGGGCTGAGCGAGCGCGCGCTGGCTGAGGGCATCGTGCGGATCGCGAACGCAAACATGGAGCAGGCGATTCGCGTCGTCAGCGTGCAGCGGGGGCATGACCCGCGGGACTTTGCACTGCTGGCGTTCGGCGGCGCGGGCGGGCTGCACGCCTGCGCGCTGGCGGAGTCGCTCGAGATCGGCACGGTGCTGATTCCGCAGCACTCGGGCGTGCTGAGCGCGCTCGGAATGCTGCTTGCGGATGTGACGCGGAACTACTCGGCGAGCGTGCAGCGGGCGACCGCTTCCATCTCCGGGCAGGAGCTCGAGGCGCTGCTCGCGCCTCTGCGCAAAAGGGCGCTTGCGGAGCTGGAGGCTGAGGGGTTCCTCGCCTGCGACCTCCTGCTTGAGCCCTCGGTCCACATGCGCTACAAGGGCCAGGCGTATGAGCTTGCGGTGCCGCTGACGCCGGACTTTGCGGCGGCGTTTCACCGCCGGCACCACCAGCTCTACGGGTATGCAAACATGGGGCGGCCGACCGAGATCGTGCAGCTACGGCTGAAGGCGACGGGACGCACGGACAAGCCGGCGCTGGCTCCGGAGGCGCATGCGGCGGACGCGATCGAAGCGCCGGAGCCCAGGGCTGTGCGGCAGGCCGTGTTTGGAGACGTGCCCGTCGCGACACCGGTCTGGCACCGGGATGAGCTTGCCCCGGGGATGTTCGGGATGGGGCCCGCGATCGTCATCACCGGCGAGAGTACGAATGTGATTGCGCCCGGGTGGGGCTGGCGGATCGATGCGGCGGGGACGCTGGTGATGGTGCGGGAGAGTGAAGCGGCCCTCATTCATCGCGATGAAGCTACGATGAATAGAACACGGGATGGTTCCGCGGGCACGGATCCGGTGGAGTTTGAGATCTTCAAGAACTTCTTCGTTTCGGTCGCGGAGGAGATGGGCGTCACGCTCTGCCGTACCGGCTTTTCGCCCAACATCAAGGAGCGCCTGGACTACTCCTGCGCGCTCTACGACGCAGCCGGCGAGACCATCGCGCAGGGCGATCACCTGCCCGTACACCTCGGCGCCATGCCGCTGTCTGTCCGTGCGGCAATCGACCACGTGCGCATGCAGCCCGGCGATATGGTGGTCCTGAATGACCCGTTCCGCGGCGGAACGCACCTGCCGGACATCACGCTGGTAGCCCCCGTGTTCCTCACTTCGACCGATGTCGAACCATCGTTCTACGTGGCGAACCGTGCACACCACTCGGACGTGGGCGGGATGAGTCCGGGCTCCATGCCGCTCGCGCGCGAGGTCTACCAGGAGGGCCTGATCCTGCCTCCGGTACGGCTCGTCAAGGCCGGCAAAGTCGATGCCGAGATCATGGCGATCGTGCTCGCCAACGTGCGCACGCCGGACGAGCGCGAGGGCGACCTGACCGCGCAGATCGCAGCGAATCGCGTAGCGGAGACCAGGCTGCTGGAGCTCGTAAAGCGGTATGGCTATGGCCGGATCGCGCACTACGCGGCCGCCACGCAGGACTACGCAGAGCGCATTCTGCGGCGGCGTATCGCGGAGATTCCCGATGGCCGCTACGAGTTTTCAGACAAGCTCGACAACGACGGCTTCAGCGATATGCCGATCCGGATCCGCTGCGCGGTCACGATCGCCGGCGACGGCGCGACGGTCGATTTCACGGGCACGGACGCCCAGACGACGGGCGGGGTAAACGCGAACCTGGCCATGACGCTGTCCGCCACGCTCTACTGCTTTCGCTGCCTGATCACCGAAGACGTGCTCTACAACGCGGGCATCCGGCGGGCGGTCCAGGTGATCGCGCCCGAGGGTTCGGTGGTCAACGCGCGGCGTCCGAGCGCGGTGGCCGGGGGCAACGTCGAGACCTCGCAGAGGATCACCGACGTGGTGCTCGGCGCGCTCGCCAAGGCGCTGCCCGGGGTCGTGCCGGCCGCCAGCCAGGGCACGATGAATAACGTGACCCTGGGCGGCACCGACCCCCGTACTGGCGCGCCGTTTGCCTACTACGAGACCGCCGCCGGCGGCATGGGCGGCAGGCCGGGGCAGGCGGGATTGTCGGGCGTGCATACGCACATGTCGAACACGCGCAACACGCCCGTGGAGGCGTTTGAGCAGGCCTTTCCGCTGCGCATCCGCACCTATGCGCTGCGCGAGGGCAGCGGCGGCACGGGCGCATTCCCCGGCGGCGAAGGCCTCATCCGCGAGTACGAAATGCTGGGCGACGTCGCCGCAACCATCCTGACCGAGCGCCGCAACTCGCAGCCCTACGGACTGCAGGGCGGCGGCCCAGGCACCAGCGGGCGCAACACGATCGTGCGCGCCCATGGGGAGGTAGAAGTGCTGCCCGCAAAGGCCCGGCTCGAGCTGCACGCGGGCGACCGGCTGCGCATCGAAACCCCCGGCGGCGGCGGGTTCGGCGCATGAGGCTGGCTGGTCTACCGCTGGCATGGTTACGCCAGGCTCCGGCTGCTTCGCGGAAAGCGCTGCTGGCGGCCTCGCTCGGCTGGATGCTGGATTCCTTCGACGTGATGCTGTACGCGCTGGTGCTGGCCTCGCTTATCGCGGAGTTCCACATGTCGAAGACCACCGCCGGAGTGCTGGGGTCGATCACCCTGGTGGCTGCAGCCGTTGGCGGCATGGTCTTCGGCGTGGTCGCCGACCGGCTGGGGCGAACGCGTGCGCTGATGGCCAGCGTGCTCATCTACGCGGCCTTTACGGCGGCCTGCGGGCTCGCCCACAGCGTCGTGCAGTTAGCGATCTTCCGCGTGCTGCTGGGCTTCGGCATGGGCGGCGAGTGGGCCTCGGGAGCCTCGCTCGTCTCGGAATCCTTCCCCGCGCAGGCACGCGGCAAGGCGCTGGGCTTGATGCAGTCCGCCTGGGCCATCGGCTATGCGCTGGCGGCGCTGGTCGTGTGGGCCATCCTGCCGCGCTACGGCTGGCGAGCAGTCTTCTTCGTGGGCATCCTGCCCGCGTTGATGACGCTCTGGATCCGGCGCAGCGTGGAGGAGCCCGCAGCCTGGCGGACGGCCCAGGCCCATCCCGCCGGAGGAACCTTCAAGGCGCTTTTTGCGCAGCCGCTGCTGGTGCTCACGCTAGGCCTGACCCTGATGAATGCCTGCTGCCTGTTCGCGTGGTGGGGCTTCAACCTGTGGGTGCCGGCGTATCTTTCGCTGGCGCCGGGCAAGGGCGGCGTCGGGCTTTCGGGCGGCAGGATGACCGCCATCGTCGTGTTTATGCAGATGGGCATGTGGCTCGGCTACGTGACGTTCGGCTACATCTCCGACCGCTTCGGCCGCGTCCGCACCTACGCGGCCTACCTGGTTGCGGCGGCGTTGCTGATGCTTGCGTTCGGCGGCACGCGCTCGCCGTGGCTGCTGTTCGGCCTGGCACCCTTCGTGGCCTTCGCCGCGACGGGCTACTTCAGCGGCTTCGCGGCCGTAACGGCGGATGTCTACAGCAGCCGCATCCGCGCCACCGCGCAGGGCTTCACCTACAACACGGGCCGGATCGCCAGCGCGGCGGCCCCGTTCCTGGTGGGCTCCTTCGCCGACAAGCACGGCTTCCGCGCTGCGTTCGTTATCGCGGCGGGCGCGTTTGCCGTGGCCGCGCTGCTCATCGCGGCGCTGGGCAAGCGACTCACGGCGAGCCAACACCGCGCGGCCTTTGAGGGCCTTTAGTTTTCCACGGCGGCCAGGTGTGCTACGCTTTGCTACCTTCGCCACGCTGTCGGCGGGAACATCGTACCCCAGGCAAGTGCCCTCATGGCTCGACCGCGACGTCCCCTGCGCACCCTTGTTGCCGCTCTGGCCGGGTGCTGCGTTTTGGTGTTACTGTTCGTGGCGTTCCGCGCGCAACACACTCTCAATCAACTCAAAGTATCGGCCGGCAGCGAGCGTCGCGTGGCCTTCACGCTGCGTCCGCTCGAGACCGGCCATCGTACCAATGGTTTCGAGCTGATCGCCGCGGCGAGCGACTACACGTCGGGCGCGCAGCTCAACGGGAACCTCTTCCTCGCCGGCCCCGCCGGCCTCACCGTGCTGGGTCTGGACGGCACCGAGCGCGCCACCTTGCGCACGGGAATGGAGCTACCGGTCGCGCCCATCGTCGCCGTCACCACGGGCCGGTTGCGCGGCGCGAGCGAGCCGCAGGTGCTGCTCGCGACCGCCGGGGCCGGGGTGCTCGTCGTCACCTCGTCGCGCCAGGGAGCGGTCGCCGTGCAGCAGCTCCTGCCGGCGTCCGCGGCGGCAGCCGAGATGTCCGCCTTGCTGGTGCTCGCGTCCGGCGACCTGCTGCTCGGCACCAGCCATGCGGGCATGCTGGTCTTCAACGGGGTCACGCTCGAGCCGCTCGCGCTTCCTACGGGAAATGCCCACGATAAAACACAGGTCACGGCGCTCGCCGCGACCGATTCGACCTCGGTCCTGATCGGCACGCGCAACCAGGGCGTCTTCTACCTGCATGCCGGCACGGTGCAGCACGCGGGCGCGGCGCAGGGCCTGCCGGACGATCAGGTCGAGTCGCTCGCCGTGGCCGGGCAGAGAGCCTTTGTGGGCACGCCGCTGGGCGTCGCGGAGTTTGCCCTGACGGCGGAGAGCTTCCGGCCCGCGCGCACGCTGCTGCCGGGTGTCTTTGCCCACGCGCTCGCGGTCGGCACGGATGGGCGCGAGCTCAACGTCGGCACGCTTGACCAAGGCGCCCAAAAAGTCGCGCTGGACGGCCCCGCCTCCCTGCGCAACGCCTCCATCTCCGCAGGCGAGCTGGACGCCGCTACGGGCCGCATCGACCAGTTCCTGCCAGTCCCGGGAGCCTTGCTGACGCTCGCCGACGGCAGGCTCCCGGCGCGTTTCGGCAGCCGCCCTGAGCCGTCCCCAAACCCGCAAACCCTTACCGACCGCAACATTTCAGCCCTTGCCTTCGATAGCAAGGGCGCGTTGTTCGTCGGGTACTTCGACCGCGGGCTCGACGTGCTGGCGAGCGGGGCCGTCACTCACTTCGAGGACGACAGCCTCTTCTGCGTCAACCGTCTCGCGCTCGACCCCCGGCGCAGGACGATGGTCGCGGCCACCGCAAACGGCCTCGTCCTGTTCGACGCCCAAGGAACGCCGCGCCAGACCCTGACACGGCGCGATGGGCTCCTTTCCGAGCACGTTACTGACGTCGCCTTCACCCGCGCGGGCACGGTGCTCGCGACCCCCGCCGGCCTCACGTTTGTCACCGCAAGCGGAACCGAAAGCCTCTACGCGTTCCAGGGCCTGGTCAACAATCACGTCTACGCGCTGGCCGCCGATCCCGCCACCGACCACGTGCTTGCGGGCACGCTCGGGGGCCTGTCCGTGCTGGACACCGAGCAGGTGCGGCGCAACCTCACCCCGGCCAACTCCGGGCTGAAACACAACTGGATCACGGCCGTCGCGCAGACCGCGCCGGGCGAGTGGCTCGTCGGTACCTACGGCGCGGGCGTAGTGCGAATGTCGGCCCAAGGGACGTTCAGCGCGATCGATCTCCCGGCAGGCGCAAGGCGCGATCTCGTCATTAATCCCAACGCGCTGCTCGTCACCCCAACCCACGTCTACGCGGGAACGCTGGGGCAGGGAATGCTGGTCTATACAAGGTCGACAGGCCGCTGGACCAGCGTCACGAGCGGCCTGCCCTCGCTCAACGTAACCGCCTTCGCGGCGCATGAGGGCGAGCTCTACGTTGGGACCGAAAACGGCCTGGTCCGCCTGCAGGAAACGTTGCTATGAATCGCCTTTTCCTCTGGCTCCTCCTTGCCGTCGGCGTATCGCGTGCGGACTCCGGCACCTTGATCCCAAAGGACAAGCAGACCCCCGATGCCAGCGTCTTGTCGCTCGAAGAAATGACCGTCGACGTCACCATCGACGACGGCGACGCGCATATCTCGATCGTGCAGATCTTCCTCAACCACACCGCGTCCATCCAGGAAGCGACCTATCGCTTCTCGCTCCCGTCGGGTGCCACGGTCTCGGACTTCGCCGTCTGGGACGGCCCCGTGCGCATCCCAGCCGTCATCCTGGAGCGTCGTCGCGCAGAGCAGGTCTACGATCAGGCGCGCCTGCAGGCCATTGACCCGGGCCTGCTGGAGATGGGCGAGCGCGACAATGTGGACCCGAAGAACACGGCCGTCTTCACGGCCAAGATCGTGCCCATCCCGGCCTACGGAACCAAGCGGCTGGAGCTCGAGTACCACCAGCGACTGACCACCGCCAACTTCAACCAGTTCTTCGCGCTGCCGCTCAAGCCCGACGCCGGCCAGCAGCAGACCGCACGCCACTTCAAGCTGCATTTCGCGCTGCACTCGGCCCAGCCGATAGAAAAGATCGACACACCCGCCAGGGCGTTTCCGCTCGCCCTCACCGATCCCCACACGGTCGAGGCCACCTTCGACCTCAAGGACTTCGCCTTCACCGACGACTTCCAGGCGACCTGGCATCTCTCACCCGCCAACGCTGACCACCTCGAACTGATCACCCACTACGACCCTACCGCGCACCTGCCCACGGCCGCCGACCAGGCCCCAGACAAGCCCGTAGTAGAGCCCGGCTTCTTTGAAGCCTCCCTGCTGGTCGCTGACCCCGCGCCGGCAAAGGCCTCAGCCACCCCGCCGCGCACCGTCGTCCTGCTCTTTGACAACTCGCTCTCTATGCAGTGGGAAAAGCTCGAACGCAGCTACGCGGCGCTCGAAGGCACGCTGCACTCGCTGCAGCCAGGCGACCGCTTCAACGTGCTGCTGTTCAACCAGGCCGTGACGCCGTTCCAGCCGAAGCCAGTCGCCGCCACGCCCGAGGCCGTCCAGCAGGCGCTCGATTTCGTCCGCGCCAGCAGGCTGCGCGGCGGCACAGATCTCGGCCGCACGCTTCAGGCCGGGCTCGCCCAGGCGACGGACGAAAACACTACGCTCGCCCTCTTCACCGACGGCGGCTCCGACCGCGGCGAGACCGTCCTGCCGGCGAAGATCGCGGCCCAGTACGCGGCCCGCTGGAAGCAGTCGCCGCACCCGCCGCATACCGTCATCTTCGCCGTCGGCGACGATGCCAACCTCACCCTGCTGCGCAACCTCTCGCACAACGGCGGCTTCCTCGAGCAGGTGCTCTCGACCGAGCCCATCGAGTTCCACCTGCAGTCCTTCCTCAGCAAGCTGACGCACGCGCCGCTAGGAGGCCTAGCGCTGTCGGCCCCGGGCACCAGCCTCGTCTATCCGCTTGACGACGCAGTCTACCCGGGCTCGATGGCCCAGTGGGTCGGCCAGTACAAGCCCGCCGCCGGCACCCTGAAGGCGACGGCCACCGGCACTCGCAACGGTGCGTCCTTCACGGCTTCGGCACAGACAGCCCTCCCCGCCACCGCCGCGCACCCGCAGCTCCCGCGGCTGTGGGCGCAGGCCCGCGTCGACGCCCTGCTCGCCCAGATCGACCGCGACGGCGAGTCGGCCGCGCTGATCGACGAGATCATCCGCCTCTCGCGCCGCTACAAGTTCGTCACGCCCTACACCAGCTTCCTCGCCGTGCCGCGCTCGCTGCTGCGTCCGCGCGTCATCCGCCCCGGCGACCCGGTCCTGCGCGTGCGCACGGACGCGGCCATCACATCGGTCATCGCGCTCTTTCCCTTCGGCCTCACCAAGCCCCTGCGCCACCTCGCGAGCGAAGACCTGAAGGCTCCCGGCGACGACGCCAACCGCCTCTGGGAGACCCGCTTTCTCGCCCCGCCCGACATGAAGGACGGCACCTACGCCGTACGCCTGATCCTGCGCGACACCCACGGCAACACCTATAACGAGGCCAAGACCTTCGTCATCGCGAGCACGCCCCCGGCGGTCAAGCTGCAGCTCAGCCGTACGTCGCTGCACCGCGGCGAATCGCTCGAACTCCGTGCCACCGCGACCGCCAGCACGCGCACCCTGACCGCGCATCTCGCCGGCGCGAACCCCGTCACGCTGCGCTGGAACCCGCGCGCGCTCGCCAGCACGGGCACGCTCGTCATCCCGCCCGAGCTTGCTGTCGGGCGTTATACGCTGACCGTTACGGCAGAGGACATCGCCCACAATCTCGCCACCCAGGAGGTCCAGATCGATGTTATCCCCTAGGCATCTTCGCCTCCGTGGCCTGACCGCGGCGGCTCTGCTCGCTACCGCGCTGAGCGCCCACGCGACCCTGCCCGCGTGGCTGCAGCACATCGTCGGCGCGTCCACCGTGGAGGCCGCGCTCTACCGCACCATGCACCTCCCGCAGGCCGACGTCCTCTACCCCCGGCCGCCTAAAGAGGCGCAGGCCGCGCTCGCCACGCAAATCACTTCCAGCCCCGATCAGGCCGAGCTCTACCAGCTCCGCGCCCTGTCAGATGAGGCCGCGCTCGACCTTCCCGCCGCTGAAACCGACTGGAAACAATACGCCGCGCACAGCAAGGATCCCGCCGCCGCAAAGCTCGAGCTGGCCAACTTCTACCGGCGCCAGCTCCAGACCGCAAAAGAGCTGGCCGTGCTTCATGAGGTCGCGCAGGCACCCAACCCCGAAGCGGAAAAGTATGCCGACCCATCCCACCAGCGCGCCTGGCTGGCCTTCAACCGATCGCTCGATCTTATCGCCCAGCAAGGCCTGCCGCAGTCTGAGGTCGTCGCCGCCTACGACGCCTTTCTGACCCGCTACCCGGACCAGCCGGCGGTCTACGCACGCGCGTTCCAGGCCGATCTCGAAGCGCAGAACTACCCCGCCGCGGAGGCCCTGATCCCGCGGTACCGGCAGGCCTTCCCGAAGGACGCAGTCTTCCCCGTCCGCGCGCAGGCGCTGCTCGAATACCGTCGCGGCAACCCCGAAAAAGCTCTCGCCGTCTACGAGCAGGCCTACCAGCCGCTGTGGCCCGCCGACCTCGTCCAGAGCTACTTCGCACTCCTGACTGAAACCCATCGCCAGCGGGCCTTTGTCGCCGACGCCCGCACGAAACTCGCCGCCAACCCGGACGGCCCCGCCGCGCTTAATGCCCTCACGCGCATCTTCTATTACGATCAGCAGGCCGGCCGCCTGCCCCAGGCCCAGCAGACGCTCGACACCTTCCGCATCGCACGCGAGCAGCGCGCCGGCGCCTGGTCCGCGGACGACCTCTACATCCTCGCCACGCTCGAGCGCAGCACGGCCAACTACGCGGAGGCCGCCCGCTACGACTTCGCGCTCGCAAGCACTCCGGGCAACATCGCCAGCGGCGAGCCCGCCCCGCAGGCCGGCCTCGCCGCCCTTACCGACCTCCTGCTCGCCGCGCCCGAGCAGCCGCTCGCGCTCGGCGCCGGCAACCTCACGCTTTACCGCGACATCGCCACGCTCGACCAGGGCCCCGGCTACTGGAACGGCATCCTCTCCCTCTGGCTCAACGGCACCTCCCCCGCCAGCGAGTACCAGGCAGAAACCGACAAGGCGCAGAGCTACTTCCACCGCGCCAAGGCCGCCGAACTCCTCGCGCAGCTCGACGTAAAATTCCCCGCAGCCCCCGAGCGCGCCGCCCTCCACGCGCAACTTATCCACGCCCTCGCGCAATACGGCGAGCCCGGCGCGACCATCGCCGCCGGCAAGCAGTACCTTGCCGACTTTCCCAAATCCGATGCCCGCGTCGACATCGGCGGCCTCATCGCCGACGCCTACGCCCGCCAGAACACCCCCGCCTCCACCCAGGCCGAGTTCGCCCTCTACAACCAGCTCCTGGACGAGCTCGCCGCCGGCACCAACGGCCTGCCCCTGTCAGCCGCCGGCCGCGCTTCAGACACCCCTTCGCCGGACGAACCCCAGGCCGCCGCCAACGAAGCTCCCACCCCCAAATCCCCCGCTTTCGCCCTAGACACCACCACCACGGTCCGCGCCACCGCCCCTGGCGCGGATCAGTACAGCCAGCTCCTCGACCGCTACCTCGCGCGGCTCACCGCGAACCAGCAAATCCCGGAAGCGCTGCTCGTCCTGCGCCACCAGCTCGACCGCAATCCTGCCGACCCTGCCCTCTACGAGCGGCTCGCCACCTTCCTCCAGCAGCACAACTTCACGGACGAGCAGGAGCAGCTCTACAAGCAGGCCGTCGCGCGTTTCGGCCAACCCACCTGGTACGACAAGCTCGCGCGCTACTACCTTCGCCAGCGCAACCAGCAGGCCTTCACCGCGCTCACCCGCCAGGTGACGGGCATCTTCTCCGGCACCGAGCTCGACCCCTACTTCGCCCGTGTGCGGGAGTTCAGCGTGCCGGAGCAGGGAGGCCCCGCGCTCGCCGTCCAGCTCAATCTCTACGCCGCCAAGCGCTTTCCCCACGACCTCGTCTTCACCCGCAACCTGCTCGCAGCCTACCAGGCCAAGCCCACCACCAACGCCGCGGCGTATGAAGCCCTGCTGCGCCGCACCTGGTGGGAGTCCGACGACCTGCGCCAGGAGTTCTTCGCCTACCTGAGTCGCACCGGCAAGCTGCAGGCGGAACTCGCCGGGTTGAACCCAACCGAGGCCAATCCCGCAGCCCTGCGTGAGACCGCCGAGCTCGACCTCTGGGCCTCGCACTTCGAAGCCGCCGCCGCGCCGCTCGGCACGCTCGCCACCCTCTATCCCGCGCAGCCCGAGCTCGATGACCGCGCCGTCAGCATCTTCCGCTCGCTCGCCTACCTCGACCCCACGCCCGCCTCGCTCGACCGCGCCGTGGCCATTGAAAAAAACCTGTTGCTCGCCCTGCCCGACTCCCCCGAGCGCCTCGCCACGCTCGGCGACCTCTACGCCGAGGCCACCAGCACCGGCGGCGAGGACCTCGCACCTGCCGAGCTCTACTGGCGCCGCATCCCGGAGCTCCACCCCGGCACCCCCGCCGGCTCGCTCACCGCCGCCACCATCTTCTGGGACTACTTCCAGTACGGTGACGCGCTCGCCCTCATCCACGCCGCACGCCAGCGCTTTCACCAGCCCACGCTCTACGGGTATGAAGCCGGCGCGATCGAAGAAAACCGCCACAATCTCGCCGCCGCCATCCACGAGTACACCGCCCTCGTCGCCGCCCCGCCCGACCGCCGCTACTTTCTCGCCTCGGTCGATGCCGCCCTCACCTCCGCCGACAAGCCGCCCTCGGACGCCGCCGACAGCAACCTGCAGTCCACCGTGCAGAGCCTCTTCAACGCGACCGAAGCTCAGGAGCGCCTGCTGAAGCTGGCCGTTCGCCCAGCCACGGCCAAGCTCGTCGACGAGGCCACGGCCGCCGCTGCCGCGTCCTCCCAGGGCACGGCCGCGCTCTCCCTCCGCGCCGAGGTGCTCCTGGCCCAGAAGCGCCCGGCGGAGCTGCCGCCCCTGCTGAACGCCGCGCTCGCCCGCGCCACCACGGTCGACGAAGCCGCGTCCATTGGCAACCTCGCCCGCATCCGCGCCACGCAGCCGAACACCGAGGCCAACCTGGACGAGGTCGATGTCCGCCTCGCCAGCGGCGCCACCACGCAGCAATACGCGGCCCGCCAAACATACGCGCTCACCTCGGTCCTCGAGGCCTCGATCGCCCGCGAGGCCGCGCTCAGCACGGACCCGGTAGAGAAGCTCCAGTTTCAATACGAGCTCGCCACCGCGTATGAGGACCGCAAGGATCTCGTAGGAGCCGGCAAGTTGGACGCCGGCAAGCTGATCGCCTCCATCTACGCGGCCAACCCGCGCATCCTCGGCGTCGTCCGCGCCACGGTCGATTACTACGCGCGCACCAACCAGCCCAAGCTCGCGATCGCCACGCTGCTCGACGCCGCCAGGGCCGCTACCCCCACGCTCGCGCGCAGCTTCACCCTCGAAGCCGCGGGCAAGGCCAACGACGCCGGCGACCCGGCCCAGGCCCGCTCGCTCGCCCTGTCGCTCCTCCCCGCCACCCCCTACGACCCGCAGGTGCTCGGCCTCATCGCCGCCAGCTACGCCCGCGCCAACGATAACGCCGGCCTCAAATCGTTCTACCTCGCGCAGCTGGACGCCGTAAAGACCGCAAACCTCAGCCGCGACGAGCGCAAGGCCGACACCGCGCTCCTGCGCCGCGGCCTCATCCCGGCCCTTACCCGGCTGCAGGACTACGAAGGCGCGACCGCTCAGTACATCGCCCTGATTTCAGCCTACCCGGAGGACGCCGGAACCGCGCAGGAGGCGGCCCTCTATGCGCTCCGGCACCACCGCCAGCCGCAGCTGCTGGGCTTCCTCGCGGACACCGTCAAGGCCTCCCCGCGCGACTCGCGCTTCGCCATCCTGCTCGCCCAGACCCAGACCACGTTTGAGGATCTGCCCGCCGCCCTCGCCGCCTACGATCAGGCCATCGCCATCCGCAAGGACCGCGCCGACCTCTACCAGGCCCGCGCCGAGCTCGAGCTGCGCCTGGGTCGCACCGACCCCGCCGCGGCCGACTTTCAGCGGATTTACGTGCTCACCTACCGCGACCCGCAGTGGCTCGTGCGCCTGGCCGAGTTGCGCGTCCGCCAGCATCGCAACGCGGACGCCGTGCAGGCGCTGCGCACGGCCTATATCGACGGCCACCCCGCCACCGCGCAGGGGCAGTTCACGGTAGCCGCCCAGTTGCTCGAGTGGAATCTCCTCACCGAAGCCCGCACCTTCGCCGACGCCGGCCGCACTCTCGCCGGCCCCGCGCTGCTCTCGGGCCCGAACCCTACCGGCGCGGCCACCTACGCCCGCATCCTCACCCGCCAGGGCCAGGCCACGCAGGCCCTGGCCACGCTCAACACGGCACGCCGCAGCGCCGAGGCCGCCCCGATCACCTCCGCCACGCTGGCCGCCGAGCAGACCCGCCAAGGCCTCAGCGACGAAGACGCCGCCGAGTTCCGCCAAGCCTATCTCGAGCAGCGCCACGAGGCCGTCGAAGCCGC
>CAXUDC010000042.1:0-9575 GCA_964249685.1 uncultured Acidobacteriaceae bacterium
CGCGAGGCCGCCGAGGCTTGTTTCCTTGTAGCGGCTTTGCATGTCCATGCCGGTGCGGTACATGGTTTCGATGACCTGGTCGAGGGAGAGTTTGTGGCCTTCGGTTTCGTGCATGGCCATGCGGCAGGCGTTGACGGCTTTGACGGCGCCCATGGCGTTGCGCTCGATGCAGGGGATCTGGACGAGGCCGCCGATGGGGTCGCAGGTCATGCCGAGGTTGTGCTCCATGGCGATCTCGGCCGCGTGCTCGACCTGGGCGTTGGTGCCGCCGAGCGCGGCGACGAGGCCTCCGGCGGCCATCGAGCAGGCCACGCCGACCTCGCCCTGGCAGCCCACCTCCGCGCCCGAGATGCTGGCGTTTTCTTTGTACAGGATGCCAATGGCGGCGGCGGTGAGGAAGAAGCGCAGGAGGCCTTCCTGCTTTGCGGGCTCGCTCAGGCCGGTGTCGATGAACTGGACGTAATACTGCGCGATGGCGGGGATGACGCCGGCGGCACCGTTGGTGGGCGCGGTGACGACGCGTCCGCCGGCGGCGTTTTCCTCGTTGACCGCGATGGCGAAGAGGGAGACCCAGTCGAGTGGCGCGAGCGGGTCGCGGGGTTTGCCACTGTTTTCGAGCGCCTGGATGCGCTCGTGCAGGCGCGGGGCGCGGCGACGGACGTTGAGCCCGCCGGGGAGGATGCCGTGCGTGACCATGCCGCGTGCCATGCAGGATTGCATCGCGGCCCAGAGGGCCAGGATGCTGGCTTTGATCTGGACTTTGTAAGTGGTTGAGACCCAGGTCTCAGGTTCGAGACCTGGGGCACCCAGGTTGCCGGGGCGGGAGATGCGGTGGGCGGCTGGGAGAGCCTGGTCGGCTTCGAGGAGGGCGCACTCGTTGGCTAGGATCAGGTCGGCGATGGTGAGATGGTGGGCCTCGGCTGTTTGTAGAAGCTGCTCGGCGCTCGAGAAGGGGTAGGGCACCGTGCGGGGCGAGATGGCCTTCTCCTGCGGGTCTGGCGCGAGCTCCGCGGCGGAGAGGATGAAGCCGCCGCCTACCGAGTAGAAGGTGCCCTGCGCGAAGGGCTCGCCGGTGCTGTCGCAGGCGGTGAAGCGGAGGCCGTTGGGGTGGGATTGGGCGGCGAGCGCGTCCGGCGGATACATCTGGGCGCGATGGAAGAGGAGGTCGCGGCCCTCGTCGAAGGGGAGGGTGTGGGTGCCGTTCAGGGGCAGGCGGCCGGCTTCGCGGATCGTGGTGAGCAGGGCGGCGACCGAGGCGGGGTCGACGGTGTCGGGGGCCTGGCCGGAGAGGCCGAGGAGCACAGCGCGGTCGGTGCCGTGGCCGATGCCGGTAAGGGCGAGCGAGCCGTAGAGCTCGGCCTGGACGCGGGTGGTCTGGGCGAGGTGGCCGGCTGCGGCGAGCTCGCGGGTGAAGCGCAGTGCGGCGCGCATGGGGCCCACGGTGTGGGAGCTGGAGGGGCCGATGCCGATTTTGAAGAGTTCGAAGAGGCTGGTGTTCATGAGGCTTTCACGTCCCGCGGAGGCGTGCTGCGGGTGTTCCTCTGATTGTAGGCTGGTGGGCTTGGAGCGGTTATCTTTCGGGTGCGGTGCAGCAACGGTCGAAACGCAGATCCCTACGGGATGAAAACAAAATACACGGGCGGGCAAGAGATTCTCCCCACGCCAGCCGCGATGAGACTGCGGCGATCATGGGGCACCCCGTTTGAATTTGGTGGGCGGCAGGATCTGGTTGGGGTTGGGCAGGCCCGGGGCTTCGCCGGTGCTGACCAGGTAGGCGGCGGCGGCGGTGAGCCTTACGGGCGGCTTTTCGTCGTCGAAGACCTTGCCGATGGCGGCTGAGACGGCAGGCTCGTGGTACTCGCGCAGGGCCTTGGCGGAGGCGAGCCGCACGCCGGGATCCTTATCGACGAGCGCGGCGAGGAGCTCGTCGCGGATGGGGTTGGTGTGGTTCAGTGCGATCAACTCGACGGCGGTCACGCGTGCGGAGTCGCCGCCGTTCTTGCGCAGGTACTCGTACGCCGTGATGCCGTACCCGAAGGGCCCGAGCAGCATACCGGCGCCTTGCATGGCGGCGAACTTCGCCACGCCGGCCGGATGATGCAGGTTCTTGTTCATGTCGTGCTCGGCGCCGCTGACGCGTCCGAGCGCGGTGGTGCGGTCGCCGTCGGCGACGGCCATCAGGATGTCCTCGCCGCTGTAGTCCTTCATCTTGGCGAGCGCGACGGCTGCGGAAAAGGCCACGGGCGGCTCCTTGTCGTCGAGCAGCGCGCGGAGCGGGGTTGCGATCGGCACCGCCTTGGTGTCGCCCGCGGCCAGCGCCGCCGCGCTGCGGATGTCGAGGTCCTTGTCGTGCATGGTGTCGGTGATCAGCTTCAGTCCGTGGGGCGCGTTGCCCAGCAGCCCGAGCGCGGCCAGAGCCTGGGTGCGCTGATCGGGGTGCTTCTGGTCGTTGACGGCGTTCTGGAGCATCGTCCAGGCGGCCTCCTTGAGCTCGGCGGGGGTCTTGGGCGGGGGCTCGGCGGTCACGATCTGCGCGTCCGGATCGATCGGCGTGGCGGGTTGCTGGGGCGCACTCTGCGCCTGCAGAGCCAGGGGGGCGAGCAGCAAAAGAGCAGCGAGGCGAAGCGAACGGAGCATCGGGTTCCTCTCATCGGGCAGGCTGGGCAAGGGTATGGTCGTGCCGGTCAGACGAGTGTAAATGCTATACTTCGAAAATTCCCGCCGCACAGGAAGCACCAGGCCGAACATGCTTTTCAAGGCTCTCAGCGCCGCAGTTTACGGTATCGACGCGCACATCATCGATGTGGAGATTGATTATTCGGGTGTCGTACTCGAGAAGCTTATCTTCAACACCGTCGGGCTGCCGGACGCTGCCGTGCGTGAATCGCGCGACCGCGTGCTCTCCGCCATCCGCAACTCGGGCTTCGACGTGCCGCCGACGCGGATCACGATCAACCTGGCGCCGGCGGACCTGAAGAAAGAGGGCTCCGGGTTCGACCTGCCCATTGCGATCGGCCTGCTGGGCGCGTACGGCGCGCTGCACATGAAGGATGTTTCGGACTTTTTGCTGGTCGGCGAGCTTGGCCTGGATGGCGCGCTGCGGTCGGTGCAAGGCATGCTGCCGATCGCGATTGCGGCGAAGGCACGCGGGATCAGGAACCTGGTCATTCCAGCCGGCAACGCACGCGAGGCCGCGGTGGTGGAGGGCGTGAACGTCTACCCGGTCAAGAGCCTGCTCGAGGTCCGCGACCTGCTCAACCAGGCCGCGTTCGGCGCGCTGACCGCGGTGCCGCTCAAGAGCGAATCCGCGGCGATGCTTGCGGAGCTGCAGCACTTTCCGCACGACTTCAAGGACGTCCGCGGGCAGCAGGTGGCCAAGCGAGCGCTCGAGGTCGCGGCTGCGGGCGGGCACAACATCCTGATGATCGGGCCGCCGGGCTCCGGCAAGACCATGCTGGCCAAGCGGCTGCCGTCGATCCTGGCGCCGCTCAGCTTTGAGGAGGCGCTCGAGACAACCAAGATCCACTCGGTCGCGGGGGTGTTGAACGGGGAGGACGGCCTGGTCGCGCACCGGCCGTTCCGGGCGCCGCACCATACGATTTCCGATGCCGGCCTGATCGGCGGTGGGGCGGTTCCGCGTCCCGGCGAGGTCTCGCTGGCCAATAACGGCCTGCTGTTTTTAGACGAGCTGCCGGAGTTTCCGCGTAACGTGCTCGAGGTGCTGCGGCAGCCGCTCGAGGACGGTCACGTGACGATCTCGCGCGCAGCCATGAGCCTCAGCTTTCCCGCGCGTTTCATGCTCGCCGCCGCCATGAATCCATGTCCGTGCGGCTACTTCAACGACAAATCGCGCGAGTGCATGTGCACGCCGCCCATGATTCAGCGCTATGTGTCCAAGGTATCGGGGCCGCTGCTCGACCGCATCGACATTCATATCGAGGTACCGGCGGTGCAATATAAAGAGCTGCGCGGGGGCGTCTCGGCGGAGGGCTCGGCGGAGATCCGCGCGCGGGTGCTGGCTGCGCGCGACCGCCAGCAGGCGCGGTTCGCCGTCGTGGGGGGACAGGAGCCGCGGACGCGCCCGTCGGGCAGGACGGCCTCGCAGCCGGTTTACTCGAACGCGCAGATGACCACGCAGCAGATCCGCGTCTACTGCGAGCTTTCGAGCGATGCGGAACGGATCCTCGAGCGGGCGATGCAGCAGCAGGGCCTGAGCGCCCGCGCGCACGACCGGATTTTGAAGGTCGCGCGGACGATTGCGGATCTGGAGGCCGCGCAGGATATCCAGGTGAAGCATATTGCGGAGGCGATTCAGTACCGGACGCTGGACCGAAGCTACTGGGCGTGAGGCGGCTTCAGTGCTGCTTCAAAGCCACCCTGGGGGCGCAAGGGTGGGGTACTGGTAGTTGTGGGTTGAGGAAGTGGTTGTTGAATCTCTTATGAGGTATTTGGGTGAAAGCGTGGGACTTCAGTCCCACGCTTCCACCCAAGTACTGAAGCACGGGTTCCCTGTTGCGATCAGATCAGGGAAAAGTGAGGGTTGGGGCGTGGATCTTTGCTTTTTGGTAGATGTTCTTGCATTCTCTCCGAAATTAGGTATTGACTCAGGGCGTCTCAGGGGCTACTTTGCCTAAGGACAACTTATTCAGTCATGTGTCCGGCAGAGGTCAGTTTCTGGTCCTGTGTCTTGACTGGAGCTTAGAGCAAAACGGCACACCTCTCATTCACACGCACAATGCGGGCATCTTCTGCCGTGATTGCGCGTCTAACCAACTGAAACCAGAACCAGGCGTCAGCTCATAGGCGTGACCAAAGCGGAAGTTTACCCGCTGTGAGCCAGCCGGAACTTGTTGCACTACATCGAGCAGGACGTACCAAGCCCGCGCGCGCAGACGCAGCCGGGAACGAGAAAGAAGGGAATCACATACCATGCGCTCAGACCTGATTTTTGGAGCACTGACCCACGTCACCAATCGTTACCAGTTGTGCCAACTGGCCGCCAAGGCGACCCGCAAGCTGCACAAACCCAACACGCGCCTGCAGGATACGACCAACGAAGTGCTCGACCGCTTTAAGGATACCGTGCCCATGGACGATGCGGTCGAGCCGACGGTCGAGAAGATCGGTGCCGGTTTGCTGCCGGAACGCCGCGCAGCCTAGGGGCTCGCGGCAGCACCCTTCTTTGGGCTGCCATTGCTTTGCTGCTTTTCCACACTCCGCTTTTCAACCTTGCCTCACTCGTTGTACTCTCGCTTAGCACCTCCCCCCAAGACAACAAACGTTATCGCCTCCCAAGCCTTTTCAGTCCCTTGGCCTCCGCACGACCCCTGCCGCAAGCCGCAGTTCTGCCGTCCGATCCCTTCACCTCCCGCCCTCCATCCAAAACGTAAAAGAGAAACCAGAATCCAATGACTATTTCCGAATTAAAAGAGCACAACATTGCCGAGCTGGGCAAACTTGCGCGCGGCCTGGATATCGGCGGCACCAGCGGCCTCCGCAAGCAGGACCTGATCTTCAAGATTTTGCAGGCGCAGAGCGAAAAAGAAGGCCACATCTTTGCTGAAGGCGTGCTTGAGATCCTGCCCGATGGCTACGGCTTTCTGCGCTCGCCGGACTACAACTACCTGCCCGGCCCGGACGATATCTATGTTTCGCCCTCGCAGATTCGCAAGTTCGACTTGAAGACGGGCGACACGATCTCCGGCAATGTGCGCTCGCCGCATGAGGGGGAGAAGTATTTCGCGCTGGTGAAGATCGAGGCGATCAACTTTGAGTCGCCGGAAGAGACGCGCAACAAGATCCTGTTCGACAACCTGACGCCGTTGTACGCGCAGGAACGGGTGAAGATGGAGACGGTTCGCGAGCACATCTCCGGGCGTGTGATGGACCTGCTGACCCCGGTCGGCAAGGGCCAGCGCGGGTTGATCGTGGCACCGCCGCGCACCGGCAAGACCATGCTGCTGCAGTCGATCGCGAACTCGATTACGGCAAACCATCCGGAGGTGGTGCTGATCGTTCTGCTGATCGACGAGCGGCCGGAAGAAGTGACCGATATGCAGCGCAGCGTGCGCGGCGAGGTCATCTCGAGTACCTTCGACGAGCCTGCCGCGCGGCACGTGCAGGTCGCCGAGATGGTGATCGAGAAGGCCAAGCGGCTGGTCGAGCACAAGCGCGATGTGGTGATCCTGCTCGATTCGATTACGCGTCTGGCGCGCGCCTACAACACGATCGTTCCGCCTTCGGGCAAGGTGCTTTCGGGCGGTGTGGACTCGAACGCGCTGCAGCGTCCGAAGCGCTTTTTCGGTGCCGCGCGTAACATCGAGGAGGGCGGCTCGCTGACGATTATCGCCACGGCGCTGGTCGATACCGGCTCGCGCATGGACGAGGTCATCTTTGAAGAATTCAAGGGTACGGGCAATATGGAAGTGATCCTGGACCGCAAGCTGGTCGACAAGCGCGTGTTCCCGGCGATCGACATCCAGCGCTCCGGCACCCGTAAGGAAGAGTTGCTGATCCCGAAGGAAGATCTGCAGCGGACGTGGATTTTGCGGAAGGTTCTCAATCCGTTGTCGCCTACGGAGGCGATGGAACTGCTGACGAGCCGCCTGGAGAAGACGCGGAATAACCAGGAATTTTTGCATAGCATGAGCTCTAACTAAGACGAGAGCGGGCAGGAAGAAGACGGGAAAAGGCGGGACGAGCTGCTGGCTTGCCTGCCTTTTTTGTCGCTGGGTTGGTGTTGCCGTGACTGGATCGGGATGGTTGAGATTCGCGGAGATAGCGGCTTCCTGTACGCTCAGGTCAGGCTACGGTTCTGCGTTTGATTTAGGAATGTCCGTTGCAAGTCGAAAGCGGCAGAGCGGCAACCGAAACAGGTTCAACTTTATTACTTACCAGGAGATCGGTGGTCTTACCCCGGCCTACGATATGTCCGGCATCATGTCGCTGAAGACCAAGGACCAGATTCTCGCCGCTCTGGCGGCTTCCTTTGCGTTCGGGCACAAGGCGCTGATAACGCTGACGCCGGCGACGGAAGAGGACCCCATGGATTTTGAAGGGTTGAAGACGAAGGAGACCGTCGCGGCCTTTGCCCTCGCGCACGCCTTCGATCGCTATGGGCAGATGGTGGTCTACCTTCGCATGAACGGGATCGTCCCTCCGGCGAGCGCACCGCAGCGCAGGTAGGGGCCGCGCGCTGACGAGGGTGGATCACGGATTGACCGGCCGCAAACCCTTCATCGGAAACTGTCGAATCCTAGATAGGCTTTCGTGCGTCAGTCAATTGAACAGGTCCAGGTAGTCGATCGTCTGAAAAGACGAGGGTCTTACGAGTGGTATCGGCTGGGCCTGAAGTTTACACAAAGTTTTGTCGTGGCACTGCGGCAGCGTCTATACTAGGGTCATTCTACCTCCTGTTCAGCTGGCGCATGCACTCAGAGGATGTGGTCAGCGTTCCGGTTGACTACCCGCTTGTCTCTGGCTTCCAAAATGGCTGAAAGAACCGGTCCAGAAAGAAGACCCGAAACCATGAACATACAGCGCCTCCGCCTGCTTCTTCTCCTTGTGATCCTCTCCGCCTCTCCTCTGGTTGCGCAGCGTGGGTGCTTCCACTCGCCTGAGGCCCCGACGGACGCCCTGATGTTGATTGGGAGTGCGAGTATGTTTCTTGGCTCTGGACCGCTGATGCGGTATTTGCGCAAGCGCAAGGCTCGGTAGACCTGTTCATACGGTCGGCACAAGCAGATCCCTACGGGATGAAAACAAAATGAGGTTGGTTCTCATTTGTTTTCCATACCGTAGGCTTTGCTTGATCCTCCCTGAAGGTGTAGTGCCCGTCCGAACTGCAGATTCCTCCGCTTTGCTACGGAATGACAACTAAAAGCAGCACTTGTATTTTAGGTGCCGTCTCGTAGGGACTGCCTCACCACTCCAAATACAATCCGGGCGTCCTCGTTTTCCATTCTGCTTGGGAATTAACCCTCCGTTGACCTTCAGACGCTCCTCTGCTCTGGGTATGGACAGATACACCGGATGACGCGCAGCCGGGACTGGGGTCCAACCTGGTCCAACGTTTGCCAAAGTGTCCGGAATTCCTCCACCGGCACAGGTGCCAACGGCCTCGTGCTCTCCACCAACGGCGGCGGACCGCTGCCCTATGGCTTCGATTCCTCCATCACCGATGCTGTCGAGTACGAGCGCGTCACCGCCCAGAGTGCAAGCAGCATCCAGCCGACCACCACCAATAATAATTTCACCGGACCAACGCGGGCTTCGTCAACGTGGTGACGAAGTCGGGCACGAACCGCTTCCACGGCGAGGGGCTCTACACCAACCGCAACCCGGAGCTGACCTGGGCCAACGCGCTGAATGATCCCGGCACGGACAACGTGCAGAACCAGTATGCGGCCGGCACTGGCAGACCGATCCGACGGGACAAGCTGCTCTTCTTCGCGGGAGTGGAGAAGAACCAGCTACAGACGCCTTTTTTCGTACGCTTTACCTGTCCGGCCGGGTACTACGATCCATTGTGCCATTTGCCCTTACCGTGGCGTCCGGCTCACGGCCGCGGGGGGGACGGGGGCGTATATCTGGTCGCTCCCCGTGGGAAGCGCCGCGCTGCCCACGGGGTTGACGCTCAACGGTGCCACGGGCCTGATCACCGGCAATCCAGCGTCGCCGGCAGCCCGTTCACTGGCATCACGTTGCAGACCACGGACACCGCGGGCGCGACCGCCACGCAGGCGATGAGCTTCACCATCAATCCGTCGCGCGCGCCCGTCAACAACGCCCTGCTCAACGGCTCGCACGCGTTCCTGCTGACAGGCTTCGATCCCCAGGGCCGCCCGCAGGCGAGCGCAGGTCGCTTCATCGCGGACGGCGCCGGCAATAGTGTCAGCGGCACGCTCGACAGCAATGGCACTGGGCTGGCCGCGGCGTAGACCGCCGTCCCGCTGCTTGCCGGCGCGTACTCGGTCGGTGCGGACGACCGCGGCAAGCTGACGCTTGTCACCGCCGCCGGCACGTCCACGTTCACCTTTGCGCTGGACACGCTGACCGGCTCCGTCGCCGCGGGCGGCACGCTGTCCGAGTTCGACCTCTCCGGCCAGACCAGCACCGGCGTCCTCGCGCTGCAGAGCTCGCCGCTCGTCAACGTCACGACTCTGACCGCCGGATACGCCTTCGGCCTGCAGGGCTTTGCCGCGAACGGGACCGCCAACGCGCTCACCCATCGCGCGGCCGCTGGTGAGTTCCAGCTCGGCGCCAGCACCAACATCCCCAGCGCGGAGCTCCTGCTCTCGAGCGCCAGCACGCCGTCCCCGGTCGCCTCCTCCTCCGGCACTCTCACGCTGGCGGCGGCCGGACGCGGCACGCTCCAGCTGACGCTGCCGAACCTGGACACGCTGCACTTCGTCGTCTACACCGTCTCTGCCAGTCGGTTGTTCCTGCTCTCCGCTCCATCAGCGTCGGCGGAGGAGCCGCGCTGACTGCCGGTGCGATCAACGCCACCGAGGATGTGTCCATCAACTGACTCTGACCCCGGACCTTGCGGTCAGCGGCACGAACGCGGCCTCGGC
>CAXUDC010000042.1:9675-22612 GCA_964249685.1 uncultured Acidobacteriaceae bacterium
GCTTCATTACTAAAAACTGATTCTTGCCCGAACTTCAACGTTCGTCGCATCTGCTGCGCAGCCCGCGGCATGAGCGATCGCTGTTCTCCATCGTGTTCTTGCACGCGAGCCCTTAGGAGCCCTTTATGCTTTCACGCATCAAGCGCGGCGCTGTCGTCGCTGCCATCAGCCTTCCTCTCGCCTTTGCCGCCACGTCTCCGCTCCTGGCCCAGACTTTTCACGGAACCGTCTCCGGCTCCGTGACCGATTCCACCGGTGCCGCCGTCATCGGGGCCACTGTAGTGCTGGTCAACCCGGCGACCGACACCGTCCTGAAGTTCGTCTCCGGCAAGTCCGGCGACTTCAACTTTACCGAGCTCAACGTCGGGACCTACAACCTAACCGTGACCGCGCCCGGTTTCCAGAGCCGCAAGATCGACGCCATCGACGTGGCCGTCACCAAGACCGAGAGCTTCCCGGTCGTCCTTTCCGTCGGCTCCGAAGCCAGCGAGATCGAGGTCACCGCAAGCGGCGTCCAGGTGGACACGGACTCCTCCGCGCTGATCACCGTCATCGACTCCAAAGCAGTCGAAGACATCCCGCTGAACGGCCGCGACTTCACCCGCCTGACCCACATCGCTCCCGGCGTCAGCGCCCTGACCAACTCTGTCAACGGCTCGCGCACCGCCAGCATCAACTTTCAGCTCGACGGGGCGGACAACGTCGACCCGTGGCTCGGCATCGTCGCCTCCAACCAGGGCGGCATCGCGTCGGTCCCCGGCGGCCTGATCCCCATTGAAGCCATCGACCAGTTCTCCATGCAGTCTGCAGGCGAGGCCGACCAGGGCCGCAACGCTGGCGCGAACTCCAACATGGTCATCAAGTCCGGCACTAATCATCTGCATGGCGACCTGTTCTACTTCGATCGCAACGAGTACTTCGCCGCCATCTCGCCAATTGCGGCGGTCGGCTCCAGGAAAAGCCTGCTGCGCAATCACCAGGGTGGCTTTACGCTGGGCGGCCCTATCTGGAAAGACCATACCTTTCTCTTCACCGCTGGCGAAATTCAGATTGCAAAGGCCAACGTCTCGCTGAGCGACACTGTCATCAGTGATGCTTGGATTCAGGCCGCAACAGATAACATCAACACCTACAACAACAAGGTGAATCCCAAGACCGGCAAGAACTACGTCGATCCCCTCACCAACGCGCCATACGCCGTCAACCCACTTAGCATCAACCTCTACCACCTGCTCTATCCAAGCAACACCTTTAGTGCACCTGCAATCCAGACTACCCCTACGGCGAACTATCTCGCGACCGGTCCCTCCAACTACAACAGCTACAACGGCATCATCAAGCTGGACCACCACTTCAGCGACAAGCAGAGCCTCTCACTGCGCTACCTGGGAACGACCGGTACGCAGACTGCGCCCACCGCATCGGACTATTCTCAGTATTTCCAGACCGCTCCCATGCACATCCATAACTTCGGCATTGTGCATACGTACATCTTCAACCCGCGCCTGCTGAACACTGTTACCTTCGCGACCAACTATTTTCTCCAGACCTTCAATGACGCCGATCAAAATTACAACCCGCAGGCCAACGCCGGGCTCAATCTCGGGATTACTAACCCCATCGTCGCTGCAGGCGCACCCTCCATTCTCATCACCGGCTTCGACCAGACCGGTGCCACTCAGCCCTCCGGCCGCACCGACGTCACTGGCCACGTCACCGACAACTTTCACTGGTCGCTCGGCAAGCATGAGCTCAAGTTCGGCGGCGAGTACCGGCACTCCAACGTCAACCAGCTCTACTTCTCCTCCGCGCGCGGTACCTTCACCTTTGACGGCTCGCGGGGTCCCTGGAGCGGGAGCGCGGGAACGCCGCTCGCCGACCTCTCCGACTTCCTCATCGGCGAGCCCACCAACTCCTCCGGTGCTCGGCTGCTGCAAGGCAACGCGCAACGCGTATGGACCTTCAACACCGAAGATTTCTGGGCTCAGGATGACTTCAGAGTCACCCGCGGCCTGACCCTCAACTACGGCGTTCGCTACACCATTCCCGGTGTCATCCAGGCCGCCGCCAATGACATTTACCAGTTTGTGCCCGCCTCCGGCAGTACCGCTGCCGGGTTCCAGCAAGGCTACTATCCGGAGTATTTCGGTGGCGCAGCTCCCCGCGTCGGATTTTCCTACGCCCCGTTCGATAACCAGAGTACCGTCATCCGCGGCGCCTACGGCATCTTCTATGACTTTCCCGCCATGAGCAGCTGGATCACCGGTACCACGACAAACAGCGGAGCAGCCTACGCGCAGAACAACCCTGCCGGCCCGGACGCCGCCGTCATCTTCAATCAGACCAACTTTCTCTGGTCCACCGGCGTCAACCCTTTTGCTGGCGCCGTCGCTCCCGCGGTAGGTGCCTTCGGGGTTAACCAGAACTTCAAGATGCCGCGCGCGACCGTCGCCAGCTTCAACGTGGAACAGCAGCTCTCCAAGTCGACGCTCTTCTCGGTCGGCTACGTCGGCACCTTCGGCTCGCACCTGGAAGTGCTCTACAACATCAATCAACCCGTGGCGAACGGGACCACCGCTAACCTCGCCTTGACCGATTCCATCTACCGCCCCTATCAACAGACGAGCTTTCCGGGTGAGAACGCTGCGTTTACCGCGCACAAGCTGCTCGCCATCAACCAGCTCAACTTTGAAGGTGCCTCCAACTTTCACTCGCTGCAGACCACGCTTAAACAGGCTAACTGGAAGGGTCTCTCTGGTACCTTCAACTACACCTGGTCGAAGTCCATGGATGATACCTCCAGCAGCACCACCCCGATGAACAGCTACAACCTGCATCAGGACTACGGCCGCAGCACCTTCGATAATCGCAACGTCATCAATGGCTACTTCATCTACAGCATGCCTAAGTTCACCCGCTTCGCCTCCAGGCTTACTAACGGATACCAGTTCGACGCTCTCTACACCTACTCCTCTGGCATCCCCATCAGCCCGCAATACAGCACGAATGTCGATGGCACCGGCGAACTGAAGGATCGGCCGAACTTCACCGGAGTCAGTCCCTACGTAGGCGGCGTGCAGCTGGCCACCAGCACTCCTACCGGCCGCACCTACCGCTTCCTCCAGAACCTGGTCTCCAATCCATCTTTCACCTGCCCCGGCGCGGTCAGCACCTCCGCCACCAACCCCGCCGTCTGTCCCACCACCACCACAGGCGTGTACGGTAACGAGAAGCGCGACGCCTTTACCGGTCCCAACTTCCGCGCCGTAGACTTCTCGCTCATCAAGCACACCCCTATCACGGAGCGGGTCATGTCGGAGTTCCGCGTAGAGATCTTCAACATCTTCAACTTTAATAACTTCGCCAATCCTACCGTAACCGCTACCAGCGGATCGTTCGGCATCTCCTCCAATACGCGCAACGGTGCTGCCGCGCCGGGCATCGGCTACGGCGAGCCTTTCAACATCCAATTCGCCGCCAAGCTGACGTTCTAGACCGTTCCCCGAAGGTGTAGTTTTCCCGGTCGAGCCGCAGATTCCTCCGCTTCGCTACGGAATGACAACAAAAGGCCGCCTCGCTTGTCTTTTTGTTGCCATCCCATGGGGATCTGCGGTTCGACCCTTACCGCACTCAATTTGAAGAAAATGCTCAGGATCGCTCCGCAGCCGCCCGCTCCACTCCACCTCCCGATAAGGAGTTCCATGAATCGTCTCCGTCTGGCCTCGCTCTTCCTGGCTCCAATCCTGCTGGCTGCCGCTCCCGCCTTCGCCCAGCTTGCGCCTGAGCCGATCGATCTCAAGGTCCTGCACCAGATCAAGTCGGAGGCGTTTCTGCGCTCGCACGCCATGGAGACGCTGTTCTACATCTCCGATGTCTACGGGCCGCGCATCACCAGCTCGCCCAATCACAGGGCCGCAGCCGAGTACATCATGACCACGCTGAAGGGCTACGGGCTGCAGAACGTGCACCTGGAACCGTGGGGGCCGTTCGGGAACTCGTGGCAGTACAAGAAGTTTTACGGCGCGCTGGTCGAGCCCAATTACGCGCCGCTGATCGGCTTCCCGCTCGCCTGGACCCCCGGCACCAAGGGCCCGGTGACGGCGGAAGCGGTGCTCGCGCCCATCCACTCGCAGGCCGATTTTGCGAAGTACAAGGGCAAGCTGCGGGGCAAAATCGTGCTCGTCGCCGACCCCAAGATCGTGCTGATGCATACTGAGCCCGAAGCCCATCGGCTGACCGATGAGGAGATCGAGAACCGCGGCTACGTCGAAGATCCGTCGCGCCTGGCTGCCGGCGGATTCGGCGGGGGCGGGCGTCCGTCCCGCAACGCCGCACCCGCGCCCTCCGCTCCAGCTGCTCCGGCGCTGGACCGTACGGCCGCCCTGAAGCTCCGCAACGACACCAACAAGTTCCTCGCCGATGAAGGCGCGGTCGTCGTGCTGAACTACGGTACCAACGGCGATGGCGGCACGGTCTTCGCCACGTTTGGTGGATCGCAGAATCCCACCGATCCGACGCCACCGCCCATGGCCGCCATCACGCCCGAGCACTACAACCGCATCGCCCGGCTGATCCAGCATGACCTGCATCCGAAGCTCACCTTCGACATCCAGACCGAGACCTACACCAAGGACCCGATGGGCTTCAACGTGGTCGGTGAGATCCCGGGAACGACCAGGCCGGAGGAAGTCGTCATGCTGGGCGGGCACCTGGATAGCTGGCAGGGCGGCACCGGTGCCACCGACAACGGTACCGGCAGCACGGTTGCGATCGAAGCCGTCCGCGTGCTCACGTCGTTGCACAAGCCTATGGCCCGCACCGTACGCATCGCGCTCTGGGGCGGCGAGGAAGAGGGGCTGCTCGGCTCGATCGCCTATGTGCAGAAGCACTTTGCGCCGCGCGACACCATGGCCCAGACGCCTGAGTACGCAAAGCTCGACGCCTACTACAACGACGACAACGGCAGCGGACGATTTCGCGGCATCTCGGCCGATGGCAGCGACGAGATCGCCAGCATCTTTAAACAGTGGGCCGCGCCACTGCGCGACCTCGAGTTCGAGGCCGTGAGCGGTGCCACGGGCGCGCCGACGCGGCAGCCCGGCGGCACGGACTCGACTTCCTTCTCGTGGATCGGCCTGGACGGCTTCGGCTTTATGCAGGATCCGCTCGAGTACGGCTCGCGCACCCACCACTCCAACATGGACCTGTACGACCGCGTGCAGGCTGGCGATGTGATGCAGGGTGCGGCGATCGAGGCTTGGTTTGTCTACAACACGGCCACCCGTCCGGAGATGTTGCCCCGCCTGGATACGCCGTCCGCGATGGCCGAGAAGTAGACAGGATGCCGGGCTTCCTTGCAGGATGCCCGGCACCTCTCATTCGCCTCCAAGGCCCGTTTACCTTGAGGTGCAGTCGTAGCGACAATGCGGGGTCCTTCGCTACGCTCAGGATGACGGCGAAACCGTGAAGTAGTAACCACACCTGCGGGTAAACAGGTGTAAGAAGGTCTGATCAAGTCTCGTTTGAAAGGGCGAGACTTCAGTCCGCCCTTAAGCCCAATGATTGCAGTGCGGCTTTAGGCTGAGGGAAGGCTGGAGACTTGTTCACAGGCTCCCTTGGGTAGAAGCGTGGACTGAAGTCCCACGCTTCTACCCAAGTGCTTCATCAGCGGCTCTCTAGACGACCCGGTTTGCCGCGATGACTGCCTGGTAGAAGTCCGCGCTGAGCTTGGGGGTACGCTTCTGCGTTTTGAAATCGACGTAGGTGATGCCGAAGCGCTTGTCATACCCGTCCGCCCACTCGAAGTTGTCCAGCAGGCTCCAGAGGAAGTAGCCCTTGACCGGGACACCATCCGCGATGCCGCGCTGCAACTGCGTCAGGTAGTTGCGCAGGAACATAACGCGATCGGTGTCGTAGACATGGCCGTCCGGCGCGAGGGTGTCGGTGGAACTGGCACCGTTTTCCGTGATGTAGATGCTCTTGACCTTCCACAGGTCCGCGGCGTGTTTGGGTGCCCAGTAGAGTGCCTCCGGGCCGATCTTGAGCCACGGGCTAAACATGGTGGGATAGCTGGCAGGGTAGGGCACGATGGCGTAGCCGGCTTCGGAGTGGTCGGCGCGCACCCACTCGGGCTGGTAGACGTTGATGCCGACGAAGTCCATGGGGCTGGAGATGATCTTGAGATCCTCGGGCGAGAACTGCGGGGCGTCGGCACCGAGACCCTTGAGGTACAGATCGGTGTAGCGGCCTTCCTCGATGACCGTCAGGTACATCGCGTTTTCTTCGCGGAAGGCGCGGCGCGAGGCGTCGATATGTTCCGGGGTTTCGATTACAGGGCAGGTCGGGATCGGGTCGTCCGCGATGCCAATCTCGGTGCCGGGCCTTGCGCTGGCGCGGATCGACTGCACCGCGAGCCCGTGGCCGAGCACGACATGATGCGTAAGCTGAGCGAGGTCCTTGCGGTTCAGCTTGAGCCCCGGTGCATGTACGCCGAGGCCGTAGCCCTGCTCGACGAAGGTGCGCATCTCGTTCATGGTCATGAAGCGGTTGACGCGGCTGCTGAGCTTGCCGGCGGTGTACCCGGCGTAATCGGCAAAGAGCTTGGCGGTGTCGCGGTTGCGCCAGCCGCCGCGATCTTCGAGCGGCTGTGGCAGGTCCCAGTGGTAGAGCGTGCAGAAGGGCTGGATGCCGGCCTCGAGCAGGGCGTCGACCATGCGGTCGTAGAAGTCCAACCCTTGCTGGTTCGGCGTGCCGGTACCGGTGGGGAAGATGCGTGTCCAGGAGACCGAAAACCGGCAGGCCTTCAGGCCGAGCGACTTCATCAGCGCGATGTCCTGCTTGTAGCGGTGGTAGTAATCGTCGGCGACATCGCCCGTATCGCCATCGTGCACCTTGCCCTGCACGTGCGAAAAGGTGTCCCAGATGGATGGACCGCGGCCGCCTTCGCGCACGGCTCCTTCTACCTGGTAGCTGGCCGTAGCGGAGCCCCAGAGGAAGCCGGCGGGGAAGGTACGCGAGGCAGAACCGGTCATGGACCCGGGTTGAGGCGTCGGTCTGGGAGCAGGCAGCGCCGCAGCAGCATCGGACCAGGGGACGAGGCCCAGCGCGGCGCCGGCGCCTCCAAGCATGCGGGCGAGAGTGCGTCGGGAGAAGGTGGTAGCCATGGCGAACGGGTCTGCTTTCTTTGGGTGTTGGAAACTTGAGGAGGCGCGGTTTGGGGTTGCAGTGGATGCGAGCTAATTCTTAAGGAGGTGAGTGTGGCGAGGAGTCGCCCCTACAGGGCTTGGTCGTAGGTCGGACCTGTACCCGGGGCTTGCGCCCCAGGCTGGTATAAGACGGGCCTTCAGCTCTAAAACAACCATGGTATGGACGGACCCTTCAGCCCTGAGGCAAAGAGCCCGACCATACCGTGTGCTTTAGAACTGCGCCTTCAGGGCGAACTGGTACAGCCTTGGGTTGTAGTTTGAGTCCGTGTTCTGCACGGTTCCGAAGGACGAGTTGCCGATCTGCACGCTTCCGCTCCCATCGAGGATCTGGTAGCTCGGCGTGTTGCTGATGTTGTAGGACTCCGCGCGGAACTGAAGGCTTACGCGATCGGAAACGGCAAAGTCCTTGAAGAGGGAGAGGTCGACGTGGCGGAAGTCAGGGCCCAGCAGCGCATCGCGTTGCGTGGTCCCGATAGTTCCCAAAGGCTGAGGAGCGAAGGCCGCCGTATTGAAGAACTTGGCATTGGTCTTGGGTCCGCGTGCGTCGAAGAGCTGGTTGGGGCGGTCGGGACCGCCATTGTTGACCGGGGTGGCGCGGTTGTTGAAAGGCTCACTGCCGCCGCCGTTGGTGATATCAAAGGGCTTGCCGCTCTGCCATACAGCAATCGTGTTGATGTGGTAACCCGCCAGCGCGAGCCGCTTGAAGCCGTGGAAGCTCTTGCCGTACTGGAGCTCATAAGCGAGCGAGGCAGCAAAACGATGATGAATATCGTTTTCGGCTTCGCCATACTCGATCTGCCCGATGCGGGTTGGGTCCGCGTTGCCCCAGCTGCGGCCGCCGCCTTCCGCGGAGAAGCCGGTGATGTCGCTGAGCGCCTTGGCCCAGGTGTAGTTGGCGTCGAAGGAAAGCCCCTTGCTGAAGCGGCGCTGGAAGGAGGTCTGCAGCGCGCTGTAGTTGGAGATGCCCTCGCTCTGCAGGAAGCCGACGCCGCTCAGGTTGGGCAGCAGCGTATTCAGCGGCCGGTTGCTCAGGTTGTTCGTAGCGGTCGAGTTGGCCGGATTGAACGGTTTGGGCTGGTTGATATCGTTGATGGTTTCCGGAAGATGCTGGCCGATATTGCCCACATAACCCACGGTCAGCACGTTGGCACCGAACTGCCGCTCTATCTGCAGGTTGAACTGCTGAATGAGCGCGGAGCGTAGTTTGGGGTCTTCTGCCGTGAAAGACAGCGCATTGATGTTTCGCAGGTTGCTTACATTGGGCGCGACCGGCAGCGGCAAGCCGGCGTCAAAGGTGCCAGGTGCTCCGATTGCAGGGCTGGCGCAATCCGGCGTAACGCTGTTGGGATTGGTGCCCTGCGATTGTTCAATAGCGATTGCGAGGGTGGACTGGCAATTAGGGCTGAAGACACTGACGAAAGGAACATTCTTCAAGTCGGCGTTGGACGTGTAGTTGGTGGGAAAGAAGCTCAGCCCGTACCCGCCCCGGATAACCGTGTTCGGCTCCGGCGAGTAGGAGAAGCCGATGCGCGGCGCTACGTTCGAGTGGTCGGTCTGGATACCTGCCTGGCTGTTGACTCCGTTGACGCCGGGAATCTTGAGCGCGCTGGTGACTGTGGAAGGGGTGGAGCTCAGGGCCTGGATGTAGTCGAAGTTGGAGATGTGGCCATGTGCTTCGGTGAAGGGCGTGAAGACGTCGTACCGGATCCCGGCCAGAATCGTCAGGTTCGGACGAACCTTCCAGCTATCGAGAACGAAGCCGCTCGGCTCATAAGTGCGGTAGTCCGGCGGATCGAGATTGTAATTGCGGCTGTCGGAGCTGAACGCACCCACCAGGCTGGAAGCAAGCTGGTTGTCCTGCGTCTTCTTGGACAATTGGACGGCGCTCAAGCCGGGGTTGGATGTAGTCGTGGCGTTATCGCTGATCAGGCCGAACCCATACTGGCCGGCGGCAAACGAGCTCTGCACGTTGCGCGCCTGGCGACGGATGTAGCTGAGCCCGAAGCGGAGGCTGTGGTTGCCCTTCGTGTAGCTGAGGATACCGGCGTACTGGAACGTATTGTCGATATCCTGCAGCGGCACGTAGGCTCCATCTCCGATGTCGCTGAATGGACCAAAGGCGATGGGCGTGAGGAAGTTAGAGAGCTGGTTGAAGTTCATGTTGCTGCCAAAGCCGACCGCAGTGTCGGGGCTGGTGCCGTAGTTTAGTGGCAGCGAAAGATTGTTGATGCGGGTGAAGCCCGCTTTCAAATCAAGCACCACGTTGGAGTTCAGAATGTGCGTGTAGTCGAAGGCATATTGCTGGGCGGCATCGGTCGCCGGGCCGGCAAAGATGTAGCGTCCGCCGCTGATCTGCAAGCCGCCTACCGTGCCCAGTGCGGGCGGGGTAAAGGTGTTTACTTTGTTCGAGGAGTAGCGGCCGAAGAACAGGTTGTTCGAGTTGAACTTATGATCGATGCGAATGTCGAAGTTGTTTGCGCTCTGCGTACGATTTGGGCTTAGGACATAGTTGTTCGTCAGCTGCCCGACTGCGCCGGCGTTAGGCGCGGGGAAGAGTTTAAGGTAGTTCAGCGCAACCTTATCCACCGCGTACGGCTGTGTGCCGGCGCCCTGTGCGACCAGAGCCTGCGGAGAACCGCCGTTGAGTGAGTTGATGTTGTTGTACTCGTCGATGGTCGGCACGGTGCTGGTATAGGTAAGTCCGTTAACCTCGCGGAAGCCTTCATAATCGCCGAAGAAGAACGTCCGGTCGCGGAAGATTGGGCCACCAAAGGAGCCGCCGAACTGGTTTTGACGCAGCTCGGGTTTGCGCTGGCCGGAGGGCTGCAGGACGTTCTTCGAGTCGAAGATGTCGTTGCGGAAGAACTCGTACAGGGTCCCATGGAACTGGTTGGTGCCGGAGCGGGTGACGATGTTGACGACGCCGCCGGCAGTGCGCCCGGCCTCGGCCGAGTAGCTGTTCGTCTGAACGGTGATCTCCTGAATCGCCTCCACGCTGGGCTTGACGCCGCTCGTGCCGATGATGCGCTCATTGTCGTCGAAGCCGTCAATGATGAAGTTGTTCAGGGTGTCATCCTGGCCGTTGACGGAGAAGGCGCTGGAGGCGCGGCGATCATCCGGGCGTCCGCCGGAGGTCAGACCATTACCCGGCCCTTCGTTCGCGCCGGGAACAAGTTGCACCAGCTGCACAAAGTTGCGACCGTTCAGCGGCAGATCCTGGACCTCTTGCGCGGTCACCGTGGAGCTCACGGTAGCGCTGTCGGCTTGGAGCAGTGGCGTCTGCGCTTCAACCGTGACCGTGTCCGTTTGTCCGCCGGTCTCGAGCTTTACATCGGCGCGCGCGCGGTCGCCGGCCTCGACTGAAAGATTGCTTGTGACCGAGGTTTTGAATCCTGGCATCGCCACAGTGACTGAGTAGCGCCCAACGGGGAGGAGCGAGAACTGATATTCGCCGGAAGTAGCCGAAGTCGCCTTGCGGCTTTCGTTAGTCTCTAGATTACGCACGGTAATGGTGGCGCTGGCGACGACAGCGCCGGTCGCGTCCGTGACGGTCCCGACGATGTCGGCCGTGGTGAGCTGGCCAAAGGCCGAGGGCTGCGCTCCGATAAAGAGCGCGGGCATGCCGAGAGCGACGAAGAGTGCCGTACGCGCAAGAGGCGCACCGGAGGGACCTCCGCACTGGCCGGTGCGGTCGAAAACTTTCTTGATTGGGTTCATCATGGCTATCCTGAGTGCTGGTTTGAGTGGCTTGACGATTATGAAGCAAGTGCGCGCATGGGGAACGGTTCGCCGCGACGCAGCTACTGTGAATGAATACCGACAAAAGTTAGGCGCGCAAAACAACCTTCAGTAAGGTGCTATCTGGTACTACACCTAGGTAAAGAGCTATTCCGGTCAAAACGGCACATTTACCTAAGAAAGTACGGAGGTAAAGAGCAGTTGCCAAGGCTATGGTCTGCCGCCTAAGATAAGGCCCGAAGGATTTCAGCAATGCAGACCGTAGAACAAAGCCCGCTACTGGCAACGCTAAGCGAAGACGATCAACGCAAGGTGCGCCTGCAACTCGAGCGCGTGCTCGAGTCGCACCAGTTCAAAAATAGCCGCCGCTATCCGGCGCTGCTCCGCTTCCTGGTGGAGGAGGCACTGGAAGGCCGCGCCGACTTTTTGAAGGAGCGCCTAATAGGCATCCACGTCTTCGGGCGGCCAGCCGATTACGATACGGCCACCGACCCCATCGTGCGTGTCACGATCGCCGAGATCCGCAAGCGCATCGCGCAGTACTATCACGATGAAGAGCACGACGCGGAGATCCGGATCGAGCTGATCACCGGCCGCTATGCCCCGGAGTTCCGGCTGCGGCGCGACAGCAGGCACGAGGTAGACGCGGTCGCGCCGGCGATTCATGCTGCGGGCAGGGAGGCGTCGGTAGCGGTAAGCACGATGCCTGCGGGTGAGGGAACGCAGGAGATCCCCGTTACAGCCGAGCCACAGGTCAGACCAATTGCCTCGCGCGGAAGCCGTTGGCGTTGGCCTGCGGCGAGCGTCGCCGCCTTGTTTCTGCTCGTGCTTGGCTCGGTTGGTGCCGCGCGCTGGCTCCGCGCTTCGTCGCTGGACCAGTTCTGGGCACCGATCTTTGCGCCCAGGCGAACGGTTCTGTTCTGCCTGCCCACGGACGTGGGCGGCAACAAGGCCAAGCTGGCGGCGGCTTTGCAGACCGGTGCGTTGAAGGCCAGCGGCACGACGTTCCTGGATCATGAGTCGCTGGGTGAGAACGTCGTCTACTCCGACATGCTGGCCACGCTGAACATGGTGAACGTGCTGACGGCGCACCACGCGGACTACCGTGTACGCCTGAACGTGGCCACGACGCTGGACGATTTACGCCACGGCCCGGCCATCCTGGTCGGCGGACTGGACAACGATTGGACGTTGCGCGCACTTGAAAAGCTGCCCTACCGCTTTGCCGGAAGTGATGAGGAAAGTTACTGGATCTCGAATGTTCAAGAGCCGAACAATCGGCAGTGGTCGCTCGATCTGAAGGCCCAGTACGCCGCCGTTACGCGCGACTACGCGCTGATCGCGCGGCTCCGGAACCAGCAAACCGGCGAGCCGGAGGTGGTCGTGGCCGGCATCGGTATGAGCGGGACGGCCGCGGCCGGCGAGATGGTCGGCGACGAGCAGTTGATGGAGGAGGTCCGGCAGAGGGTTGGGGCCGGGTACAAGGATCACGACTTTGAGGTGGTGATCAGCACGGATGTAGTGAACGGGATCGCGGGCTCGCCCAGGATTCTGGCTGTGGCGGTCTGGTAGCCCAGGGGTGGGCGTAGGTCCTCGATCGGGGCTGGCTTACCGTGAGGTCTAGCCGCAGCGATGATGCGGGGGTCCTTCGCTTCACTCAGAATGACGGCAAAGAGCAAACAGCAGCTGACCTTGATGGTCAACTATTCAGGGCTGAACTACGCCGATCCATCCGTCTCCTTTTAGAGCGCCGGGGCTAAAGCCCCTTCCTTTCCCTTGCCTTGTTCGTGGGACTGAAGTCCCACGCTTCAACCCAAGTACTTGATCAGATCTTTATAGGGCGGTGAGATCAACGTTGCTTGCGCGCTGCGTGTGAGCTGTCCGGAGGTTGCGATTACGGTCACGTTGAAGTGCTACGTCTTGCAACCGCTACCGCACCCACTTGCAGCAACCAGCAACATCAAGCCGGCAACTAGCAACGGCCAGGCCGCTCT
>CAXUDC010000043.1:0-22221 GCA_964249685.1 uncultured Acidobacteriaceae bacterium
TTCCACATGGTGGAGGGCTGCGACTTGGTAAAGATGATCTTGACGATCGACTTGGCCGACTTGTAGCCGTACTTCCACGGCAGGATGACGCGGACTGGCGCGCCGCTCTGGTTGGGCAGCGTCTGGCCGTACTGGCCGAAAGTGAGCAGGGTGAGCGGGTGCATGGCCTCGTCCATGCGCAGGCCTTCGGTGTAGGGCCAGGGGAAATCTTCAGGGAGCTCGGGCATCTGCTTGCGGTTGATGTTGGAGACGAACTGGACGTACTTGGCGCTGGGCAGGGGCTCGCAGAAGTTGATGAACTCGGAGAGCGAGTAGCCGTTCCACGGGATGACCATGGACCAGTCTTCCACGCAGCGATGGCGGTAGACACGGCTTTCGAGCGGGCGATAGTGGATGAGGTCGTCGATGTTGACCGTCTTGGGCTTCTTGACGAGGCCGCTGACCTCGACCGTCCAGGGCCGGGTCTGGAGGGTGTGGGCGTTTTTAGCGGGCAGGCTCTTGTCGATGCCGAACTCGTAAAAGTTGTTGTAGCTGGTGGCCTTGGCGAAGGGAGTCTGCGGCTCGGTGGTGGAGAACGGGCTGGGTTTGGTCTGCAGTTTGTCGTCACCGAACGCGAGCGCGCGGCGGGGCAGCAGCCCGGCCAGGGCAGCACCGGCGGCGGCACCCAGGAACGCACGGCGGTTGTTGTAGAGGGGCTCCGGCGTGATCTCGGAGGAGGGGATGTGGTCGCCGGTCAGGTGGGTCTTGCGGATGAGCATGCTGGCCTTCTTTCGTCTGTTCTATAAGACTGACGCGCGGCAGAAAAGGGTGGATGGCCTTGCCACTTTGGCATTGGCTGTAAGTGTCCGGTAATGGACACCGTGCGTCCGGGGTTGAACACATTGGCGGCTGTGGGTTGTGGATAAGGGTGGATTTGCACGGCAAATGGTTGGCGCTTGACGTGCTTTCTTCCTGATCGATGGATATCTCTAGACCTGACCTGAAACGCCGGAAACAGCGCCGAACCTACGTGATCGTTGCGCTGGGAGTCGTGCTGCTGGGCGTGGCGGCTTTCTTTCTCGCTCGGCTGAAGCCCGCGATCGTCACCGTGGACGGGCCCGTGTTTACCGACGTGGTAAAGCGTGGGCCGCTGCTGCGTCAGGTGCGCGGGCCGGGCACGCTGGTGCCGCGGGAAGACCGCATCCGGCTGATCCCGGCCGAGACCGACGCGACCGTGATCCGTATCCGCGTGCTGCCGGGCGCGCGAGTGACGGCGGAGACGGTCATCATGGACCTGGTCGACCCGCTGGTGCAGCAGCAGCTGCTGGACGCGCAGCTGCAGCTGAAGGCCGCGCAGGCGGACATGGAAAACGTTCGCGCGCGGCTACAGAGCGACCTGATGACGCAGCGCGCGGCCGCGGCGACCGTGGGCGCGGACCAGAACCAGGCGGCGCTGCAGGAGAAGACCGACAAGGGACTCTACGACCTGGGCGTGATTTCGGGGCTGACGTATTCGGCTTCCAAAGGCAAGGCCGACGAGCTGAAGCAGCGCAACGATCTGGAAGGGCAGCGACTGACGCTGAACTCGAAGGCGATCGCCACGCAGATTGCCGTGCAGCAGACGAAGGTGGACCAGGCGCGCGCGCTGCTTGCGCTCAAGGAAAAAGAGCAGTCCGCGCTGAGTGTGAGGGCCGGCATCGAAGGCGTGCTGGTCGACCTGCCGCATCAGGTGGGCGAGCACGTCACCATCGGCACGACGCTCGCGAAGGTCGTCCAGCCGGACCAATTGAAGGCCTCGCTCAAGATTGCGGAGACGCAGGCGCGCGATATCCAGATCGGCCAGCCGGCGGAGATCGACACGCATAACGGCACGATCGAGGGCAAGGTGATGCGCATCGATCCGGCGGTGCAGAACGGGACCGTGACGGTCGACGTGCTGCTCGCGGGCGCGCTGCCGCAGGGCGCGCGGCCGGATCTTTCGGTCGACGGCACGATCGATCTGGACCGGCTGACGGATGTGCTGTTCGTCGGGCGGCCTTCGGTGGGCAATGAGAACTCGGTGATCTCGCTGTTCAAGGTCGCGCCCGATGGCAAGACCGCGCAGCGCGTCCCGGTGCGCGTGGGCCGGGCTTCGGTTAGCAGCATCCAGGTGCTCGACGGACTGCAGGCCGGCGATACCGTCATCCTCTCCGACATGTCCCGCTGGGACGCCAACGACCGCGTACGACTGCAGCAATAGGAGGCTTTATGACCACGCCCGAAGCATTGATCCACATCGAAGGCCTGACCAAGGTTTTCTATACCGACGAGATCGAAACGCACGCGCTGTCAGGCGTTCACCTCACCATTGCGCGCGGCGAGTACGTGGCGATGTCGGGCCCGTCGGGCTGCGGCAAGTCGACGCTGCTGTCGATCCTGGGCCTGCTCGACACGCCGTCCGACGGGCTCTACACGCTGAACAGCAAGCAGGTCGCGAACCTGAATTTCGCCGAGCGCTCGCGCATTCGCAACCAGGAGATCGGCTTCATCTTCCAGTCGTTCAACCTGATCGGCGACCTGACCGTGTACGAGAACGTCGAGCTGCCCCTGACGTACCGCGCCGGCATGGCGGCCAGCGAGCGCAAGGACCGCGTCTCGCAGGCGCTTGAACGGGTGGGCATGGCGCACCGCATGCGGCACTATCCGGCGCAGCTTTCGGGCGGTCAGCAGCAGCGTGTGGCCGTGGCGCGCGCACTCGCGGGGTCGCCCAGCATCCTGCTGGCGGATGAGCCGACCGGAAACCTGGACAGCAAGAACGGCGAAGCCGTGATGAAGCTGATGGCGGAGCTCCACGCGGAGGGCGCGACGATTTGCATGGTGACGCACGATCCGAGGTTCGCCGCGCACGCGCAGCGCCAGGTCCACCTGTTCGACGGCAAGGTGGTGGCTGAGGGCGAGCTTGCCCAGCTGCTCGCCGACCCGGAACGCAACGCCAGCACCGTAAGCAATACCGGAGCGTAACCATGTTGACGACCTTCAAGCAAGCCTTCCGCAGCCTGCGTCTTTCGCCTTCGTTCACCATCACGGTGATCGTAACGCTTGGCATCGGCATCGGGCTGAACGCGGCCATCTTCACGGTCGTCGACAACGTGCTGCTCAAGCCGCTGGGGTACCATGATGCCGACCGCATCGTCGGCATCCAAACCCATTTTCTCCTCGAAAGCCGCTCTATTCCTCGCCTCGCCGCGTTCGATTACGATGATCTGCTGCACGAGGTTCACGGGCTGGAGGCGATCGCCTATTACCAGAGCGGACCGGATGGACTGGCGGTGCATGGGACTTCGCTTTACACCGCAGTCGCCGTGACCAGCCCGCAGTTCATGCAGGTGATGGGCGTCCAGCCATTGGCGGGGCGGCTGTTCAACCCGGTCGATCGCGAAGGCAACGACGTACTGGTCAGCGCGTCGTTCGCTCGCAATGATCTCGGCTCTGAGCCAGGCACCGCTCTGGGCCAGACGATTCTTTTTTCCGGGAAGACCTACACCGTCGCGGGCGTACTCCCGGGAGGATTTTCCTTTCCTGGCAAAACAGAGGTGTGGTTCGAAGCGCCTGCAAAGGAGCGATTAGGCAGCAGATCCTCCTACAACAATCGCGTGGTCGCGAAGCGTGCGGCGAGCATCTCGGAAGGGCAGCTCAAGGCGGAGCTCGATCGCTTTTCCCTATTGACAGAGAACACGTATGCGGAAAATAAGAACAAGAGTATGGAAGCCGTCTCGTTGCAGGAGCAACTCACGGGTCGCGTCCGCCCGACGCTGCATCTGCTGATGGGTTCGGTCGCGGTCATCCTGCTCATCGTGTGCGCAAACGTGACGCACCTGCAACTGGTCCGCGCTACGCGCAACGTGCGCACCGCAACCATCCGCACCGCGCTCGGCGCGTCCCGGTCTGAGCTGGCCGGAAGCGCGCTGCTCGAAACCATGGTCCTGGCGCTGGCCGGCACGGGCGTTGCCGTCTTGCTCGCCGTGCCCGCGCTGCGGCTGCTCGTCTCGCTAGCGCCGGTCAATACTCCACGGCTTGCGGACATACACCTGAACCTCGACGTGCTCGCCTTTTCGATTCTGGCTTCGTTGCTGGTCATGATAGGGACGGCCCTGCTTCCGGTCTGGCGCTCGTGGCACGTCGATCCCGCCGCCGCGCTGCGCTCCGACAGCTCACGCGGCATGGAGTCCCGCGCGTCGCTGCGCCTTCGTTCCAGCTTGATCGTCGCTGAAATCGCGCTGACGCTCATGCTCTCGGTAGCCTCTCTGCTGCTCACACGGCAACTCATTGCGCAATCTCATCAGGATCTTGGCTTCCAGCCGGACGCCTTGATCACGCTGGACGCTCATGCGATTTTGCCTCCTAGACATTCGGATGTTCCCGACGCCGCGGATGGAAAGGCCGGCGAGGTGAAGCTACAGCACCTCGAGGCGCTGCTCGCCTCCGCCTCCGCCGTTCCGGGCGTCACCTCCGCCGCAGCCATCACCGGCGCTCCCATGGGATTTGGCGGAGCAGATGCGAGCTTCGCCATCCGCGGCCGCACGGAGTTCGGCATGCCAGACGTTCATCTCCCGTCAGCGGACATGCGCCCGGTCACTCCGGACGTGTTCCGCACCCTGGGCGTGCCGCTTTTGCGCGGACGAACCTTCACCACGGACGACCGCCCCAGCAGCCCGCGCGTCATCGTCGTCAGCCGCCAGCTTGCAAACGAGTTCTTTCCCAACCAGGATCCCATCGGCCAACAACTCAAGTTCGGCTACGACTTCGCCGTGCCGCAATGGGATACCATCGTCGGCGTCGTCGGTGACGTGCGCGGCCAGTCGCCCTCGGACCCACCCGGAAGCACGGTCTACCTGGCCTTTGCGCAGCATCCCCGTGAGGCCGACAACATGCAGCTCGTGGTCCGCACCACGCTTTCACCCGCGGCCATGATCCAGACGCTTGAGAAGGCATTGCCGCAGTCACACCCGGAGTTCGCGATCGCGTCCACCACCATGACGCAAAACATCAAGGACGTTCAGCAGTCCGACACCTTCCGCACGACGCTCTTTACGCTCTTCGCCGCCGTGTCCATCTTCCTGGCAGCCATCGGCATGTATGGCGTTACGTCCTACACGGTGGCGCAGCGGCGCTTCGAGTTCGGCCTTCGCGCCGCGCTTGGCGCCAGCCGCTCGCAACTGCTGACGATGGTGCTCGGCAGCGCTGTTGCCACCGCGGGGCTCGGCATCGTGCTCGGTATGGCGCTCTCGCTTGGCTTGCAGAGGGTGCTGGCCAGCGTGATTGGCAAACTTCCCGCCTTCGATGCCGTAGCCTACGCGCTCGCAAGCGCCGGCGTCCTCGTCCTCGCACTCGTCGCTACCCTGCTGCCGGCTCGCCGAGCCGCCAACGTGGACCCCATGCAAGTTCTTCGCAGCGAATAAGGAGAAACAGCCGCCATGACGACCATCCTCCAGGACCTGCAGTTCGCCCTCCGCCAGCTTCGCCGCGCGCCCGGCTTCGCGCTCACGGCGATTCTTACGCTCGCGCTCGGCATCGGTGCCAACACGGCTATCTTCTCGCTGCTCGACCAGGCCCTGCTGCGTGCGCTGCCCGTGCGCGACCCGGCCTCGCTCATCCTGCTCTCGAACACCGGGCAGATGTGGGAAGGGCATTCCAGCTCGCACGGCGGCGACTCCGGCGCGTACTTTTCCTACCCCATGTACCGCAATCTCCGCGACCAGGCGACCGCCTTCTCCGGCCTGATCGCCACCGCGCCGGCCGGCATGGGCTTCAATCGCGGCGGCCAGACGCAGGTCGTCGATTCCGAGATCGTCACCGGCAACTACTTCTCCGTGCTTGGCGTGAAGCCCGCGCTCGGACGGCTCTTTACGCCGGCCGACGACGCCGAGCCGCTTGCCAACCCAGTCGCCGTGCTCTCTTACGATTTCTGGCGCAACAACCTCGCCGCCGATCCCGCCGTCCTCGGCTCCAGCATCTCGCTCAACGGCCATCCGTACAGCGTCGTCGGCGTCGCTTCCCCCAGCTTCCACTCCGCCATCATGGGCGAGGCACCCAGCCTCTTCGTCCCCTTCGCCATGCTCGACCAGGCACTGCCCGGCAAGGGCAAACGCCTCACCGACCACACCGACAAGTGGATCAACATCCTCGGCCGCCTCTCCCCCGGCACCACGCGCGCACAGGCCCAGGCCTCCATCGGCCCGCTCTGGCACGCGCTCCGGGCCGAAGAGCTCAAGAGCCTCGGTACCATGTCGCCGAGCTTCGTCGCGGACTTCCTTACGAACGCCCGCCTGCTGGTCCTGCCCGGCGCGCGCGGCTTCTCCTACAACCTCGACCACATCGAAACGGTCATGCTCGCCGTCATGGCCATGGCAGCACTCGTACTGGTCATCGCGTCGGTCAATGTCGCTTCCCTTCTTCTCGTACGCTCGGCGGGCCGGGTCCGCGAGTTCTCCCTGCGATCCGCGCTCGGCGCCACGCGATCCCGGCTTATCTCGCAACTGCTCATCGAAGGTGTCCTCATCGGCCTCGGCGGCGGTATCATCGGTCTGGCCTTCGCGCCCGCCGTGCTGCGCGTGCTGGTCCATCGCATGGCCGACCCCGACTCCGGCGCCTCCGCCCTGACCACCACGCTCGACCACCGTGTGCTCGCCTTCAACTTCGTCGTCGCCATCGCCGTCAGCCTCTGCTTCTCCCTCGCGCCTGCCCTGCAACTCCGCCGGCCGGACCTCACCACCACTCTGCGCGAGTCAACCGGGACCGGGGCAGGGTCCATGCTCACGCTGCGCCGCGTCGTCGTCTGCCTGCAGATCGGCCTCTCCGTCGTCCTGCTCATGGGGTCCGGCCTGTTCGTTCGGACGCTGCAGAAACTGCACGCGGTCAACCCCGGCTTCAACACCTCGCACCTGATCACCTTCACCGCGCGCACACGGCTTTCGGGCTACGCGGCCGACCAGGCCCCGGGGATTAACCGGCGCATTCTGGACGACCTTGCCAACACTGCCGGCATCCAGTCCGTCGGCGGCACGGACCTGCCGGAGCTCGCCAACTCCGACGCTAGCGGCAACGTTCTCGTCGCCGGCTATAATGCGCCGCGAGACGAACAGTACGATGTTCAGGATCCCATCATTACCCCCAACTACTTCTCGGTGCTCCAGGTTCCGCTGCTAGCCGGTCGGATCTTTACCGAGCAGGATACCGCCACCACGCCGCACGTCGCCATGGTGAACGAGACCTTCGCCCGCCACTTCTGCGGCTCGCCGCAATCCTGCCTCGGCCGCCAGATGCAGGCCGGCGGCAACCACTCCAAGCCGCTCGACCTGCAGATCGTCGGCATCGTGCGCGATTACAAGCACACCGGCCTCCGCGAGGACGCCTCGCCCATGATGTTCCGGCCCCTGCGCCAGATCCCCGAGACCACCAGCGTGACCTTCTACGTCCGCACCCTCGCCGAGCCCGCCGCGTCGCTCGCCATCGTGCGCGCTCGGCTGCATGCGCTCGACCCCAACCTGGTCCTGTCCACCGTTATGACCATGGGCCAGCGCATCGACCGCGAGCTCACCGACGACGCCCTTATCACGCTGCTCGCGGTCGGCTTCGGCGCGCTCGCCACGCTGCTCGCCGGCGTCGGCCTGTACGGTGTCCTCGCCTACTCCACCGCGCAGCGCACGCGCGAGATCGGCATCCGCATGGCGCTGGGCAGCACGCGGCTTGCGGTCTCGTCGCTGATCGTGTCGGACGTTGTGCGCCTGGCCGCGATCGGCCTCGCGCTGGCGCTGCCGGCGGCCTACGGGCTGAGCCTGCTCCTGCGCTCGCAGCTGTTTGGCGTCACGGCGCTCGACCCTGTCGTGCTGCTCTCCGTCACCTTGCTGATCGCGCTGGTAGCCCTGGCCGCGGCGCTCGTTCCCGCTCGCCGCGCCGCGTCCATCAACCCCACCGAAGCCCTGCGCAGCGAGTGAGCTTTCGCCGTCATCCTGAGCAAAGCGAAGGACCCCCACATTTCGCTTCTCCGCCGCCAAACCAACCAGGAGCCCGCCCATGACCTTCTTCGCCGACACCCTGCAGGACGCCCGCTACACGCTCCGCCAGCTCCGGCGCAATCCCTTCTTTTCGCTAACGGTCATCGTCACGCTCGCGCTTGCGCTGGGGGCCACGGCCGCGCTCGCGGGCGTGCTGCGCGCGACGCTGCTCAACCCGCTGCCCTACCGGCACGTCGACCAACTCGTCAATCTTGGCGACCACAACCTGAAGGGCTTTCGCTCCACCGGTCTGATGAGCGTGCCGCGCGCGGGCGATCTCGCCGCGCTCGAGACCAACGGCCACAGGCTCTTTTCAAGCGTCGCGTTCTACTACCTGGACACCTCCCTGCTCTCGGTCGATGGGCACGAGCCCCTGCGTCTGGCCGGCGCGGCGGCGTCCGGAGCCTTCTTCGAAACACTCGCCACGCCCGCCCTGCTAGGCCGCACCTTCACGGCGGCCGACGATATCCCCCACGGCCCCCAGTTGCTCGTGCTCTCGCATCACCTCTGGACCACGCAGTTCGCCTCCGACCCAGCCATCGTGGGCCGCACGGTACGTCTGGGCACGGAGCAGGCCACCGTCGTCGGCGTCATGCCCGCGCACTTCGATGTCCCCTCCGGCATCGAGTTCTGGCATCCGGCACACCTCTTTCCCGCCACCTTCAACTATCGCGGCGACGGCGTCCGCTTCGTCTCAACCATCGCAAGGCTCAGCCCCGGCGAGACTCCCGCCACCGCGGCCCCCGCACTCGCCGCGTTTGCGAGGCGTCTCGCCGCGGCACATCCCGAGACCGACGCCGCCTGGGACTTCTCGCTCACCACGCTGCGCCAATCCCTCTTCGGCGAGTACCACCGTGCGCTGCTGCTGCTCAGTGCCGCCTCCGCGCTGGTGCTGCTCGTCGCCGCGATCAACATCGCCGGTCTGCAGCTCTCGCGCAACCTCACACGGCGGCCGGAGTTCGCCATCCGCAGAGCACTCGGTGTGAGCCGCGCCCGGCTCGCGCGCCAACTGCTCACTGAGTCGTTGCTGCTCGTACTCTTCGGCGCCCTCGCAGGCGTCGGCCTCGCCTTCGCGCTGCTCCGCCTTCTCGCCACCCGGCTGCCCGCTGCGCTTACCTCGGTCGAGACGCCGCACCTGGATCTCCCCGTGCTTCTCTTCGCCTTCGCTCTGGCACTGGTCGTGGGCATCTTTACGGCGCTCACGCCCATCCTCGCCACTACACGCATTCGCTCCTCCACCACCATCGGCGACACCGGCCAAACTCCCGGGCGCTCCACGCTCGCGCTTACCGGGCGCACCTTTACCATCCTGCAGATCGCCCTCTCGCTCGTCCTGCTGACCGTCTCGGCCGGCGTCCTGTCCAGCCTGTATCAGCTCCTGACGCGGCCGCTCGGCTTCAACCCGGAGCACGTCGTCACCGTCACCACTCTCCTGCCGTGGGGCACGCCCGGCCCCCACGCCGACCAGGTAACCCACGCAGCGGAGGCAGCCTTCAGCGGCATCCCGGGCGTCTCAAGCGCCGGTGCTGTCACTGCTCTGCCGCTCTCCAGCTTCACCTTTCGCCGCACCTTCGATATCGCCGGCCAGGCCCCCACGCCGCACCACGACACCATCGCAGCCGAGGGGCGCAACTTCACTCCCAACTATCTTACGGCGATGCGCATTCCGCTGCTCGCCGGGCGTAACTTCACCGCCTCCGACGAGCAGCTCGGAGCGCCCCGCGCGGTGATCGTCAACCAGACCCTGGCCGGCAAGTACTTTCCCGGCGCATCGCCCGTGGGCCAGCACCTGACCGGTGAGTTCGGGGTCGACGCGACCCCGCTTCCAGTCGAGATCGTCGGCGTCATCGGCGATGTCGAAGGCACCGGCGGCTCGCTGCTCCTGCGCCCGCAGCCCGAGATCTACGCGCCTGTCGCCGACGGCTCCCCGCGCATGCAGTTCGCCATCCGCACCACGCTTGCACCCTCCGCGCTCGAGCCCCAGCTGCACCGTGCGCTCGCGCAGATCGACGGCACTGCCTTCCTCGGCAAGATCTCCACCTTGCAGATCAGCCTGGACCAGGACCTCGCGCAGCCTCGCCTCAACGCCGGCCTGCTGACCAGCTTCGCCGCGCTCTCGCTGCTGCTGGTCGTCATCGGCGTCTATGGCCTGGTCGCGTTCGACGTCGCGCAACGCACGCGCGAACTCGGCCTGCGGATCGCGCTTGGCAGCAGCCGTGCGGGCGTCCTCACGCTGCTGCTTGGCGAGACCTCCCGCGTGCTGCTCACTGGGCTCGCGCTGGGCCTGATCGCCAGCCTGGCCGCGTCGAAACTCCTCGCCTCTCTGCTGGCCGGCACCGCCGCGCAGAGCCTGCCGCTCACCCTCGCGACCACTCTCATCCTCGCCCTGGCCGTGCTGGCTGCAACCTACTTACCCGCCCGCCGGGCCAGCCAGCTCAACCCGATCGAAGCTCTGAAGACCACTTAGCATCCTTTTGTTTTCATCCCGTAACGATCCGCTGTTCGAACCACCACCGCACCAAGGAGTCCCGCCATGCAAACCATCCTGCAAGACCTCACCTTTGCACTCCGCCAGCTCCGCCGCGCTCCCGGCTTCGCCCTCACCGCGATCCTCACCCTCGCCCTCGGCATCGGCGCCAACACCGCCATCTTCTCGCTGCTCGACCAGGCCCTGCTGCGCGCGCTGCCCGTCCGCGACCCCGCCTCGCTCGTCCTGCTGAAAGATACCGGTACCGAGTGGAACGGCGCCATGAGCTTCAGCGGCGGCGACATGCACGACTACTTCTCCTATCCCGCCTACCAGTATCTGCGCGATCACGCCCACGACCTTAGCGGCCTCATCGCGATCACCAGCAACCAGACCGGCCTGACCCAGAACAACGCCTCGCAGTTCGTCACCACGGAGACGGTCAGCGGCAACTACTTCGACGTCCTCGGCGTCACCCCCGCCCTCGGCCGCCTGCTCCACGCCGCCGACGACGGCCAGCCCGGCACCAACCCCGTGGCCGTCCTCAACTACGATTTCTGGCAGGGCCACCTCGGTGCCGACCCCTCTATCGTCGGCTCCACCGTCACCATCAACGGCCAGCCTTTTCAGATCGTCGGCATCGCCGCGCCGCGCTTTCACTCCGCCATCTGGGGACAGACGCCCGGCCTCTACCTGCCCATGTCCATGATCTACACCGCCAACCCAAGCCCCGGGCCCCTGGGTGCCAGCACCCGCCTCACCGACCACACCTACAAGTGGCTCAGCATCCTGGGTCGCCTGCAGCCCGGCGTCACCGCCGCCCAGGCGCAGGCCGCCAACACCCCGCTCTGGCACGCCTACCGCGCCGATGAGGTCAACCTCTTTCCCAGTCGCAAGCCGAAGTTCCTTAAGGGCTTCGTCGAAGGCAGCCACCTCGATATCCTGCCCGGCGCACGCGGCTTCGACTTTAATCGCAGCACGCTCGAGAAGCCCTTTCTTGCCGTCATGGCGATGGCGATCCTCGTCCTGCTCATCTCCGCGGTCAACGTCGCCAGCCTGCTCATGGTGCGCTCCGCCGGCCGTGTGCGCGAGTTCTCGCTGCGCGCCGCGCTCGGCGCCAGCTCCGCCCGCGTGCTCTCGCAGCTGCTGCTCGAAGGCCTTCTGATCGGGGTCGCCGGCGGCATCGTCGGCCTGCTGCTCGCGCCTGCTGCCCTGCACATCCTGGTCGGACGCCTGACCGACAATGTGGGCGACACCGCCTTCTCGGGCTCGATCGACCTCCGCCTGCTGGCCTTCAACTTTACCGTGGCCGTCGTCGTCAGCCTGTGCTTTTCGCTCGTGCCCGCGCTGCAGCTACGCAAGCCCAACCTGTCCTCCACCCTGCGCGAATCGACCGGCACCCAGGCCGGCGGCCTCCTCCAACTGCGCCGCGTTGTGGTCTGCCTGCAGATCGGCCTGTCGGTCATTCTGCTGGTCGGCGCGGGCCTGTTCATCCGCACCATGCAGCAGCTGCGCGCGGTCAATCTCGGCTTCAACACGCAGCACCTGATCATCTTCAATATCGATCCGCAGCTCGCCGGCTACACCGCCCAGCAGATCCCCGTGCTGCATCAGCGCGTGCTCGATGGGCTCGCCTCCATCCCCGGCGTCAAGTCCATCTTCGCCACCGACACCGAGGAGCTCACGGTCAACTCCTCCATGTATGGCGTCACCGTCTCCCGCTACCAGCCGCCGCCGGACGACAGCTTCCAGGTGGAGGAAAACCAGGTCACGCCCAACTACTTCAGCGCCCTCCAGGTTCCCATCGTCGCCGGCCGCTCCCTCGCCGATACCGACACCCTCAATCACCCGCTCGCCGTCGTCGTCAACCAGGCCTTCGTCAAGCACTACTGCACCAGCAACCAGGATTGCCTGACCCGCACGCTCAGCAACGGCTCCGGCCTTACCCTGCGCGACACCATGCAGATCGTTGGCGTCGTGCGCAACTTCAAACAACGCGGCGTCCGCGAGGACACCATCCCCACCGCCTTCCGCCCGCTGCGCCAAGACCCCACCGCCGCGTCGATCTTCGTCTATCTCCGCACCACCGGCGATCCCGCCACCGCCATTCAGCAGGTGCGCCGCACCATGCAGCAGATCGCCCCCACCCTCGCCGTCGGAGCCATCCACACCGAAGACCAGCAGATCGACACCGACCTGCAGAACGAGCGCATGATCACTCTGCTCGCCATCGCCTTCGGTGTCCTCGCCACCGTGCTCGCCGGCGTCGGCCTGTACGGGGTGCTCGCGTATTCGACCACGCAGCGCACGCGCGAGATCGGCATCCGCATGGCGCTCGGCAGCACGCGCATGGCGGTCTCGTCGCTCATCGTGGGCGATGTCCTGGGGCTCGCCGCGCTGGGCCTGGTTATCGCCCTGCCGACCGCCTACGGGCTATCCCTGCTGCTCCGCGCGCAACTGTTCGGCGTCACCGCGGCGGACCCCGTCGTGCTCCTGTCGGTCGTGGCCCTGATCGTCCTGGTAGCGCTCGTCGCGGCCTTCGTCCCCGCCCGCCGCGCCGCCACCATCAACCCCACCAAAGCCCTCCGCACCGAATAGCAAGGTAAAAACCAAACGGGGTGCCCCATGATGTCCGCGGCATCGTGGGCGGTATCCCTCCTACCCACACACGGAGCCACCCATTGATCACCCTAAAAAATCTAGAACGCTCTTACCAGACCGGCCCCACCCAGACCTTCGTGCTCCGCAACATCAACCTGCACATCGCGCCCGGCGAGTTCGTCACCATCATGGGCCCCTCCGGCGCCGGCAAATCCTCCCTGCTCAACGTCCTCGCCATGCTCGACGACCAGTGGCGCGGCGAGTTCACCTTCGACGCCGACCCCATCCACACCCTCGCCCGCAAGCAGCGCGCCGACCTCGCCCGGCGCAAAATCGGCGTCGTCTTCCAGGCCTACCACCTGCTCGACGACCTCACCGTCGCCGAAAACATCGACCTGCCGCTGTCTTACAAAAACATGCCGAAGCCGGAGCGCCAGGCCCTCGTAGCCGACACGCTCGACCGCTTCCACATCGTAGGCAAAAAAGACCTCTACCCCTCGCAGCTCTCAGGCGGCCAGCAGCAGCTCGTCGGCATCGCCCGCGCCGTCATCCACTCCCCCTCCGTCCTCATCGCCGACGAGCCCACCGGCAACCTCCACTCCGAGCAGGCCGCCGAGATCATGCGCCTCTTCCAGCAGCTCAACCGCGAAGGCACCACCGTTATCCAGGTCACCCACTCGGAGGTAAACGCCACCTTCGGCACGCGCACCATAGAACTCCGCGACGGCTGGCTCACCCAAGACACCAAGGCCTGACGGCGTACGACCACCCGACGGGGTAAGACACCCGACGGGGTGCCCCATGATCACCTGAGCGCAGCGAAGGTTATCGTGGGCGCAGTCACTTTCTTATTCATCCGCAACCCCGCATCCGGAACGGACCACCCATGATCAAGCCTCTCCTCGCACTAGCCGCCCTCACCACCGCCGCCGCAGCCCAGGCCCCCCTCACCCTGCCCCACTCCAGTAACCCTATCGACGCCTACCGAGCCGTCCACGTCCCCGCCGCCAACCTCGCCAACTCGCCCCGCATCGACACCCTCGTCGTCAACGGCATCCTGCAGCTCTCGCTCCACGACGCCATCGCTCTCGCGCTTGAAAACAACCTCGACCTCGCCATCGCACGCTACAACATCCCCATCGCCCAGGCCGACGTGCTCCGCACCAAGGCCGGCGGCATCTTCCGCGGCGTCAACACCGGCGTCGTCCAGAACACCCCCGGCGGCGGCATCGGCGGCTTTGGCTCCTCCGTCGGTGCCGGTGCAGGCGGAACCTCCGGCGGGTCCGGTGGCGCGGGCTCAGGCGCGTCGGGCCTCGTTTCCTCGACGCTCGGCACCGGAACCAACGTCTCCTCCTACGACCCCGACATCACCGCCAACCTCAATTACCAGTCCAGCAGCCAGCCCCTGTCGAACCTCTCCGTCTATGGCGTTCCCACGCTCGACAGCGCATCGCTCAACGCCAACTTCGGCTACGCCCAGGCCTTCCCCACCGGCACCTCGCTGCAGTTCTCCTACAACTCCGACCGCGCCACCACCAACAGCCCCTTTCAGTTCCTGCTGCCGGAGCTCGATTCAAACTTCCAGCTCCTGGCCCGCCAGCACCTGCTCGCCGGCTTCGGCCTCGGCCCCAACCTGCGCTACCTACGCATCGCGCGCAACGACCAGAAGATCTCCGACCAGTCCTTCGAGCTCCAGGTCATCTCCACCATCACGCAGATCGCCAACATCTACTGGGACCTGGTCGCCGCGTATGAAGACGAGCAGGTCAAGCAGGCCTCGCTCGACTTCGCCAACGACACCCTGACCTCCGCCCGCAAGCAGCTCGACCTCCAGGCCATCCCCGCCCTCGACGTCCTGAAGGACGAGGCCGAGGTCGCCAACCGCGAACAGGACGTCTCCATCGCCAAATCCCAGCTCCAGTTCCAGGAGCTCCTCATCAAGAACGCCCTCACCAAAAATCTTGACGACCCCATCCTCGAAGCCATGCCCGTCCACCCGCTCGAAGACCTGGCAACTACACCCGGGGTGCCCCATGTTGTCCCCAGCGAAGCGCCGGGCAACGTGGGCGCAATCCCCGCCGGCCCCACCGAAGACCAGGTCCAGCTCGCCATCCACAACCGGATCGAGCTCTCAGAAGCCGCCATCGACCTGCAAAACCGCAGCATCTCCAACCAGGCCGCGCGCAACGCGCTCCTCCCCACCCTCGATGCCATCGCCTACTACGGCGGCACCGGCCTGGCCGGCACCGTCGCACCCGGCTCCAGCAACGCCTCCACCGTCCCCAACGGCTTCGGCGGCGCCATCACCAACACCTTCAACAACTCCGCACCCAACTACTACGTGGGCCTGCAGCTGAATATTCCTTTGCGCAACCGCGTTGCCAAATCCGACCAGTACCGCTCCGAGCTCGAGTACCGCCAGGCCGAGCTCCGTGTCGAGGAGCAGCGCAAGCAGATCCGCATCGAGGTCCGCAATGCCGAATACGCCCTCGCCCAATCGCAGGCCCGCGTGCTCGCCGCCACCAAGGCCCGCTCGCTCGCCGCCCGCAGCTTCGACATCACCGGCAAGGAGCAGCAGCTCGGCGCCGGCTCCGCCTTCCAGACCGCCGGCGCCCGCCGGGACCTCGCTACCGCCGACTCCAACCTCGTAGCCGCCCGCACCGCCTACCAGAAGGCCAAAGTAGAGCTCGACCGAGCCACCGGCCAAACCCTCGAAGCCAACAAGATCAGCATCCAGAACGCCCGCAACGGCACCACCCCATGACCGTAGTCCCCTAACCCTGCACAGCCCTCGCCTCTTTGTCCTTGTCATTCCTCGGAAGGAATCTGCGGCTCGCAGAGCCCCAAACGAAGGACTAAAAACTAGCCAACTAATGACTACAAAATAAGTTCTCTCAATTGCAAGCAAATATCCATTGTCAACCCCCCAGCCTTCACTCATGCTCCTTAACCCTTTTAGCTTGAACTGTTTAGCCCAGTAATTTAGTTTGCGTACCTACCCCTGCGCACCCGTTAGAATAGAAGTAGAGATAAAAGTCCAACACCGGCCTCGCTCAGCTCTTCCTGTTGGATCCAATCTGGATCTAACTCACATTGAATGAAAATCTTAGAATCAACTATCAGGGGGGAGGGGTCCAGCCATGCCGAAAAACTGCCGCCTTCTCATCGCCGACGACCAGCCCCACATCCTTGACGCGCTCGACCTCCTCCTGCGCCCCGAGGGCTACACGCTCGAGACCGCCCGCACCCCCACTGAAGCCCTCCTCCGCCTGTCGGAGTCCGAGTTCGACGGCTGCCTGCTCGACCTCAACTACACCCGCGACACCACCTCCGGCCAGGAGGGCCTCGACCTCCTCACCGCGATCCGCCAGCGCGAGGCGCACCTCCCCATCATCGTCATGACCGCCTGGGCCAACGTCGATCTCGCCGTGGCCGCCATGCGCCGCGGCGCGTCAGACTTTATCCAGAAGCCGTGGGACAACCCGCGCCTGCTCACCATACTCAAAACCCAGCTCGAGCTTCACCAGCTGCAGCGCCGCGCCCAGCGGCTGGAGGCTGAAAACCGCATCCTCCGCGCGGACGGCGCACCGGACTTCATCGCCGACGCCCCCGCCATGCGCCCCGTCGTCGAGCTCATGGCGCGCGTCGGCCCGTCGGACGCCAACATCCTCATCACCGGCGAGCACGGGACGGGCAAGGAAGTCGTCGCGCAAACGCTGCATCGCCTCAGCCAGCGCCACCACCGCTCGCTCATCGCCGTCAATACTGGCGCGCTGCCCGAAGGCACCTTCGAGTCCGAGCTCTTCGGCCACGTCAAGGGAGCGTTCACCGACGCGCGCGCCGACCGCATCGGGCGCTTTGAACTCGCTAGCGGCGGCACGCTCTTCTTGGACGAGATCGCCAACATTCCCGTCCGCCAGCAGGCCAAGCTGCTCCGCGTGCTCGAAACCGGCGAGCTCGAGCGTGTCGGCTCGTCCACCACCCGCAAGGTCGATGTTCGCATGCTGAGCGCTACCAATGCCGACCTGCGCGCCGAAGCGAAGGAAGGCCGCTTCCGCGAAGACCTCTTTTTCCGCCTCAACACGGTCGAGATCCACCTGCCCGCCCTGCGCGAGCGCCGCGAAGACATCCCCGTCCTGGCCGGCTACTTTCTCAGCCGCTACGCGCAGCGCTACCGGCGGCAGTTGAACGGCTTCGACCCTGCCGCGCTGCAGCTTATCCTCAACTACCCGTGGCCCGGCAACGTCCGCGAGCTCGACCACTCGATCGAGCGCGCCGTGCTGATGGCCCGCAACCCGCAGATCGAGTCCGCCGACCTGGGCCTGCAGTCTGAATCGGCCGTGTCCCAAGCCACGCCGACGCTCGACGACCTTTCGCTCGAAGCCGTCGAAGCCATCCTGATCCGCAAGGCGCTCACCCGCACCGAAGGCAACATCTCCCACGCCGCCGAGGCGCTCGGCCTAAGCCGCGGAGCGCTCTACCGCCGCATGGAAAAGTACAACCTGTAGCGCTGCCCGTCGCCTTTTGATTGTCATTCCCGAAAGGAATCTGCGTTTGCCTTCAGGGCTGAAGGCCCGACTCATAGAACCCAAAACCCAGACGCAAAAGCGGCGAGACCGAAGCCCCGCCGCTCCAAACCACCCGCTTACTTCCCGAAATCCACCTTCGGAGCGATCTTGCTCGCCGGATCCGCCTTGTAATACTCATCCCGATAGTGGTACCCCATCATCCCGGCCCACACGCTGTTCGGAAACTGCTTCACGTACACGTTGTAATCCTTCAGCGTGTTGTTATACCGCAGCCGAGCCACCGCGATCCGATTTTCCGACCCGGCCAACTCGTCGTTGAGCCGGATAAACTGCGCATCCGACCTCAGATTCGGATACGCCTCCTGCAGGCGCAAAAGCGGAGCCACGGCTACCGACATCTGCTCGTTCGCCTTGATCTGCGCGCCACGATCGTTGCCGGCCGAAGCGGCCGTGATGCCCGCGCGGGCGTTCGCGATGTTCGTCAGCACGCTCGACTCTTCCGCCACATAGCCCTTGACCGAAGCGACCAGGTTCGGGATCAGGTCGTTGCGGCGCTGCTCCTCCACGCCCTCGGTCGAATAGGCCGAATCCACATCTTCATTCTTCTGCACCATCGCATTCTGCGTGCTCTTGTAGCTGCCAAAACCGAACAGCAACACCAGCACCACGACGCCCAGCAAACCAAGTGCAACCCACAAACCCTTCATACGTCCTCCCAAACTGTTTTGAGCCTGTTCGGCTAAACTGTATCACCCGTGCTCCGGAAACCAGGACCCGCAACGCACGGAAAAGAAGCTAAAAGTCGCGCGAAGCACCTCCGCCGCCCGAGCCGCCGCCGCCTACGCCGCCAAACCCGCCCCCGCCGCGGTCGTCGTCATCGCGCCCGCCGCCGCCTCCACCGCCGCCCGTAAACATGCTCAGCAGCAGCCACGCCCAGCCCAGCCGCCCGGTCGCGACCAGGTAGATCAGCAGCAGCACAAAGCCGATGCCGAGCACGATCTGCCCGCCGGTGAGCGGCTGCTGCACGGTTTGTCGATGGTAGGTGTGGACGACCGGCGTCAGCGTCACGCCCCTGTCCTGAGCGACGCACTGGGCGAGCGCCCGCTCCTCGGTCAGCATAGCCTGGTCATAGTTACCGGCCGCGGCCAACGGCCTGGCCTGGTCGAGGATCGCTCCAACCTTGGCGTCGTTGAACAACCCTTCCAGCCCATACCCGGTCTCGATCCGGAGCCCATGCGGGTTCAACACCAGCAGCATCAGCGCGCTGCGATCCTGCCCGGCCTTGCCGATCTTCCACTTGGCGACCAGCGCCTGGGTGAAATCCTCTAGGCTCTGGCCGTCGTCGAGCGACTTGATCGTCACGACAAACAGCTCCGCAGCCGCCAGGTTATGGACCTGCGTGGACGTATCTTCGATCTCCTGCGCGACCTCCGGCGAAAGCACATGCGCGTAGTCGTTCACGTACGCCGTCGGGGTGGGAAGGTCGGCAACCTTCTCCGCGAACATCGCGGCCGCGGGGGCGAGCAGGAACAGCAACACGAAAAACCGTGGCAGAAGACGCTTCATCTCAGTACTAAGTCTATCCCGGATAAACATGGGCCCGGACGGGCATGGGCTCCACCAACGGTACGCAGGCCGCGCGCTATTTGTTCCCCGCCACGTTGGCCGCGGCCAGCTTGTCCGCCATGCGGGTATGCCGGGCGATTACAATCTGGTCCTTCGCGACGGCCTCCTTCAGCTCCGGATCGTTCGCGCTCTCGGCCTCGGAGGTAAAGTCCTGCAGATCCTGGTGGTGGTCTCTGACCATATCCGCCAGGTACTCGCGGTCGAACTCCGCGCCCGTCAATCCGCTCAGCCGGTCGTACTCCTGCTGGTCCAGCTTGGACGGCTTCGGGGTCAAGACGCCAAGCTCGTCGGCGAACGGCTTGAGCGACTGCGCGATCGCGGTGTGGCCCTCAACCATGTGCTGCGCGAACTGCTTCACCGCGTCGTTGCTCGTCATCTGCAAGGCAAGCTGCGCCAGCAGGATCTCCGCCGCACCGCCCTGCGCGGCCTTACGTAGGAACATCTTGTCTTTCATCACCTGCGCGTCGGCACCGCCGGCGCTGTTCTGGCTCGAGTCGGCGCCGAGCGCACTCGGGCGCAGAACGCCGGGCGTAGTCTGGCTGCTGGGCGAGGTGGCGCTGGCGGGGCCGTTCGGCATGCCGGTGGGGTCGGTCTGGGCGCCAAGAACAAGCGGTGCGGCGACGAAAATGGCGGCGAGAAGAACGCGAGCGATCGAGGTCATGGGTGTGCTCCTGGTGCCTGCTACGTGTGAGGGTGCTTCGCTGCCGGCGCGTTGCCCGGCGCCTGCGCATCGCCCGGGACTTGCCCGCGCAGAGCACTGTATTCTTTTGATTGGAGCTCTGACAAGTGAAGCCTTTCGCAACCGCCGCCGCACCTATCGCCGCACGCAGGCCCGCACCCACCACAATCCACGGACGGACGCTCGAGGACGACTACGCGTGGCTGCGCGAGAAGAGCTCGCCGGAGGTGCTGGACTACCTTTCCGCGGAGAACGCCTACACGGAGTCCGCCATGGCCGCCACCGCGGAGCTGCAGCGACAGCTCTACGCGGAGATGCTCTCGCACATCAAGGAGACCGACGAGTCCGTGCCCTATCCCGATGGCGACTGGCTTTACTTCAGCCGCACGGTCGAGGGCAGCCAGTACCCGATCCACTCGCGGCGCGCCTCGGCCGAGGCGGCCGAGGAGATCCTGCTCGACGTAAACCTGCTCGCCCAGGGCCAGGCGTTCATGGCCGTCGGCACGATGAGCGTCAGCCCGGACGGCAAGCTGCTCGCCTACTCGACCGACAACACCGGCTTTCGTCAGTACACGCTGCATCTCCGCGACCTAAGCACCGGCGAGGACCTGCCCGATACCGCGCTGCGCGTGGGCTCGATCGTCTGGGCAGCGGACTCGCGCACCTTGCTCTACACCACCGAAGACGAGCAGACCAAGCGGCACGACAAGCTCTTCCGCCACATCCTCGGAAAGGCCGCTGCGGACGATGTGCTGGTCTACGAGGAGCTTGACGAGCGCTTCAACGTGGGCTGCGGACGCACCCGCGATCGCCAGTACCTCATGGTCGAGTGCGGCAGCCACACCACTAATGAGTACCGCTTCCTGCCGGCCGCCGAGCCAACCGCCGAGCTGCAGTTGATCGCCCCGCGCATGGACGACCAGGAGTACCACCCCGATCATCGCGACGGGCTCTTCTACCTGCGCACGAACGACACCACCGACAACTTCAGGCTGGTCACCGCGCCTGTCGAAGCGCCCGGCCGCCAGAGCTGGGAGCAGATCTACGCGGGCGAGGTGCCCCTCGAAGACTTCGACCTCTTTCAGGACTTCGTCGTGCTCTCAGAGCGCCGCGCCGGGCTGCCGACCCTGACCGTCTACGATCTCGAGCCGAACACTCGTCTGGGCAGCTTCCGGGCGATCGAGTTTCCCGAGCCCACCTACGACGCCGGCAGCTCCGTCAACCGGCAGTTCCGCACCACCAAGTTCCGTTATACCTACACCTCGCTCGTCTCGCCGGCCTCGGTCTACGAGTTCGACGTAACCACCGGACGCTCCACGTTGCTGAAGCAACAGGAGGTGCCGGGCGGCTTCGACCGCGAGCAATACGGCTCCGAGCGGCTGTGGGTGGAGACCGCCGACGGCACGATGGTTCCGGTCTCTCTCATGTATCGACGCGACCTGCGGGTGCCCGGGGGAAACCCGCTGTACGTCTACGGCTACGGCTCCTACGGTTATGCGCTGCCGGTGGGCTTCAGTCCCGTGCGGCTGTCGCTGCTGGACCGCGGAATCGTGATCGCCTACGCGCACATCCGCGGCGGCGGAGAGCTCGGCGACCCATGGCACGACGCAGGCAAGATGCGGACGAAAAAGACCACCTTCACCGACTTCATCGCGATAGTCGAGACCCTGGTGCGTCAGGGTTACGGCGCGGCAGATCGCGTCGCGATCGAGGGCGGCAGCGCCGGCGGGCTGCTGCTGGGCGCAGTGGTCAACCTGCGGCCGGAGTTGTTCCGCGTCGTGCTGTCGCATGTGCCATTCGTCGACATGATGAATACGATGCTAGACGCCTCGCTGCCCCTGACGGTCGCCGAGTACGAGGAGTGGGGGAACCCGAACGAGCCCGGCGACTTTGAGTACATGGCCAGCTACTCGCCGTACGACAATCTGCGCGCAGGCGCGTACCCAGCCATGCTGGTCAAGACGAGCCTGAACGACTCGCAGGTGATGTACTGGGAGCCCGCAAAGTACGTCGCGAAGCTGCGCACGCTGAAGCAGAACGACGCCGTGCTGCTGTTGCACATCAACATGGAGGCCGGCCATGGCGGCGCGTCAGGACGCTACGACTATCTGAAAGAAATCGCCTTCGACTACGCCTTCCTGCTGCGAGAGCTCGGAGTGGAGCAGCCCTAGACGATGAGAATGTCGGTCTCAGACCGTTTACTACTGGTTGTAGCTCTTTGTTTTAGGGCTGAAAGCCCGACTTATACCAGCCTGGGGCGCAAGCCCCAGGTATTGGGCCAGGGCATGACCTAAGCCCTGAAGGGGC
>CAXUDC010000044.1:0-15593 GCA_964249685.1 uncultured Acidobacteriaceae bacterium
GCGGCGCTCGGCAGCCTGCTCTACCTGGGCAACGATGGCGGGCTCTACCGCTCGACCGACGCGGTGGCCGAGACCGGCGCGGCCTGCTCGCTGACGGACGCGAGCCACTTTCAGAACCTGAACTCCGGGCTGGGCTCGCTGGCCGAGGTAGCGACGTTTGCCCAGGATCCAACGCTGCCCGGAACGCTGCTGGCGGGCCTCGGCGCGCTCGGAACCGCGGGCACCGGGACTCTGGCCGCGCCGTGGCCGCAGCTCGCAACTGGCGAGGGCGGCACGGTCGCGATCGACCCCGCGACCCCCGCAAACTGGTACCTGGCAAGCGCCGCCGGGGTCAGCATCGCGCGCTGCACGAAGGGCTCGGGATGCACGCCTGCGGACTTTGCCGCCACGATCGGGCCCGCGCAGGTGGCGGACGATCCCGCCGCGATCCACGCACCCTGGCTGCTTGACCCCGCGCTCGCGACGGACCTGCTCATCGGCACCTGCAGGACGTGGCGCGGGCCGGCGCTGGGCGGCGCGCTCTGGTCTTCATCGAACGCCATCTCCGCGCCGTATGCGACACCCGCCACGACCGCCTGCGCGAGCACCGCGCCGGTCGTCCGCTCGCTCGCCGCGGGTGGTCCCGCAAGCACATCGGGGGCGGCGCAGAACGCCGGCTCCCAGGTCCTCTACGCCGGCATGGCGGGCGCACAGGACGGCGGCGGCACCCTGGGCGGGCACTTATTCGCGACCGCCGCGGCCAACCTCGCGAGCAACACGACCGCCTGGAGTGACTTGGCCAAAAGCCCTGTGACGAACGATACCGTCAACGCCGGAGCCTTCAACCCGGGCGGCTTCGATCTCTCTTCCGTCACGGTCGACCCGCACGACGCGACGGGCGCAACGGTGTACGCAACGGTCATGGGCTTCGCGTCAAACGGCGTCTCCGCGCCGCATCTCTACCGCTCCACCGACTTCGGCACCCACTGGCTGAACGTCTCGGCGAACCTGCCCGACGCGCCCGCGAACTCGGTCGCGGTCGACCCCAACGACGCCAACACGGTCTACCTCGCGACCGACGCCGGCGTCTACGTCACGCAGGCCATCACCACCTGCGCGACGACCAACTGCTGGAGCGTCTACGGAACCGCGCTGCCGAACACGCCCATCGTGCAGCTGCTGGCCGCGCAGGCCATGCCCACCGGCGATGGGCGCACGGGCGAGCTGCGCGCCGCAACCTACGGACGCGGCATCTGGCAGGTGCCGCTGCTCACGGCCATCTCGCCCGCCGTACCGGCCATCACCCTCGCACCCGCCAGCCTGACATTCTCCACCCAGCAGGCCGGCACGGCGAGCACGGCGCAGGCCATCACCGTGACCAACTCCGGCAACGCCCCGCTGACGATCTCGTCCGTCGCCATCACCGGCGACTTCACCGAGACCGACACCTGCCGCTCCGCAGCCCTTACCGCCGGCGCAAGCTGCACCGTGCAGGTGGTCTTCGCGCCCGCCGCGGCCGGCACCCGCGCGGGCGTGCTCACCGTCTACGGCAACGTCGTGGGCGGGCAGGCGACCGCCACGCTGACCGGCACCGCGACGGCCGCCGCGGCGGTCGTCCTCACCCCCACCTCGCTGGCCTTCCCGGCAACGACCGTCGGCGCGACCTCCGCGGTTCAGAACATCACCCTCGCCAACACCGGTGGCACCCCCGCCACCCTGCAGGCCCAGACCGTCAGCGGCGACTTTACGCTCGCGGCCAACACCTGCACCGCGACTCTGTCCCCACAGACCAGCTGCACCGTCTCCATCGCCTTCGCGCCCACCGCGAGCGGCCCTCGCAGTGGCACCCTCACCGTCGTCGACTCCGCCGGCACGCAGGTCGCGAGCCTGACCGGCAGCGGCACCTCGCCCGCCACCGACGCCCTTTCGCCCTTGTCGCTCAGCTTCGTCACCCAGCAGCTCACCACTGCTAGCGCCGCCCAGACCATTACCCTCACCAACGCCGGCGACGTAGCCCTGACTTTAATCGCGGCGCAGATCACCGCCGGTGACTTCACCGTCACGAGCGCCTGCGGGGTCTCGCTCGCGGCACACTCGGCCTGCAGCTTCGCGGTCGCATTTGTGCCGCGCGCGCTCGGCCAGCAGAGCGGCACCCTCACAGTCGCGGATCAGTTCCGCACCCAGACCGTGGCGCTCGCAGGCATAGGGATCGCGCCGCCCGGCGTCTCGCTCGCGCCGCTCAGCGGGCTCGGCTTCGGCGTCGTCGGGCTCGGCCTGACCGCGCCCGCCCAGACCGTCACCCTGACCAACAACGGCGGCCTGCCGCTCACGCTGACGGGCGTCACCGTCAGCGGCGATTTCGCCCTCGCACCCGGCGGCAACAGCTGCCCTCAGACCCTCGCGCCGGCCGCGGCCTGTACCGTGCAGATCACCTTCAGCCCCGCCGCGGTCGGGCCTCGAACAGGAGCCGTCACCTTTACCGACAACGCCGCCAGCTCACCCCAGAGGCTCGCCCTCAGCGGCACCGGCGCGGACTTCACGCTCACGCCCAACGGTCCTACTACGGCCACGATCTCAAGCGGCCAGACCGCCACGTACGGCCTCTATCTTACCTCCGCGGCCAGCGTCGCGGGTGCCGTTCCGTTCACCTGCTCGGGCGTCCCCGCGCATGCGCTCTGCACCGTAAACCCCGGTACCGGCGCGCTCGGCGGCACGAGCCCTGTCTCCGTCACGATCGCTACCGGCCTCGCTATGGCCGCGGCCGTACCCCCGGCACTACCCTGGAGCGCCCGCACCGGAGTCGTGCTCGCGGGCCTGCTACCCGTCCTGCTGGGCCGCAAGCGGGTCCGAAGAGGTCTCGCGGCCGCCCTGCTCCTCGCAGTCGCCGGCTGCTCGACGCCACGCACGCAGCCGTCCACAGGAACCTCCACGCCGGTCAGCACCCCCACGCCCAGCGGCACTTATACGATCCTCGTCGCGGGCTCGAGCGCCGGCCTGGTGCGGTCCGTCAGCCTGACGCTGGTGGTGCAGTAGCAGGCGAGTCTCTCTGCCGGGTGGAGCACTACCCTTCAAAGAATGGTCAAGGCTGTCAAACAGCGACTGCCGTTTCAGCTGCAAAACCGAACGCCCCCTTACACCACCTGCCCCGCCGCAAACCCGCTCGCCCACGCCCACTGGAAGTTGTACCCGCCCAGCCAGCCCGTCACGTCCACCACCTCACCGATGAAGTAAAGCCCCGCCACCCGCTTCGCCTCCAACGTCCGCGCGTCGAGCTCCGCCGTGTCCACCCCGCCCACCGTCACCTCGGCCTTCGCATAGCCCTCGGTGCCGGCCGGCACGACGCTCCACGCATGCATCTCGCGCTCGAGCGTCGTAATCTGCACATTCGTCAGGTCCCGCCCTGCCCCGTTCACCACCCGCGTCGCAAGCCAACGCTCCGCCCAGCGCGTCGGCAGCACCGTCTTCACGGCTGCCAGCGCAGAGGCTGCATCTCGCCGCGCCCCCGCCGGCAGCAGCTCGCCGAACACGGTATGACCCGGCGCCAGGTCCAGCGACACCGCCCCACCCGCGCCCCAATAAGACGAGATCTGCAGCACGGCCGGCCCGCTCAGGCCCTTGTGCGTCACAAGGATCTTCTCGCGAAAAGCCGGCGCCTTCTTCGCCGCAACCGTCGCCACCGCTTCGGCCGAGACGCCGGAAAGATCGCACCAGCGCTCCCGGTCCTCAGGCGCAAACGTGAACGGAACCAGCCCCGGACGAGGCTCCACAAGGCCCAACCCGAACTGCCGCGCCAGATCGTAGCCAAAGCCTGTCGCGCCCATCTTCGGGATCGAAAGCCCGCCGGTCGCGACCACGACCGACTCCGCGCGCACCTCACCCCGTGAGGTTTGCAGCACAAAGCCCTCGGCTACGCCAGCTACCGTCGTTTCGAGCCACGTCGTCACGTGAGCCTCCGCGCACTCGCGCTCGAGCGCTGCCACCAGATCGCGCGAGCTGCGGTCGCAAAACAGCTGCCCCAGCGTCTTCTCGTGGTACGCAATGCCGTGCTTTTCCACCAGCGCCACCATGTCTGCCGGCGTAAACTGCGCCAGCGCCGACTTGGCAAAATGCGGGTTCGCGGTCACAAAGTTCTCCGCCCGGCAGCCCAGGTTGGTGAAGTTGGAGCGGCCGCCGCCGGAGATCAAAATCTTTTTCCCCACTCGATCCGCATGGTCCACCAGCAGCACCCGCCGGCCGCGCCGCCCAGCCTCCGCCGCGCACATCAACCCCGCCGCCCCCGCGCCCAGCACCACCACATCAAACCGCACCATCCTTCAAGTCTACGCAAACAGAGAAAGACCGTGCCCCATTCATCGCGGCCCTATTGCGATGAGTGGGACCCACCACCAAACCCCGTGCGACCATAGAGCATGGCCCCTCCGCAGCAAACCCCTCCCCTCCGCATCGGCGCACCGCACTCCCAGGGCCCCGCCGCCACCGTCACGCGCCGCGCCGCGGACCGCCTGCGCGCCGGCTCCGTGTGGGTCTACCGGTCGGAGATCGAGAACATCACGCCGGACTGCACGCCCGGCGCCATCGTCACGGTCGTCGATTCCCGCGGCGTCCCGCTGGGCAGCGCGGGCTTCAGCGCCGCGTCGCAGATCACGCTGCGCCTGGTCTCTTCCCAGGCTGCGCTGACACGCGAAGACTACCTAGCGCAGGTCCGCGAGCGCGTCGGCAAGGCGCTTGACCTGCGTGAGGCTCTGGCCCCGGTCAGCGCTGAAAACAACGCGCACCGGCTCCTGTTTTCCGAAGCCGACGAGCTCCCCGGCATCGTCGCCGACCGCTACCGCGACCTGATCCTGCTGCAGCTCCTCACCCAGACCGCAGCCCAGGCCGATGTGCGGGAAGCCGTCACCGAGGTACTACGCGAACGCCTCTCCCCGGCCACCATCCTCGAGCGGCCCGACCCCCGCATCCGCGTCGCCGAAGAGCTGGAGCTGACCTCCGGCGAGCCTCTCTACGCCGACCGCGAAGACCCTCTCCTGCAAACGACCTTCACCCTCAACGGCCTCCGCTTCGCCTACGACGCCATGGCCGGCCAGAAGACCGGCGCCTTCCTCGACCAGCGCCTGAACTACGCCGCCGCCGCCCGCCACGCGCACGGCACCGCGCTCGACCTGTGCACCTACCAGGGCGGCTTCGCGCTGCACCTCGCGCAGGCCTGCGAGCGCGTCACCGGCGTCGACGCCAGCATGTCCGCGCTCGAGGTCGCCGACGCCAACCTCGAGCTCAACCCGCACCTGCCCGGCAAGGTCGACTGGGTCGCAGCCGACGCCTTCGACCTCATGCGCGAGTACGAGTCGACCGGCCGCAAATACGACACCATCGTGCTCGACCCCCCAGCTTTCGCCAAGAGCAAACGCGCCATGGAAGGCGCCATGCGCGGCTACAAGGAGCTCAACCTGCGCGCGCTCAAGATGCTCACGCCCAGCGGCACGCTCGTCACTTGCTCCTGCTCGCACCACGTCGCGCTCCCGGAGTTCACGGACATGCTCGCCGCCGCCGCGGTCGACGCCGGCCGCCGCGTCCAATTGCTAGAAACCCGCGGTGCCGCGCCCGACCACCCGGCCATCCTAACGCTCCCCGAAACCACCTACCTGAAATGCCTCATCGCCCGGGTCGACTGAAAAGTACGTGCACGGATAAGAACGGATAAAGCACGGGTAAAAAACAGCAAGCCCTTGCTTCTTCTATCCGTGCCTTTTCCGTTTCTGTCCGGGCACGTACTTGAATTTTTGCGATAAAGCCCAAGCGCTACCATCCTCCAGCGCCTAACCTCCGGGGTGCCCCATAATTACCGCAGTTCCATCGCGGTTATCGTGGGGATGGTCTCTTGAGACACCCAAACCAAAGTAGAATCTCTCCCGGCCTAAAGGGCCCGCCACCCAATATCCCGCCGGTAATACATTCCCGGGAAAGCGATCTCCCCGAGCCCCGCATACACCTTCTTCAGCGCCTCCTCCAGGTCCGCCCCAGCGGCCGTCACCGCCAGCACCCGTCCCCCAGCCGTCACCAGCTGCCCGTCCTCCCGCAACGCCGTCCCCGAGTGAAACACCACCACATCCTCCATCACGCTCTGCTCCCCGTGGATCTCCACCCCCACCGCATACTTCCCCGGATACCCCGCACTCGCCGCCACCACACAAGCACTAGCCCCGGCCTTGAGGCCGACGCGGACCCCATCCAGCCGCCCATCCACGCAGGCCTCCAGCAACTCCAGCAGGTCGCAATCCAGCCGCAGCATCACCGCCTCCGTCTCCGGATCGCCAAACCGCGTATTGAACTCCAGCACCTTCGGCCCTGTCGCCGTCATCATGAACCCCGTAAACAGCACGCCGGCAAATGGCGTCCCCTCCGCGCGCATACCATCGACCACCGTCTGCGCTACCGCCAGCATCCCTGCCGCGACGTCCGAAGACACCAACTCATCGGTCGAGTAAGCCCCCATCCCCCCGGTATTCGGCCCCGTATCCCCCTCGCCGATTCGCTTATGATCCTGCGCCGCGGCCAGCGCCACCGCGAGCGTCCCGTCGCACAGCGCAAAAAATGAAATCTCCGGCCCCTCCAGCATCTCTTCGAGCACCAGCGACTCTACCGCCGCGCCCAGCAGGTGCCCGGAAAACATCTCCTCAGCCGCCGCCCGCGCGTCCCCGTGTGCCTCACACAACACAACACCCTTACCCGCCGCCAGCCCATCCGCCTTCACCACCACGCGCGGACCAAACCCGGCCAGCGCCGCATTCACCTCGCCCACAGACCGGCAAACCGCATACCGAGCCGTAGCGATCCCGTGCCGGCCCATGAACTCCTTCGCAAACCCCTTGCTCGTCTCAAGCATCGCCGCCGCGCGAGTAGGCCCAAACACCCGCACCCCCTGTGCCTCAAGCGCGTCCACGACGCCCGCCGCCAGCGGCACCTCCGGCCCCACCACCACCAGCCCCGGCCGCTCCCGCTCCACCAGCTCCAGCGTCGCCGCGACCGACCTAACGTCCAGCGCCACGCATCGCGCCAGCGACGCGATCCCGCCGTTGCCCGGCGCGCATACCAACTCCGTCACCCGCGCGCTCTTGCCCAGCGCCCACACCAGCGCATGCTCCCGCCCGCCGCCGCCAATTACCAGTACCTTCATCGCTACTCCCGTGCCCGAATCCGTACATCCGCCGCCACTTCCCTGGACACATCGAACGCCTCCGATGACCCCTCCACGCTCACCGAGTAGCCCTCCTTCGCGCCCTTCTTCACCTTCAACATCACCCCTGGCGTCAGCCCGCAGGCCTCGATCAGCCGCAGCCGCGCAGCATCCCGGTCGGACACGCTATCCACCACAAACATCCCATCCCGCGCAATCTCGTTCAGGGCCACGCTGCTCCTGGCCGCCATCTCCCCTTCCATCGTCGGGATCGAATGCCCATGCGGATCAAGCTGCGGATGCCCCAGCTTCGCCGCAATCCGCTCCTCGAACCGCTCGGAGATAAAGTGCTCCAGCCGCTCCGCCTCGTCATGTACTTCCTCAAGCGGATAGTCCAAAACCTCGTACAGGAACGTCTCCAGCAGCCGGTGGTGCCGCACAATTTCGAGCGCCCGCCGCCGCCCCGCCGCTGAAAGCCGAACCCCGCGATGCCGCTCATACGCGACCAGCGGCTCGCCCGCGCCGGCCAGCTTCTGCAGCATGTTCGTCACCGAGGCCGGCGCCACCCCCAGCCGCTCGGCCAGCAGCTTGCTCGGAACGCGCCCCTCCGCCACCCCACCCAGCGAGAAGATCGCCTTCAGATAGTTGTCCACCGACTCCGTATTGTCGTTCGCCCGCCGCCTGCCCATCACCCTCCCGGAACTCCCGCACACAGTCCTCACGCAGTCCCAGTTTGACTCATCCTGTAAAATTTAGGTATACCTAAGAAGTAGGCCAGCCTAATCCGCGATACTCCGGGTGCCCCATCTCTCGATTCTGAGAGGTGGGTTAAACCACCCCCCATCCCCTCAGGAAGGAGCGGCATTGAACCAACTCGCAACTGAACCCGCCGCTCCGCAACTCAAAAAACCCCGCCGCCGCGGCCAGATGTGGACCTACTTTGGCCCCGCCTTCGTCGCATCCGTCGCCTACATCGACCCCGGCAACTTCGCGACCAACATCCTCGGCGGCACACAGTTCGGCTACCGTCTCCTCTGGGTCCTGCTCTGGTCGAACGCCATGGCCATCCTGATCCAGTACCTCTCGGCCAAGCTGGGCATCGTAACCGGCCTGACGCTCCCGCAAAACTGCCGCAAGCACTTCTCCCGCGCCACCACCCTCACCCTCTGGGCCGCGGCCGAGATCGCCGCCATCGCCACCGACCTGGCCGAATTCCTCGGCGCCGCCATCGGGCTCGACCTGCTCTTCGGCCCCTGGTTCTACGCCCACGGCTGGACCCCGAAAGCCACGCTCCTGCTCGCCGCGCTGGTCTCGACCGTTCTCGTCTTCGCCATTCTCGCGCTCGATCTCGCCGGGCACCTGTGGCTCGAGCGCGGCATCATCGGCCTGGTCGCCTGCATCGGCCTGTGCTACGGGTTTGAGGTCTTTCTGGTCCACCCGGACTGGCACCAGGCGCTGCTCGCAACCCTCGTCCCGTCGCTCGACCGCAGCTCCGCGCAGAACTTTCACGGCTCCATCTACGCCGCGGTCGGCATGCTGGGCGCGACCGTCATGCCGCACGTCATCTACCTGCACTCCGCGCTCGTGCAGCCGCGCCTGAAGGAGCTTACCGGTGAAAACAGAGCGGCCCTCGCCTCCAGCCGCCCCCGCCGCTTTATCCTGCGCCGCTTCCTTCACTACGAGTTCCTCGACGTCTTCCTCGCCATGAACGGCGCCTGGCTCATCAACTCCGCCATGATCCTCATGTCCGCCGTCGCCTTCGTCCACGCCAGCAACCTGCAGCCGACCATTCAGGACGCCTATCACACCCTCGGCCCGCTCTTCGGCCGCTCCGCCGCGGTCGTCTTCGCGGTCGCGCTGCTCTGCTCCGGCCTCTCGAGCTCGACGGTCGGCGTCATGGCCGGCCAGGTCATCATCGAAGGCTTTCTCGACATCAAGTTCCCCATCTTCCTGCGCCGCCTGATCACGATCGTCCCGGCCATCGCGGTGATCGCGATCGGCCTCGACCCCTTGCGGATCCTCGTCCTCTCGCAGGTAGTCCTCAGCTTCGCGCTACCCTTCGCCCTGATCCCGTTGCTGATCCTGACCAGCCGCGCCAGCGTCATGGAGACCTTCGCGAGCGCTCCCCGCACGCGCCTAGCCGGCTGGACAGTCGTCACGGTCGTCGTAGCCCTGAACGCCATTCTGCTGGCCCAACTAGCCCTGGGCGGCTAAAACAAGAGCTCTAAACGCGGAGGACCGCAGAGGGCTTACTCAGCGACATCCGCGTAAACCTCCGCGACCTCCGCACTTAATCCTCAGCTACTTCTTCGCTTCCGCAATCGCCGCCAGTACTTCATCACTGTGCGACTGGATATCCTTCACCTGCCAGAACTTCAGCACCTTGCCCTCCGGCCCGATCAGGAACGTCTCCCGCTTGGCCAGCTTGCCGATCGGCGTCTCCATCGTCGGCACGCCGTAGTCGCTGACCACCTTGCCGGTCGGGTCCGCGAGCAGCTTGAAGTTCAGCCCGTCCTTGGTGCAAAACGTCTTGTGGCTCTCCACCGTATCCAGACTCACGCCCAGCACGACGGCGTTCAGAGCGGCGTACTTGGCCGTATCGCGCTCAAAGTTATGCGCCTCGATCGTGCAGCCCGACGTCTGGTCCTTCGGGTAAAAATACAGCACCACGTACTTGCCCTTGTAGTCCTTCAGGCTCACATTCGCGTCCGTCTGCGAGGGCAGCGTGAACGCCGGTGCCGCCGCGCCCACGGCCACCGGCTGATCCGCCGCCCGGTAAGCATGCGCCTCTGCGCCAATCAATCCCAGGGCAACCACACCGGCCGCCGCCAAACCAAAGATTCCCTTGCGCATAAAACTCCTAGGTCGAATCAATCTCTCTACCAGTACGAAGCCCCGACCAACCTGGACTCATTCTACTCTCGGGATGCCCCATGATCACCGCAGTCTCATCGCGGTTATCGTGGGGTCAGTCTCTCAGCAAGTCACCGCCCCACCAAACAAATCCCCGCCGCGTCCGCCACCGCCACCATCCCCGCCAGGTCAAACAACAAGGTCCGCCCCACCTCCACGCAAAGACAAGTCCCCCCTGCCGCCCGCATCGCCTCAATCGTAGCCACCCCCACCACCGGCACATCGAACCGCATATCCTGCTCCGGCTTCGCCACCTTCACCACCGTCAGCGCCCGCAAAAGCGTAGAGCCATCCCCCTCCAGCGACCGAAACAGCTCCCCCGCCCGCGCGATCGTGGCATCGGTCCCTTCCATCGCCTCCACCGCCACGCACGCCTGCGCCGCAATCACGACGGTCTGCCCGAGGTCGAACCCCGCAATCCCCTTCGCCACCTTCAGGCCGTAGTCAATATCCAGCAACTCCGCCTCGCTCGGCTCCCGCGCCGTCATCACGCCCGCCCTGGCCAGCAGCGGTTCCAGATAAGCGGTAGAAGAAATCAGCTCGATCCCCTCATCGCCCAGCACCTTCGCCACCGCGCCCAGCAGCATATCGGTATTGCGCGTCCGCAGGCTCAGCAGCAGCTTCGCCAGGCGCCAGTCCGGCCGGATGGCGGAAAAGATCTGCTTGTGCCGCACCTGCCCCGCCATCACCGCGCGCGAAACCCCCGCGGCCTGAAACGTCTCGATCAGCTTCGAGAGCTCCCCCAGCGACATCCAGTGCACATGCACGAGCGGGTCCGCGGCCGCACGCAGATCCATCTCCGCATCGGTCTCCTCGCGGATCGCGGCCACGACCACCTCGAGCCCATGCGCCCGCGCCGCCTCCAGCAGCAGAAACGGAAACCGGCCATTGCCGGCGATCAGGCCAAGCTTAGGCTGCATGCGCGAGCTTTGGTTGGAAGAGGCGATTGATGCTTGCCAGGCTGTGTTCCTTCGGCAGCATGGCAGGATTGATCTCGCGAAGACTGGCTACTGAGAGGTGGACCTGGCCGTTCTTCTGCACGGTGCGGCTGAGAAGGAGATCGCGCGGGAACGCACCGTTGTAGACTTCCTCGAAGCCGTCTTCGCCGATCTTGAGACAAAGCATAAGATCGGCATGCGATGCCTTGCTGGCGTCGGTCCAGCGCACGTCGAAACGCTTACCGGTCTCTCCGGTGAGCATGATCTGCACCGTCACGCCATCCTTTGTTCTTGCGTCGTGGAATCGCTGGTCGATCTCGGGCGTCAGTCCATAAATATATTCAGCCACGACCTGACCGGTGGTGGAGACGAACAGGCCGTCCAGAGTGAACTTTCGGCCGTTCGTCATTTGGGACAGACGCCGGCTGGTGGCGTACATCTCGCCAACCAGGCGGATGACGTCATCCAATTCCTTGGCACCGACCAACTCGGGCTTGTTCTGCTTCAAGAGACTGGCGACTGAAATGTCTTCGTCGAGTAGCGGCCAGTGAATACCGTCACCGCCACCGATGGTGCGCCACTGCATCCGCTGCTCGGACGATCCACGCAGGAGGCGAGGAAAGCGTTCGAGCGAAGCAGAGATCTCGAGGCCATTTTGCAGGACAACGTACAGCATGGAATCGTCAAAGCGGATTGTTTTGGGGGCTGTGGGCTGTCGGCTTGGAGAAGTATTCATTCCATGTCCTCAGGAAATATTCCAGGTTCGCTTGAATCAGCTGCTCGATCTCTTTGCGCTCGCCGGAGCGGAATCCCTTGTTCATTTGCAATTCTATGGGAGTGAGCCAGTACTTTGCACTCTTCTCTGCGGCATCGACATGAATATGGGGCGGCTCCAAACCTTCGTTGGAGAAGAAATAAAACCGGAACCGGCCATAGATCAGAACGGTCGGCACAGCTAGCGAATGACCCCACGCTCGCTCGCGCCGACGAACTCCACCAGGTAGCGCACGTGCTCGCCTGCGTCCGCGTTGGCGCGCAGCTCTTCGAGCGCTTGCGAGACGTTTTTTTTGCTCCCTGTCAGCACGCGATAGGCGGAGCGCAACTCCTTCAGCTGCTCCGGCGTAAAGCCGCGCCGCTCCAGCCCCACCTTGTTCAATCCATACGCGTGATTGTTGCGCTCGATGCACGTCAGCGAGTAGGGCAGGACATCCTGCGTGATCGTCGTGCCGCCGCCGATGTAGGCATAGCGGCCGATCCGGCAGAACTGATGCACCGGGCAAAGCGCGCCCACGACCGCGTAATCTTCGACCGTGACGTGTCCGGCAAGCGTTGCCGAGTTGGCCAGGATGCAGCCATCGCCGATGGAAGAATCGTGGCCGATGTGGGTGTAGGCCATGATGAGGCAGCCGCTCCCGACGCGCGTTTCTCCGCCCCCGCCGGCTGTCCCGCGCGAGATCGTGACGTACTCGCGGATCGTGTTGTCGTCGCCGAGCGTGGCGCGTGTCGGTTCGCCGGCGTACTTCAGGTCCTGCGGCGCGACGCCGATACAGGCGAAGGAGAAGATGCGGTTGTTGCGGCCGAGCGTCGTGTGGCCGGCGACGACGACGTGTGAGACCAGCTCGCAGCCTTCGCCCAGCACGACGTTCGGGCCAATGGTGCAGAACGGCCCGATGCTGCAGCTTTCGGGCACGATCGCGCCTGGCTCGACGAGCGCGGTAGGGTGAATCACTCGGGCAACTCCAGACCGCTTCCCGGCGCTTCGACGGCCGCAGCTTTCTTTGCGCGATCGGTCAACGCGCAGGTGACGGTCGCGTCGCAGACGACCTTGCCTTCGACGGTGATGACGCCTGCCATCTTGACGACGCGCGTGCGCCAGTTCAGCACCGTCACCTCGATCCGGAGCTGGTCGCCGGGAGTGACGGGGCGGCGAAAGCGCGCGCTTTCGATCCCCGTAAAGACCATGAGTTTGGACTCGCGGTCGGGGATCTCGGTCAGCAGCAGCGCGCCTCCGGTCTGCGCGATGGCCTCGATCATCAGGACGCCGGGCATGATCGGGTAGTCGGGGAAGTGGCCGGTGAAGTGGGGCTCGTTGATGGTGACGTTTTTGATCGCTACGATGCGTTGCCGCGGCTCGATCTCGAGCACCCGGTCGATGAGCAGGAATGGGTACCGATGTGGCAGGATCGCCATGATTTCGGTGATGTCGAGGGTCGTCTTGAGACTCGTTTGGGCAGCTTCGCTCATGGCTCTCTGAGTATAAAGCCGCGCTTATCCCGGGGGCCAGTGCAGTGCGCGTCCGCCGAGGAGATGAAGGTGCAGGTGATGGACGGTCTGACCGCCATCCGGGCCGGTGTTGACCACGATGCGATGGCCGTCCGGAAGGTGCTTTGCGGCGAGCATGGCGGCGGTCTTGAGAAGGTGCCCGAGAACAGCTTCGGAGGTCGACTCTGCATTGTCGGAGTGGGTCTTGGGGATCAGGAGCCAGTGCGTCGGAGCCTGCGGATTGATATCGGGAAAGGCAAGCGAGTGGTCGTCTTCGTGGATGATTTGTACCGGAATCTGGTGGGTGGCTATCTTGCAGAAGAGACAGTCTGGCATTGGGGTCCTCGGCTAAGTACGTGCACGGATAAGAACGGATAGAGCACGGATAAAAGAAGCAAAGCGATCGTGCATTCGAGATGATCAGGACGAAGGTGAGATTTAAGGGAGAAGCAAATCCCTGCGGGACGAAAAGCGAAGCGTGGGAAGTTGAGAAGCAGCAACTCGAGGTCGTTGCCTTTTTTATCCGTGTTTTATCCATGCACGTACTTAGTTCACCTGGGCAGGTATTTAGGGGATTCTCCAGGGGCATAGGGGTTATAGTGTCTGGCAAAGGCGGCACGGAGCCAGATCGGCGGGTGGGTCGCGCGCCAGAAAACAATCAGGGGGTTGGGGTCGGGCACCGCGTAGGAGTTTTCGCCAAGAAGCTGAAAGGCAGCCTGGCCCGTGACCTGCGGGTCCGCGACGATGCCGTGCACGGCCTCCATGCCGAAGACATCGGCGGCGTGCTCGTCGTGGCGGCTGAAGGCGCTGGCGATCGGTTCGCCCACGAAACTGAGCACGTTGGCGACCAGCACGAAGACGACGAGCGCGGCCCAGTTGTGCTGGCCGGGAATCTTCCAGCGCGTGCCGTAGCGGGCGATCAGCCAGTTCACGATCCGGTAGACTAGGTACATGCCGACGAGCGTCAGCACGAAGCTGAAGAGCAGGCCCTGCACGATGTGGCCGAGGACGTAGTGGCCCATCTCGTGGCCGAAGATGACGAGGATCTCGTCGGGGGTGCCTTTGGCGATGGAGGTGTCCCAAACGACGACGCGCTTGCTGGCCCCAAAGCCGGTCACGTAGGCGTTCAGCGTGGTGACCTTGTCCGAGGCCTTCATCAGAAACATGCGCTCGGGCGGGATGGCGATGCCCTTGCCGGCACCGGCGCCTCCCCTCGCGACCACCCTCTCCAGCTGCTGTACCAGCGCGGGGTTCGACTGCGCCAGGGGCTCGAACTTGTTGAACAGCGGATCGACGACGTAGGGGAAGATGAGCACGGCGAACACGGAGAAGGCCGAGATCGCGAAGGAAAACCAGAGCCACCAGCGCCGAGGGAACTTGCCCACTAGCCAGAAGGCCAGCATGACGATAAGGTAGCCAATAATGCCGGAGAGGGCGAGGTCCTTGAACAGGTCCCCAAACCAGCTGCCCCAGCCCTGCACGCTAAGGCCGGCGGAGGTAGCGATGTGCTGCCTGATCAGCTGAAATGGCAGCCCGAGCAGGGTGAGGAGGATGCCGAGCTGCAGCAGGAAGACCGCGCCCTGGGCCCAGCGATTTTTGCTCAAATTGTTCGCCACGTTGCGCATCCGGGCAGCGATCCGTAGCTCCAGAATCAGCCAAAGCGTGAGAAAACCCCAGAGCGTGTCGGCGATCCAGAGGATGTCGTCCACGGCCTTCAGGTGCTCGCCTTTGGCGAGTTTGTCCGGCGGCAGGGTATAGGCGGTATGGTCCTGCTCGGCGGCTGCGAGCGCGCGCGCCTCCGTGGGGGCAGCGGCGTGGGCGGCGGGCGCAGCGAGCGGCAGGAGAGTGCAGAGGAAGAGGAGGAGAGTGCGGAGTCGGCGCATGGGGCTGGACATGAGGTTGAGGTTTGCTCCTGTTGGCTTGTGGTGAGTTTACGACGTTTGCGGGGGTGGGGGTGCTGCGGTTGGTTCTGGGTGAACCCCATCATCACGATGAAGCCATGATGATGGGGCACGGTTGTTCAGGACAGGGTCGGCCCCATAGGACGGACTGTGCCCCATTCATCGCGTTTTTGCGATAAGTGGGCTTCGCGCCACCGAGCTGTCCACTCAGACTCGATCTCCACGACGCCTCGCGCGCCGGTCTTGTAGTGGTGGTAACTACTCCACCGGTACTCCTCCGGGGTCGTCACCAGTCCGCGCTTCACAGGGTTGCGGTGGATGTACCGAACGACCTCCGTCATCTCCTCGCTGCCGACGTTTGCGTCGTAGTACCTCTTCTGCCAGAATTCGTTCGCGATCAGCCCTCAACTCGCGCGACGCGACCTGCTT
>CAXUDC010000044.1:15693-21950 GCA_964249685.1 uncultured Acidobacteriaceae bacterium
GTCTTTGGATGGGCACCCGCCAGATAGGGCGGTTTCCGCCAGCTGGAAGCGCCTGAGACCTTGGGGCATATACGGGATATTACTTGAAATTTGTGGAGGGCCCACTCATCGCAACAGCGCGATGAATGGCACACGGTTTGTTGGGGGCATGAGAGTGGGGTCCGGTGGGGTGGGTGGTGCGTCTAAAGATTAGGTAGACTCGCCGTACGGATGTTGTGCGAGTAAAGGGGTTCGAGTTTGCAAAAGCGATGGATGTTGGGCCTGGCGGCGTGTGTGGTGGTTTCGACAGTGGCGGTGGGTGAGGGTGCGGGGCCGGTAAAGCCAGATTCGGCCTTGCTGCAGGCGATGCAGACGGAGTTGACGCGGGCCATGGGCTCGCTCGGGACGCGGCCGTCGAGCGATGACGCGAAGCCCTCGCCCAAGCCTTACTTCATCAGCTACGCGGTCGCGGACGCGGACACGGTGCAGATGAGCGCGCAGTTCGGCGCGATGACGACGAACACGGAGAGCCACCATCGCAGCGCGGATGTGCAGGTGCGGCTCGGCTCGCCCGAGCAGGACAACACGCACGGGGCGCATCGCAACTCTGCGCTGACGACGATGCAGCTGCCGCTGAACGACGACCCCGTGGCGCTGGGGCGGAGTCTCTGGTATGCGACCAATCGCGGCTACGGCCGGGCGCTCGACAGCTTTTTGCAAGTGAAGACGGAGCAGCAGGTGCGGGCGAAGGAGGAGGACTCCTCCGCCGATTTCACCAAGGAGGCGCCGGTCGAGGCGCTGATTGCGCCCGATGCAAACTTCGCCCCATCCGCCCCGCTGATGAAGGATAAGGCCGAGTGGGAGGCGCGGCTGCGCGAGATCTCCGCCCAGTTCAAGCAGTTCCCCGACATCTTCTATAACGATGTGAGTCTGCAGGCCTCGAACGAAGAGGACTACTTTGTCGCCAGCGACGGCACGCGGGTGTCGACGCCGAGCCATGTGGCGCGCCTGGTGGTCGTCGCGCGGACGCGCGCGGCCGACGGCATGGACCTCTACCGCGTGGAGACGTTCGAGAGCGACGAGCTGGGCCGGCTGCCGGCGCAGGCAGAGATCCTCGCTAAAACGCTCGCCATGGCGAAGAACCTGCAGGAGCTGCGCGTCGCGCCGATCACGGAGCCGTTCAATGGCCCGGCGATCCTGAGCGGTCGCGCGTCGGCCGTCTTCTTCCATGAGGTGCTGGGCCACCGGCTCGAAGGCCAGCGGCAGAAGGGCGATCAGGAGGGGCAGACCTTCACCAAGCTGCTGGGCAAGCCGATCCTGCCCACGTTCATGTCGGTGGTCGACGACCCGACGATTGCCAACTACCACGGCGTCGCGCTCAGCGGGCACTACGTCTACGACGACGAGGGCCAGAAGGCGCGACCGGTCGACCTGATCAAGGATGGCGTGCTCGAGACGTTTCTGATGTCGCGCCTGCCGATCGCGAGCTTCGCGCAGAGCAACGGGCACGGCCGCGCCGAGAGCGGGCACATGCCCACGGGACGGCAGGGCAACCTGATCGTGACCTCGACCAAAACGGTGCCGGAAACCGAGCTGCGCGAGCTGCTGAAGGCTGAGGCGGCGAAGCAGCACAAGGCCTACGGGCTGTATTTCGAGGACATCTCCTCGGGCTTCGCGGTCACGACGCGCCAGGCGCCGCAGGCGTTCTCGGTCGTGCCGCTGGTGGTCTATCGGGTGTTTGTGGACGGGCGGCCGGATGAGCTGGTGCGCGGCGTTTCCATCGTGGGCACGCCCCAGCAGGCGCTCGCGAACATCGTCGCGACGGGCAACCGGCAGGACGTGTTCAACGGGATCTGCGGGGCGGAATCCGGGCAGATTCCAGTCAGCGCGGTGGCTCCGGCGATGCTGCTCAGCTCCATCGAGACGCAGCGCCAGGCGCAGGGCACGGCTAGGCCGCCGATTGTGCCTCCGCCGACCGCGACGGCCATGGCGGTGATCAAGTGAGGGCGCTAAGGTTTTTTAGTAAGTTGGGACCAGCAAGCAGTGTCCTCCTGAGCGGAGTTCAGCGCGTCTTTTGCGCTGAATGGAGTCGAAGGACCTGCATTTTCTTCAGGCGTGCAATCATCTCCGGGCGCACAGATCCTTCGACTGCGGCACCCACGACGAAGCCGTGGGCACCTTCGCTCAGGATGACAAGATCTGCGGGTCGCTCGTTTGCGTTGGCAGCGTTGGTGTCTTGGCCGTGCGCTGCGAGCTTCGCGGCGGAGCAGGTCACGTCCGACCCCATGCTCGCCGCCATGCAGCAGGAGCTCAACCGCGAGAAGGAGCTGCTGGTCCTGCCCGGCATGCAGCGGCCCTACTATATGGAGTACCGGATCGACGATTTCGTCACCTGGGACGCGCTGGCCAACTACGGCGCGCTCACCCGCGAGGAGAGCAACCACCAGCGGATCGTGCGCGTGGTCGTCCGGATCGGCGATTACACGTCAGATTCAAGCACCGGCCGCGGCGAGGGCAGCGTGCAGCTCGCGCCCGAGGACAACGACCCGGAGGCGCTCAAATACGCGCTCTGGACCGCGACCGACGAGGCCTACAAGGCGTCCTTGCGCGCGTACGCGAACAAGCAGGCGCAGCTGAAGCGCTTTGAAAAGCAGCCGACCGAGAAGGATTTCGCGCCGCTGGCCGCCGCACCGGTGACGGCGATCGAGCCCCTGGTGGCGCTCGCGATCGACCGGCCGGAGTGGAAGCGGCGCATCGTGGAGGCGAGTGGCGTTTTCCTGACCGACCCAGCGCTCAAGGGCGCGGCGGCGCACGTGCAATACTCAACCGCGAGCGCGCGCGGGTATGCGGTGAACCGGTACCTGGTCAACACCGAGGGCACCGTGGTGCGGCATGGATATGGCGGGTACGCGGCGAACGTGAGCGTCGGGAGCCAGGCCGACGATGGCATGCGGCTGGACCGGTCGAACGGAACCACGGGCGCCCGCGCCGCGGACCTGGAGTCGGCGGCGGCGTTCCGCAAGCGCGCGGTCGATGACGTGGCCAGCCTGGAGGCGCTACGTGCCGCGCCGGTGGCGGATGCGGAGGACTTTCATGGGCCGGTGTTGTTCTCAGGCGATGCCGCGACCGACGTGCTGAACCGGCTGTTTGTGCCCAACGTGGAGGCCGACCGGCCGGAGATGGGGACCACGGCGCGCACCGTCGGCGCGTACCAATCGAGCTACCGGGCGCAGGTCTTGCCGGCTCTGCTCAGCGTGGTGGACGACCCGCGCATGACGACCTTCGCAGGCCAGTCGCTGGTCGGTGCCTACACGGTCGATGACGAGGGCGTGCCGGCGCAGGCGGTCGACGTCGTCAGGCAGGGCAAGCTGCTGAACTACCTGACCAGCCGCACCCCGATCCGCGATTTCACGACCTCGAACGGGCACGGCCGCGCCGCCCCGGGGCAGAGCGCGCGCTCGGTCGCCGGCGTGATCGTGTTCAAGGCCACCACACCGCTAAGCTCGGCCGAAATGCATGCCAAGCTGATCGCGATGGCCAAAGAGCAGGGCCGCGACGTGTACGAGGCCGACACGCTCGGCGGCGAACTGCAACCGCGAGTCCTCTACCGGGTGCACCCGGACGGGACCCGCGAGCTTGTGCGCGGCGCCGCGTTCGATGAGCTGGACAACCGCAGCCTGCGCAGCGACATCGTAGCCGCCGGCTCAGACGAGTACGTCCAGAACACCCTCGGCGTGGTCCCCGAGACGACCATCGCACCGTCGCTTCTGTTTGGAGACATCGGCGTCAAACGCGCAACGGAGGAGCAGCAGAAACTGCCGTATTACGCTCCGCCGCAGTAGGGCAAGCTCAAGAGCTTGTCTAGCCCCGTTTACCTCAAAGTGTAGCTGCTGTTCTTTGTTTTTCGCCGTCATCTTGAGCGTAGCGAAGGACCCCCGCATTGGCGCTGCGGCTACACTTCAAGGTAAACGGGTCTAAGCAAGGGGTATCGAGCCGTGGCATGCTGTAGGCAGCAGCCGCAGCTATAAAGCCGCAGTGTTAGACCGAAGCGTATAGATACGGAATTGTGTCGGCTCATCCTTGCGATTCCACCAGTGCTGCAGCACGTCGGAGCGCCAAGACGACTTGAGGACATAGTTCTGCGCCAGCAGCTCAGAAAGTAAAGGCCACTCCTCCAACTTACCAAACCCCTGCCCACCAAAACAATACTGATTCGTCACCACAATAACATTGGGAACATTAGCCACAAGCGCATGAAGGAACTGGGCTCGGTATACATCCCGTATGTCTGAAGCAGGTCCATAAAGATAGCAGTCATAGAGAAAGCCCGTACTCTGAACGATTCGACGATCGTACAAGACTCCAATACATCCACCAAAGGTATCGATACATTGGATCTTCCCTGAAACGGTAGTCGATTTTGCTATATCTTCAAGCTGGCCTGAAAGAGCCTGTTGAAACGGAGCTACCGGCGAAAAGTGGATCGTGCTGTAAGCGTACTTAGGACCCAGCAAAAAAGCGCCAAGAACAAGGCCACCTACACCAAGCGCGCGAACAACTCCAACCCGCGTCAGGGCTTGATCGAATTCGATCCCAATGAGAAGGAGAGCAAGAGCAAGAAAAGGGTACCTTTGGTAAGGATAGCCTTTACCTTGCGCTATAAAAGCAATCAATGTTCCCAGGAGGCCACATAGCAATTGCACACGATAATTTGTCCAACGTTGTTTTTGCACAAACTGCAGCACAAGCCAGACCGCAAATAACAGGGCGACTGGTGACAAGCTGTGGGTTAGAAGATACCCAAGTGATTGATGGCCAAGTCTTGCATGAAGAACGATAAGGCCTTGCAAGAGGGCTATAAAGGCCCCTAGCGCGTGATGAGAGATAAGCCAGAGGATAGCAATCAGAGATGGTAAAACCAGGCCAGAAAGACCTGCAGTAACTACAGCCGGAGACAGCTTTCCGCGCTTGCTCAAGGCAAGTGCTGCCAGCAGGATCAGCAGGAATGCAAGGGGAAGCAGAACCGGCTTGATTGTGACAGTAATGCCCATGGCTGTACTGAAGAGCATGATCGATGTCACAGGTCGATCCACCTCTTGGGCCTTGAAAAGTGCGACATAGGCCCATAGGAGGAGACTTGTAATAAGAAGGTCACGCTGGCCAACCTGGAAGATCCCATCCTGAAGATGCACGAGGGCGAAGAGGGCTGCCGCATAGACTCCTCCAAACCAGGTACTGATTCGCCTGGCTAATAGAATGGATGCCGCAAAGATTGATCCAAGAAGAGCGGTGTCATAGAGATGCCAGCCCAGCGCCTCGGTACCGAAGAGGCGCATTCCTAACGCCTCAAACAGGTATGTCCCTGGAAGGTTTATGTCGTGAATGTCACGATAGGGCTCCATCCCATGTTGTGATAGGAAGATCACATAGTGCATCAACGTGGCATCACCGACTAGCGGCCAGCGTAGACTGGATACCTCAGCCAACACTACGCTGACAGTCAACGCGCACAGGAAAATTAGCCGATAACGGTTCGCCTGATTGTTGAAAAAAGTGAACATTGAGTAATGTTACAACCTTAACAAAGCGCGCTTGACAGATTCGGAACACTGGAAGTAACCTGAGTTTGTTAGACCTCTAGCAAAGCGGCGTGAGCTTCCCCATCCCGAAAAGGACCGCTCTTTAGCTACATCTAACGCCATTGGTGCCTATCGTCCTGTCCGATTGGACGTCCCTAATTCAGAGTGTCAAGGTACATCAAGGCTGTTTCGCGACTGTACTCCTCCTGGTTACATTTGATTGTCTACTCCGCAAGAACCGGTGAATAGAGCAAGCACTACATCGTAGCGGTCTAGATCATCAATACAGTTCACCCCATGGGCATGCTTGCCTGTGGACTAGGACCGCTGCACGGCAATCGGACCGGTCCGGGAGTTTAACCTTATGGAGAAACCTGTGAACATCTCTAAGTTTGTTATCGCCCCCCCTGTTTTCACTCGTCGCACTTCTTTCGTTACCGCAAGCTCAAAGCCAAACCTACCCTGCTTTTCCGCAGCCCGCAACAGTTCGGACAACTCTATTAGTGTCGAGGGTGGAGTAAACGTGTCCCCTGCTCCGAATAGCATTTATGGAACCGTTGCTTTATCGACGTACGTCGATTCTTCGACGCAGAATGCTGTTGGATATACCGTCTCTGGCAGTGGTACGAATGCCCTCTATCACACTGCGGAGCCGTACATGGTTCCAACCGTCAACTGCAATGCGTCTACTCGTCTACA
>CAXUDC010000045.1:0-21208 GCA_964249685.1 uncultured Acidobacteriaceae bacterium
ACCTATTCGAAAGCGCGGCCTACCGGGGCCGCATCCGCGCAGCGCTCGCGCTCGAGGGCGCGGGCACGGCGGCCGTTGTGACCCGCGCGCTCGGCAGCCGGCGCTTCCGGGTGACGGTGACGGGGCCCGGCGGCCACTCCTGGACCGACGCCGGCATCGCCAACCCGATCCTGCTGGTGAGCGAGGCGCTGCTGCGGCTGGCGGCGTTGCCGACGCTGCGCATCGCCCCGGCGGATAGCCCGCGGACAACGTTCAACCCGGGCCAGATCTCGGGCGGCAGCTCGGTGAACTCGATCCCGGGCTCGGCCACGGTGGACCTGGACCTGCGCTCGACAGACGCGGGCGAGCTGGCCCGGCTTGGTCTGGAGGTCCACCGGACGTTCGAGGGCTTGGTCGCGCAGGCCGGGCCGGGGGTCGCGCTCAGGATCGAGACGATCGGCGACCGGCCGGCGGGCGAGCTCGACCGCGGGTCGGCTCTACTCGAGACGGTGCGCGCCGTCGACCGGCACCTGGGGCTCGCGACGGAGGTGCGGCTCGGGTCGACGGACGCCAATCTTCCCCTGTCCCTGGGGGTACCGGCGGTGGCGCTGGCGGCCGGCGGCACCGGCGGCGGCATCCACACGCTGGGCGAGTGGTACGACCCGACCGGGCGCGAGACAGCTCTGCGGCGGATTCTGCTGGTACTGCTGGATGCGGCGGGGCTGTAGGCAAGGCCCACGCCCCCAAAGTACGGCTAGAATAGAACCCGATGCTCGACCTGACCTACGTACGCGCAAACCTCGCCGAGGTCGAAGCCCGGCTCCGCTCCCGCAGCGCCGAGGCCGCTGCCCCGCTCGCCAACTTCGCCGCCATCGACAGCCGCCGCCGCGAGGCCATCACGCGCCTCGAAACCCTGCAGGCGGAGCGCAACAAGCTCACCACCGAGATCCAGCACCTGCGCAAAGCCGGCGCCGACGCCTCCGCGCCCACCGAGCAGACCCGCCAGCTCAAGCTCGAATCCGAGTCCCTCGAGGCCGCCGCCGCAGCCGCCGACACCGAACTCCGCGACCTGCTCCAGACCCTGCCCAACCTCCCCGCCGCATCGGTCCCCGCCGGCACCTCCGAGCACGACAACGTCGTCGTCCGCACCTGGGGCCAGCCGCCCCAGTTCGACTTCCCCGCCAAACCCCACTGGGAGATCGGCGAACAACTCGGCATCCTCGACTTCGAGCGCGCCGCCAAAATCTCCGGCTCGCGTTTCACGATTCACTTCGACCAGGGTGCACGGCTTGAGCGCGCGCTCGCCAACTTCATGCTCGACCTGCACACACGCCCTATCGAAAACCAGGGGCATGGCTACACCGAAGTCCAGCCGCCCACCATGGTCAACTCGAAGTCCCTCTTCGGCACCGGCCAGCTCCCCAAGTTCACTCAGGACCTCTTCCACTGCGACGACAACGGCCCCTACTGCGGCAAGCCCCAGCCCAACGACCACTGGCTCATCCCCACCGCCGAGGTCCCCGTCACCAACATCTTCCGCGACGAGATCCTCGACGACGCCGACCTGCCCATCTCCTTCTGCGCCTATACCTCCTGCTTCCGGTCCGAGGCCGGCAGCTATGGCAAGGACGTCCGCGGCCTCATCCGCCAGCACCAGTTCCAAAAGGTAGAGCTCGTCAAATTCGTCCGCCCGCAGGACTCTGAAGCCGCGCACGAGGCCCTCACGCGCCACGCCGAAACCGTCCTGGAGCGCCTCGGCCTGCCCTACCGGCGCATGCTCCTCTGCACCGCCGACATGGGCTTCGCCTCCGCCAAGACCTATGACCTCGAGGTCTGGCTCCCCGGCCAGGGCCTCTACCGCGAGATCTCCTCCTGCTCCAACTTCGAGGCCTTCCAGGCGCGCCGCGCCAACATCAAGTACCGCGCACCGGGAGCCGCCGGAGCCGGGAAAGCCAAGCCCGAATTCCTCCACACCCTGAACGGCTCCGGCCTCGCCGTCGGCCGCACCTACCTCGCCATCCTGGAAAACTATCAGCAGGCCGACGGCACCGTCCGCATCCCCGACGCCCTCATCCCCTACATGAACAACGAGACCGTCATCGGCCGCCAGTCCGGCGCGTGGCTCCCTAAAGGCGGCAAGTAGATGGGCATCCTCAAACGCTACTTCTTCTGGACCTACGAGCGCGGCTCCATGCACTACGACATTATGGTCACGATCATCCTGATCTTTATGTTCGTCACACCGCACTTCGTCAACTTCGGCGACCGCCTGGTTGAGACCGTCGCCATCGAAAAGTCCGAGGTCCTCGTCAAAGAGGCCGGTTCCGTCGGCGACCGCCCCCGCTTCATCTACCAGGTCCGCGCCGACAACATGGCTCCCACCCTGACCGACGCCGGCCGCCGCATCGCCATCCTCCGGCTCATCGAGCCCATCTCGGGCGAGGTCACGCTCGACCACTATCAAGAAGTCAAAGACGCCAGCGGACACATCGTCGCGTACGACGCCACGGTGCTCAAGTAAGTCTGCCGTCACCTTCTACCCTGCCGCCGCCGTTGCCTTTCGTTGTCATTCCGTAGGAATCAGCGTTTCGATTCTGCAACCAGCAATAATCTTCACCACTTTTCCCGCGCTTCCCCATCTAAGCCCGTAGAGGACCTCATGCCCAACCCGTTTGTTGCCGCAACCCTGACTGCCGGCCTGCTCCTTGCCACCCCCGCACCGCAGCCCACGCCCGCCGGCGATCTGAGCGCGACGATCGCGAAGCTTGACAGCGCCAGCGCAAAGTTCAAAAACGCCCAGGCCACCTTCCACAAGGACGACTACCTCAAGCTCATCGGCGACCATACCCCATCCGAAGGCCAGGTCTACTTCATCCGCAACGGAGCCTCGACCGAGGCAGGCTTCAAGGTCGACGGCAAAAACGCCCGCATCGCAACTTACAAAAACGGCATCCTCAAGGATTACACCCCCGGCACCGCCAACTGCTACAACACCATCGATTCCAGCCAGAACAAGGGCAAAACGGAATCCTTCCTCACCCTCGGCTTCGGCGGCAGCGGCAAGGATCTCGCCGCCGCCTGGACCATCACCGACCTCGGCCCGGAGAGGGTAGAAGGCGTGGCGACCGAGAAGCTCGAGCTCGTCTCCAAGGACCAGGGCGTCCGCAACAACTTCAGCAAGGTCACGCTCTGGATGGATCTCGACCGCGACATCTCGATCAAGCAACAGTTCTTCGCGGCGGGCACGGGCGACATCAACACCGCCGTCTACTCGAACATCCGCCTCAACACCAAGGTAGATACCGCCCCTTTCGATGTAAAAGCCAAACCCTGCAAATAACCGGGGTGCCCCATGTTATCCGCGGCCTCATCGCGGTAACGTGGGCGCAATCCTTGTGCCACCCCAGCCGCCCCAACCAGCAACCGCCCCCGCCCCCAGCACAATCAAAACCGGAAAAAACTCCAGCGTATACCGCATCTCCGAGTTGTCGATCGTCAGCAGCAGCGCCACCCGCAACCCCACCAGCGCCACCATCCCCCACACGATCACCCCCCGCGGCCCGCGCCAAAGCCCCCATCCAGCCAGCAAAAAGTACCCTAGGTTCAAAACTCCATACCCCAAGGCAAACAGCGCCGTCCGCCAATGCCCCCCACCAAAGTGCCACCACTCGAGCGGCATCGGAATCATCTCCGTCCGCGGCCGAAACGCCATATCCAGCACCCGCCCCACCGGCATCTCCACGTAATACCGCAGCGGATCGGCCTTGATCCGCTCCCACCCCAGCGCGTTCCAGCGCGCGTCGAACTCGGGCGTCGAGGCCTGGTTCTGGTTGTAGTCGTCGATCAACCGTGCCGTCGTCTCATATTGAGCCTGCGAGTCGAACGCCCGGTTCGGCAGATCACCCACGGACAACGGCACCCCGTCATAGTTCCAATAAACCAGATCGGTAGAAGCAAAGTCGATGGCCCAAGTCCGGTACCAGCGCTGAAACCCAAACGGCGTCGTCTCCCCAGGATCATTGGCAAAGCGCGGCGCCAGCGGCTGAAACACACGAAACGTCCGCCAGTTCCTCCCCGCCCAAGGCATCAAAGGCAGCAGCGTAAGCAAAGAAACGACCACCACCGCCCGAACTACCCGCCAAATGGAAGTCTTTAGATGGAAGCCGGGTGCCCCATTCATCGCGGTCTCATCGCGATGAATGGGGGTACTCACTCCCCCACCCCAGGCAATCCACCCCACACAAGGCACCACCACCGCCGCCAGCATCCCCTGCTCCGGCCTCAACAGCAACCCCCAGGCAAGCGCCCCCGCCACCCCATACAACCACCACCCCCCCTCATCCCGCCAGCGCACCAAAGCATAAAACGCCGCCGCAACACAAAACAAAGTAGGCACTTCCGTCAGCGGAGCCGCCACATAATTCGCCATAAACGGACAAACCGCCCCCAGCCAAACCGCCACCACCCCCGCCCGCTCCCCATACACCCGCCGCGCAATCCCCCCCAGCAGCAGGCAGGTCCAAAGGTCCAGCCCCACCTGGATCACCAGCACCGGCACATACCGGTCCACCCCAAACACCCGAAAGATCGCCGCCAGCAACAGCGGGTACCCCGGTAGCCGGATTAGCGTAGGCCGCGGCGTCGCCACGTGCCCGCCGATCACCTGCGTAAACCCATACACCCCATGCTGCAGCAGGTTGCGCGCAATATCCCCGTACACCAGCGAGTCGCCCATGACGTGCGCAAACCGCCACAAAAACACCAGCCGCAGCGCCAATCCCACCCCAAGCGCCGCCGCAACTGTTCTTCGCGTCATCGCATAAGAATACCGCGCTCACTTAGGCTAAGATGGACCCAAGGCAAGAACGTTTTGGCCGGCAAACTCCCTCCATGAATAAACCGGTCTTCTACGATCCGCAACGCAAGCGCTGGAAGCGGCTCCGGCGCATCTTCGACGTCGCCGCCGCGCTCGGGCTCCTGCTCGGCACCATCTTCATCGTGGGCCTGCTCAAGATGAAGCCCCTGCCGGAGCTGCGCCTGACGTCGCAGACGCGCAACTATCGCGCGCTTGCCAGCCCGCCCAAGCCGCTGCTGAAGCCCGGCCAGAAGGCGCCGATCTCCGCCCACCGCAAGACCAACATCGCCCCGTCCGACGTTACCCTGAACGCCGGCGAAGGCCTGCGCGCGGCCTACTATATCGATACCGATGCCGCCGCCTACGCCTCGCTCAAGCAGCACATTAAGCAGATCGACCTCCTCTTCCCGGAGTGGCTCCACGTCCTCTCCCCCGACGGCGCCATCACCGGCTACTCCGTCGACGACGTGCGCACCTTCCCCGTCGTCGACAAGGCCGGCGTCCACAACGTAGACGGCCTCTACAAGGTTCAGAAGACCATCGCCGCCAACGGCGTCAACACGGAAGTCTTCCCGCTCGTCAACAACTACGACACCATCGCCGGCAACTACTACGCCGGCATCAGCGACTTCCTCGCCTCCGACGCCGCCCGCGCCAACTTCCTCGCGCAGGCCCGCCAGTTCCTCGCCGCCAATAAGAACTATCGCGGCCTCACGCTCGATTTTGAGGCCTTTCCCGCCGCCGCCCAGCCCGGCTACAAGCAGCTCATCCACGACCTCTACGCTGACCTCCATCCGCGCAACCTCCGCCTTTACATCAACACCCCGGTCGACGACCCCGACTACGACCTCGCCTTTATGGCCGCCAACTCCGACGGCCTTATCCTCACCGATTTCGACCAGCATCAGACCCTCTCCGCGCCCGGGCCCATCGCCAGCCAGGACTGGTTCACCGACAACCTGCAGAACATCCTCAAAGTAGTCCCCAAAGAGCGCCTCCTCGTCGCCCTCGGCAGCTACGGCTACGACTGGACCCTCAACCCCGCCCCACCCGACGCGCCACCCCTGCGCAAGGGCCAGCCGCCGCCGCCCGTTCCCGACGACGCCAAGGTTATCTCGTCGCTTTCTGTCAGCACCCAGGAAGCATGGCAGGCGGCGTCCGACGCCGGCGCCCAGATCGAGCTCGACCCCGACTCCCTCAACGCCCACTTCGCCTACGTCGACGAGGACACCCACTACCGCCACCAGGTCTGGTTCCTCGACGCCGTTACCATCCTGAACGAGATGCGCGCCGCCCGCGCCCTCGGCATCCAGACCTTCACCCTTTGGCAGCTCGGGTCAGAGGATAACTCGCTCTGGAAAATATGGGACTCGCCCTCAAAGGCCGATCCCGCCCGCGACCTAGCCGTCGTCCCCCCCGGCTACGACGTCGACAACGAGGGCTCTGGCGACATCATGCGCGTCACCCGCCGCCCTCAGCCCGGCCAGCGCACCCTCGCGCTCGACGACGACGACCAGGTGCCCGCGCCCAGCAAAATGATCACGCGCGAGACCATGCAGTCCTACCCCCTGCCCTACACGGTCCAGTACTACGCCTGGCAGCCCAAGCAGGTCTCCATCACCTTCGACGACGGCCCCGACCCCGTCTGGACCCCGCGCATCCTCGACGTCCTTAACAAATACGGCGTCAAGGGCACCTTCTTCATGATCGGCGAGGTCGCCCAGGACAACGTCGGCGTCATGCAACGCGTCTACGCCGAAGGCCACGAGATCGGCAATCACACCTTCACCCACCCCGACATCTCCGAAATCTCCCCGACCTCCGTCGACCTCCAGCTCAACCTCACCGAGCGGCTCTTCGGCTCCAAGCTGGGCGTCCAGCCCCTCTACTTCCGCCCGCCCTACTCCATCGACCAGGAGCCCGACACCAACGACCAGGCCGCCCCTGTCGATCGCATCCAGGGCCTCGGCTACACCGTTATCGGTAACAAGATCGACACCAACGACTGGGACGAGCACCCCCGCAAGACCCCCGCCGAGATCACCCAGGCCGTCTTCGACCAGATCGCCGCCATGGAGGCCCATCCCGACCGCCGCGGCTCCATCATCCTCATGCACGATGGCGGCGGCGACCGCTCCGCCACCGTAGCCGCCCTGCCCGTCCTCATCGAAGCCCTTCGCGCCCGCGGCTACCAGATCGTGCCCGTCTCCGAGCTCCTCGGCCGCACCCGCGCCCAGGTCATGCCGCCGCTCACCAGCAAGCAGCGCTGGCAGGCCCGCGCCGATTCCGTCGCCTTCTTCTTCTTCTCCTTCTTCAATCACGCCGTCCTTTACGTCTTTTATGTCGGCGACGTCCTCATGTCCGCTCGCCTCATCATCATCGGCCTCTTCGCCATCATCGACCGCATCCGTAAGCGCAAGAACTTCGCCGGCCCCGACTACAATCCCCGCGTCGCCGTCCTCATCCCCGCCTACAATGAGGAAAAGGTGATCGCCCGCACCATCCGCTCCGTCATGATGTCGAACTACAAAAACCTCCGCATCGTCGTCATCGACGACGGTAGCTCCGACAAGACCTACGACGTAGCCCGCACCGCCTACCCGGAAGAGATCGCCTCCGGCCGCCTCACCGTTATCACCAAGCCCAACGGCGGCAAGGCCGACGCCCTCAATTTCGCTCTCGAATCCATGACCGAGGAAATCTACGTAGGCATCGACGCCGATGGCGTCATCGCCCACGACGCCATCACCAACATGATCCCGCACTTCGCCAACCCCCGCATCGGCGCCGTCGCCGGCAATGCCAAGGTCGGCAATCGCGTCAACCTCTGGACCCGCTGGCAGGCCCTCGAGTACATCACCAGCCAGAACTTCGAACGCCGAGCATTAGACCTCTTCGACGTAGTCATGGTCGTCCCCGGAGCCATCGGCGCCTGGCGCACCGCGCCCGTCCGCGCCGGCGGCGGCTACCACACCAACACCGTCGCCGAGGACGCCGACCTTACCATGAACCTCCTCGAGCAGGGCTACTTCGTCATCTACGAGGACCGCGCCCTCGCCTTTACCGAGGCCCCCGTCAACATGAACGGCCTCATGCGCCAGCGCTTCCGCTGGTCCTTCGGCATCCTCCAGGCCCTCTTCAAGCACAAGGGCGCCATCAGCAAACACCGCGCCATGGGCCTCTTCGCCCTGCCCAACATCCTCATCTTCCAGATCCTGCTGCCCCTAGTCTCTCCCTTCATCGATCTGGGCTTCGTCCTCGGTCTGGTGCACTATGCGATCGACAAGCACTTCCACCCCGAGACCACCAGCACCGACAATCTCTACAAACTCCTAACCTTCTTCTTAGCCTTCATGGTCATCGACTTCAGCGCCAGCGCGCTAGCCTTCGCGCTCGAGCGCAAACACCCCGCCAGCAAAGGCGACTTCTGGCTCCTCTTCCACATCTGGATCCAGCGCTTCAGCTACCGCCAGGTCTTCTCAGTCGTCCTCTTCAAGACCATGAAGCGCGCCATAGACGGCAAATCCTTCTCCTGGGACAAGCTCGAACGCACCGCCACCATGAGCAAATCCACCGAAAAACTAACCGTCTAGCTGCTTTGAGCGTTCATACTCTTTGCCGCCCCAACTGACGACAAGCGCGTTTCTCGTTACCGATCTTGCCTGCCCCGCCCAATCTGGGTAGCAAGTCACTCGTTGGCGAGAGCATGGCTCTGTTCCCACCATTGCTCTTCATTCAGGCCAAACCACATGAGGTAGACGATCAGGGTTCCTTCACCGAGTAGCCCGATCCCTAGCGGGACTGGTCCCAAGACGTGCGTCAGATGAAGCGACAGTGTTGTAAGCCAGCAAACTCCTGCACAAGCCATCAAGGCACCCACGATGTTCGGCATGAAACGCGAGCGGAAGATCAAGTACGCGATTAGAAGACAGTAGATGCCGAAGAACATGAAGTTCGTGATGTGCAGTGGAGGATAGGCGTTCTCGTACCGCGCGAGAGGCAGCCAGCAGCCCAGCAAACTTACCACGGCGGCCACTCTCGCAAGCCAGGAGTTGACCCTGCGCAGGAGGTGCCAGAGCAGCAGCGTGACCGCCGTGTACAGAATGGAAGCGACGAGGTTCATCGCATCGCCTGCGTCCTGATGCTTACGGCTGATCAGCACCATGGCTGCCACACCCGTGAGCAGATTTAGAAGGTAGAGAACACCTGTGATGCGAGCTTCCAGTCGTGGTGAAGTCGGCTGGAAATTCATCGCGACACCGGGTCCGGTGCGGACGTGACACGCTTGAAATCCATGTGGGCATGAACAGGTTTCTGGCCTGTTGGCAAGAAGACCCAATCCTCGGTGTGATGGTTGGCGTCGATCAAGGTGAAGACGGCTTGGCTCACATGGCCGATCTGGTCACTGCCCGGTGCCTCCGTCAGGTCAAACGTTATGACCTTTCCGTTGACTGAGGAGTGGGTAGTCATGTGCGGCCGATTACCAAAATCGCAATAATGTACCAGCGCGAGGTGGTCGCCTTCGGTGTAGAAAACGGTGATCTCTGGCCCGCCCGTATCCAGTTCATGAACGAGGGCATTGCCATGAGAAGCGACCCGTATCGTAAGCGGCAGGGGTTTGTCGGTGGCCCATACGGGACTATCTGTCGTGAGGGAGCCTTGCCAGGTTCCAGCAAGGGCCTTCATTGTGTCCAGACTCACGGGGGCGTTCGGTGTGGTGCCTGCAGACTGGCCAAATGCGAGAGCACAGGCGTATAGCGTAAGGGCGGTGAGGGCAAGACGGAACGGTTTCATGAAGCTCCTTTCTGACGTTTACGACCTCTGGAAGTCTGCATGACTGGGAGATGCAGGTGGTCCTGCGCCTGGCGTAGGTCCGACGTTCAGCGACCTGAAGAGAAGCCACAGTCCCGTCGAGGTCTCGGCTAAAAGCATCGGTGTCCACGCGTACATCGTCATCGCCGGAAAGTAGGGACGCGCAAGGTGGTAGGCACATGCGGCAAAAGCGAGCACCGACGCGAACAATCCCAACGACGCAAGAAGTCGCGGGATATATCCAGACCTGACGAAGAGCAGGAAAAAGAGAGTGGAGCCGATGCTGAAGAGAAAGGCCGCGAAGTTCGTCCGATCATCCCATTCCGCGAGTTTGAGAGACGCTTCACCCAAACTTGTAGCGTGCGCGCTCACCTGAATCGTCTGGTACCCAGCCATTACCGAAACGGCACCCAGCGCCGCCTCAAACAGCCTGCAAACCAACGCACCACCCGCAAGCAGGATTTGCTGTGGCTTCAGTGCGTAGTAGAGGCCGAAGGCGAGCGGAACGGTACAAACCGCTCCGGTAAGTGAAAGAGAGCGTCCTATGGGCGAGTGGATTTGCATGCCGATTAGGTCAACGGCGAGCACGACGCAGTACATCAGACCCGCCACACGCGCCCATACGCATTGGAACCGGACATCCTGCCCTGGCGTCACACGTACCTCCGACTAGATTGCACTTGTGAGTACGACGGCCTTCGGATAGTCGTTCCATCTATTTTGAAATTTCTAGCCATTCGTCGGTCTTGTGAAGTCGCATTGTTGGAAGTAGCCACGGCCCGCGCTACAATACCCACATGGCGAGCGCCACCCTCCCAATCCGGCCCATCACCCCGGCCCGCTCCGCCGCCGCCGCGCCCGCCACAACCATCCCCTGGTATCTCTGGTCCCTCGTCCTCGCCGTCGTCCTCGTCACCGTAGGCGGACAGGCCGACGTCTCCTGGCACCGCTCCATCGGCCGCGACTCCTTCTGGACTCCGCCGCACATGATGGTCTACGCCTGCGGGCTGCTCGCCGGCGTCTCCTGCGCCTACCTTATCCTTGCCACCACCTTCGGCCACCGCGAAGAGTTCAAGCAGCATTCCGTCAGCTTCTTCGGCCTCCGCGCCCCCACCGGCATCCTCCTCACCGCCTGGGGAGGCCTCGCCATGCTCTTCTCCTCCCCCTTCGACAACTGGTGGCACAATGCCTACGGCCTCGACGTCCAGGTCCAGTCCCCCCCGCACATCGTCCTGCTCGCCGGCACCTGGGCCGTCTGCCAAGGTACCCTGCTCACTTGCGCCGCCTGGATGAACCGAGCACGAGACGAGGGCCGCGAGGCCGAACTCGCTCCCTACCGACGCCTATTCCTCTTCGTCGGCGCCCTCTCCGTCATCCACCTCATGAGCTACTCCATGAGCTATACCTTCGACACTCGACTCCACGCCTGGAAGCCTTACCTAGTCATGTCGACCGGCGTCCCCTTCGCTCTCGCCGCGCTCGCCGCCACGTCACGACGTCGCTGGACCGCGACCATCGTCGCCGGCATCTACACCGTCTTCATGCTCGCCCTCGTCTGGGGCCTGCCGCTCATCCCCGCGCACGCCCGCCTCGGCCCCGTCTACCAGGACATCACGCACCTGATCCCGCCCAAGTTCCCCATCCTCCTCCTCGTCCCTGCATTCGCGCTCGATCTCCTCTGGCAGCGCACCCGGCACCTCAGCCGTACCGTAGTCGCCCTGCTCTCCGGCCCCCTCTGGCTCACCCTCCTCGTCGCCGCCGAGTGGCCCTTCGCCACCTTCCTCATCAGCCCGCGCGCCCTCGGCCGGGTCTTCGCCACCGGCCCCGGCTTCCTCGACTTCGGCACCCCCGCCACCAACGCCGACGCCTTCCGCATCTTCGAAGCCCCCGTCACCGGCCCCCACCTCTACGCCGGCCTGGCCGCAGCCGCCCTCCTGGCCACCCTCATGATCCGCACCGGCGAAGCCTTCGGCAACTGGATGCGCCAAGTCCAACGCTAAGCCACAAATCCACCCAGAGACACAGGGGTCCTCGCTCCTTTGTTAGTCATTCCCGTAGGGAATCTGCGTTTGTAGCCACTACACCAAGAAGCGACCAGCAGCAACAACGCTCGCAGCCCGCCCATCAAACCTTGACAAATCACCCCTAAACACCCCCCACATCACCAAAAACAATCTCAACCATCCACCTAGATCTCCGTATCCAACCCCCCTACAATCAATATCCAGCTTCAGCCAATCCGATCGCCATCGCAAGCCCGATTCCCGACGTTCCGCCCACAACCACCGCAACTTTGCCTGTTAAATCAAACAGCGTGTATCCGTAGCGTTCCTCGTTTCTAGACTTGCATGTGCTTCAGGATCTCGTCCACGATCACCTCAGGCGCGCGATCGTTGACGATCGTAAGCGCATCGGCCGGCAGTTCCAGCGTCTTCAGCTGGCTGTCAAGCAGGTTCGGATTCATATATTCGTGCTCGCGAGCAGCCAGCCGCTCCGCAATCAGCTCCCGCGAGCCATCGAGCAGAACGAAGCTCATCGCGCGCTTCGGCATCCCCCACGCAAGCGTCTCGCGGTACTTCGCCTTGAGCGCCGAGCACGCGAGCACGCCGCTCGCTCCAGACGCAAACCAGCCCAGCATCAGCCGGTTCAGCTCTGCAAGCCAAGGCTCGCGATCCGCGTCGTTGAGCGGCTTGCCCGCGGCCATCTTCTGCTTGTTCGCAAGCGGATGATAGTCGTCGGCGTCGGCAAAGACCGCGCCCGCGCGCTGGGCGAGCAGCGTGCCGATGGTGGTCTTGCCGGAGCCGGAAACTCCCATAAGGACGACAATCATCACAGCTCCAATCTACAACCCAAGAAACACCGGCTTGATGTGCCGCTCAAACAGGTTTGTGGTGACGTTCCTGGCGACGATCTCCTCGTTCGCCTCAAGCGCGTCGAATCATTTTGAGCCCATCTTGGCCGCAACCTTGAAGCCCACGTGGAGCAGCTGGCGGAAGCTTGGGTTGTAGGCCGCGTTGAACTGGTCGTGACGCAGCGCGTCGGTATACTGCGTGCTGGTCTAACCAATTACCTGTTCAGGCGAAGGCAGCTCGGATGGGTCAATGTCGATGACGGTCGCGCAGGGCGCGGTCAGCTCGTCGGCGTGCGCAAAGGCTTCCGCGTAGACCTCCCTGGCGATCTCGAGACCAGTTCCGCCGGATTCGGCGAGGCCGATGAGCTCTTCGAGCCAGGTGGTTCCGGCAGTCTTCAGGTGAACTCCCGCGCCAAACCTCCAGACAGCTTCGTGGATCGCCTTGTAGATGGATAACTTGTCCAGCCGAGTTCCTTGACGACGGCATTGGCGGCGGCGTGCGTGGCGCTTCGTTCGGAGCCAATGATTACATGCTCGCGATTGGATTTGTTCCACACGGGCACGATTTCCACTTCGGCATTTGCGGCCAGAAGGCGGGCTTGCAACTGCGCTTTCGCGTGGTGGGCGAAGCGGTCGCCGACTCCCATCGAAAATCTTGGTAGTACGAGTCCGTCACTCATACATCTTTTCTATATGAAGCAGTGGTCTTACCAATCTACCGCAACCAGCATACGCATAGTGGGCAAATGCAAACGATTTCCCTAGAGGGAGCAAGAAGCGAGAACGAAACGCAGATCCCTACGGGATGACAACAAAATACAAAGGCGAATCCGTTGTCTTGCGTAGATCGCCGGAGGTCTGCGGCTGGGCGGGGTATAAAATTATGAAAATGCGCTCGACAGCGCGGGCTGCAGCACGATCTTCATTGAATCCGGCTTTGGGTTGGAGGCCAGGTCGATCGCGGTGGCGCAGTCGTCGAGGGAGAAACGGTGGGTGATCAGCTTCGTTAGGTCGAGCGTGCCGTCGCGGTAGCCGTTGAAGACGAGGTCGATGCCCTGCTGCTGGATGGCTACGGAAGCCGAGTACGAGCCCATTAGGGTCTTCTCGTCCATGCACACCGCCGCGGGGTCAAAGGGCGCGGTTCCATGCTGGGTGCTCGCAAACAGCATGACGCGGCCGCCTGGACGGATCGCGTACATGGCCTGCTGGATGAGCGTGTCCGCCCCGACCGCGACCAGCGCTACGTCGGCCCCGCGGCCCTCGGTTGCGGCTTTGGCAGCGGCAACGACGTCGCTGCGCGCGTCGAGCGGATGGGTCAAGCCGAACTGCGCGGCGATCGCATGCCGCTCCGGGTAGAGGTCGCTGGTGAGCACGGTTGCGCCGGTGCGCTGCGCGAGCGCTGCCAGGATGACGCCGATGCTTCCCTGCCCGATGACCAGCACGGTATCGTCGGGCGCCAGCGCGAGGGTGCAGATCGCCTTGTAGCAGGTGTTGACGGGCTCGATGAAGGCCGCCTGTTCGAACGGGATATCGTCGGGAATCCGGATGAGCCCGGCGGTGGTGCCGGGCTCGCCGACGATCCAGTCCTTGACCAGAATGTACTCCGCGAATCCGCCGCCAGCAGCGATGAAGCCTGCGGTGGTGCCGACTTTCTTGTACGTCTCGCACTGCGCGAAGGTCTGCTTGCGGCAGTAGAAGCAGGTTCCGCAGGGGATGTGGTGGAAGGCCATGACGCGATCTCCGGGCGCGAAGTGCGTTACGCCCGTGCCCACCTGGGCGATCGTTCCGGCCATCTCATGGCCGAAGACTCTCGGCCCCGGGTGCGAGTCGGTGTGGATCTTTTTCAGGTCCGTGCCGCAGACGCCGCAGGTATCGATCCTGACCAGGACTTCGCCGGGGCCGGGGACGGGCACGGCGATGGTCTCCGGTACGACGTGGTTCTTGGCGCGGTAGACCGCTGCCCGCATGGTTTCTGGCGTCACGCTGCAATCTCCTTCAGTTGCTCGGTCAGGGCACGCAGCGCGCGCTGGGAACCGGCCCCGAGCTGCATGGTCTGACGCCAGCGATGCGGGCGCAGAGCCGTATGCAGGGCAAACGCGCCGGTGCGGAAGTGTCCGCGCGGCGAGGCGAAGCGGCTGAGCGAACTGAGTTCGAAGTCGTGCGCGTCCGATACGGCCTTGATCGCGCGAAAGCCAAGCCCGTGCATCTGGGCCAGCCTCGCGACAGTGGCGGCCTCCATATCGACCAGCGCGGCGCCATAGCTTTGGAACAGCCGCTGCTTCTCCTGAACGCTCGCAATCGAGTGCGTCGTGACGAGCGTTCCGACGCCATCGAGCCCCGTGAAGCGCGCGCCGGATTGCGCATCGACCACCGTTGCCACCTGCACGACCGAAGCGACCGCGAGCCCGGGGTCGCACCCGCCGGCTAGCCCCGTGCTTACGAGCATCCGGACCTCGGCTGCGGCCAGAATCGCCTTGACCGCAAGCAGCACACGCACGCTGCCCATGCCGCCGCAGGCCACCACCGCTCGGGGCAAGCGGTACAGATAGACGCCGGTTCGCTTGAGCTGCGGCTCCGGTCTGGCCCTGGCGACCAAGCCTGCGACCTCCCGGGGCAGCGCGGCAACTATCCCGATCATGACGGGCGTCCTTTGATCCCAGGGACGGGCGGCGCATAGCCGTTCGCAAGAAACCACTCCACCGCCGCGCGCAGCGCCGGGTAGACCGGTAAGACCTTAAATCCTAGCTCCCGCTCCGCCTTGGCCGAGCTGGCAAACATCTTCTTGCGGCCCATCTTGACCGCCTCCACGGTAGCGCGAGGCTCCTTGCCGCGCAGCCTGCCCGTAACGTTTTCATCGAGATAGGCGAAGGCCATCGCGACGGCATGCGGCACCTTCATGCTGGGTGAAGGCAGGCCAGTCATCGCGGAGAGACGGTCCAGGATCTGCTTCAGCGTCAGGTTTTCGCCGCCCAGGATGTACCGCTCGCCGGGCCGGCCGCGCTCAAGCGCCACCACATGCATCCGTGCGACCTCGGTTACATCGACGATGTTCAGCCCGGTATCCACATACGCCGGGAAGTTGCGGTTGAGAAAATCCACCAAGATGCGCCCGGTGGGGGTTGGCCGGGCATCGTTGGCACCGACGGGCGTGGTCGGGTTCAGGATCATGACATACTGGCCCGCATATGCGGCCGCCATTGCTTCTTCTTCGGCGCGGAACTTCGAGCGCTTGTAGTGCCCGATCATGTCCGCAATTGAGACCGGCGTCGCCTCATCCACAACCGTGCCATCCTTGCGGAAGCCCATCGTGGCGACCGACGAGGTGTACACCACACGCGGCACGCCGACCTCACGCGCGATGCGCAGCAGCTCCCGCGTGCCGTCGACGTTCGACGCGTACATCTCCTGCGGGTCCCGGACCCACAGCCGGTAGTCGGCCGCGACGTGCACGAGCGCATCGCAGCCTGTGAGCGCGCTGCGCAGGGCCTCGGGCCGACGGAGGTCTCCGGTGATAGTCTCCGCGTCGAGCCCGGCGATGGCGGCCAGGTTGCTCGTCGAGCGTGTCAGCAGGCGCAGACGCGCGCCCCCAGCCGCGTACGCCCGAGCCACATGGCTGCCGACAAAGCCCGTCGCACCGGTGAGAAAGACTTTCATGGAGGGCTAGGCGTCCAGCCGCTCAGGCTCGATCTGAATGTTCTTTTCGCCGGCGGCCTTCTTCTCCCAGTAGCGCTTGACCCATGCCTCAAACGTCTTGCCGGCGGCCGTGTCGCGGCCCGTAAACGCGAGCGCGGCGACATCGGAGTACGCGACGGCGACGCGGGTTTGACCAGCGGTCGTGATCAGACGTATGGAGGACGTATCCAGCGTGGGGCCGGTGCGACGGTCGAAGAGGTAGCCCTCTACCTTGCTGCCATCCTTCAAGGTGAGGGTGATGTCGCCGCGGTAGTCGAAGGCCTTTTCGAGCGCTTCGCGCACCTCGGCGTCGGAGGCGAGGGCCGGGATCCAGCCCTCCAGCTGCTCGCGCTCGCGGCCGGCCGCATGGTCCAGCTCGTCCGGGTTCAGATGCGCGAGCTGCTCCAGCTTCGCGGATTCTTGTTGATCGGTCGCCATGGTCAGTCTCCTGAAACTTCCTGCCGTGCGATCTCCTGCGGGGCCAGGGCGCGGGGCTCGACGTGCATGGAGTGGGCCTGTTTGGGCGAGATCTGCACCAGCGGGCCGCCAGCCGGAAGATGGTCGGCGGGCTTCCACTCGTGCAGGATCTTCTCCGCGCCGGCGTCGTCGTAGCGGGAGAACATGGCCTTGCCCGTCTGCAGCATACCCTTAAACGAGCCGAAGGTATAGTTGACACCGGAGGCCTCATACCCGGAGTGCACCATGCAGTTGGCGCAGCGCGGGTTGCCGGATTCTGTGCCGTAGTTGGACCACTCGACCGTGTCCATGAGCTCCTGGAAGGTGTCCGCGTAGCCATCCTGCAGCAGATAGCACGGCTTCTGCCAGCCGAAGATGGAGAAGGTAGGCATTCCCCATGGCGTGCAGGTCAGGGTCTTTTGCCCCATCAGGAACTCCATGAACATGGGCGAGGCGTTGAACCGCCAGGACTTCTTGCGATTGGAGAGGATCGCGCGGAACATCTTCTTGCTCTTGGCGCGGCCCAGGAAGTGCTGCTGGTCCGGCGCCTTGTCGTATGTGTAGCCGGGCGAGACCATCATCGATTCGACGCCCGCGGTCATCAGCTCGTCGAAATGCGCGCGGACGCTATTAGGGTCAGCGCCATCGAAGAGCGTGGTGTTGGTCGTGACGCGGAAACCAGCTTCGACCGCAGCCTTTACGCCCGCCATGGCGATGTCGTAGCCGCCCTCGCGGCAGACGGAAAAGTCGTGGTGCTCGCGCTGCCCGTCCACGTGGACCGAGAATGAGAGATAGCGGCTGGGCGTGAACAGGTGAAGTTTTTCTTTGAGTAACAGCGCGTTCGTGCACATATAAACGTATTTCTTGCGCGCGACCAGGCCTGCGACGATCTCCGGCATGCGCGGGTGCAGCAGCGGCTCGCCGCCGGGGATGGCGACCATGGGCGTGCCGCACTCATCGACCGCGCGAAAGCAGTCCTCGGGCGAGAGCTCGGCCTTGAGGATGTGGGCGGGGTATTGGATCTTGCCGCAGCCGGCGCACGCCAGATTGCAGCGGAAGAGCGGCTCCAGCATGAGCACCAGCGGGTACTTCTTGCGGCCGGCAAACTTCTGCTTCAACACGTACGACGCAACGGTCCAGGCCTGCGCGATGGGAACAGCCATCTGTTATCTCCTTCAGAACAATCGAGTTAGGCGGCGGCCGCTTCCCGGTCCATCGCCTTCTTGTACGTCGTCAGTGCGAGCAGCGGAAAGTAGTCGCGGTACAGGTGATAGGCAAGATAGAACACGCGCGGAAACCCTGTACCAGTGTAAATGGCTTCGCCGTTGCGGCCTTCGGCCGACTCATCCCAGGTACCTTCCGGCGTCTGTTTGTCGATCAGCCAGCGGATGCCCTTGGCGACGGAGTCGCTGCGGGTATCGCCCGCAGCGAGCAGACCGAGCAAGCCCCACGCGGTCTGCGAGGGCGTGCTGGGTCCGACGCCGCGTGTGGCGGGATCGTCGTAGCTGCCGCAGGTTTCGCCCCAGCCGCCGTCGGAATTCTGCACCATGCGAATCCACTCCGCGGCCTGCTGGACGGGAACCTCGTGGTTCCAGTAGCCCATGGCCTCAAGGCCGCGCAGGACCAGGAAGGTTCCATACAGGTAATTGACCCCCCAGCGGCCGAACCACGACCCGTCCGGCTCCTGCTCTTTCAGGATGAACTGGATGGCAGCCTCAACGCGTGCGTCTCGCCGGGTGTAGCCGTAGGCCGCCAGCATCTCGAGGATGCGGCCGGTGATGTCGACCGTTGGAGGGTCGAGCATGGCATTGTGATCGGCGAAGGGAACGTACTGGAAGATGGTTTTTGTGTTGTCTTTGTCGAAGGCGGCCCAGCCTCCGTTGCGGCATTGCATAGCGAAGATCCATGTGATGGCGCGCTGCTCGACTTCGTGCTGGTAGCGCTCGCGCGGGTTCTGGACAGCCTTGAGACCGAGCAAAACCTCCCCCGTATCATCAACATCGGGGTAAAACTCATTGTTGAACTCGAAGTACCAGCCGCCGGGCTCGACGTTCTTGACCTTCTGCGCCCAGTCGCCTTTATGCCGTACTTCCTTGGACAGAAGCCAGTCCGCGGCACGCAGCATGCGGGAGTCAGTGGGCGAGACGCCTGCTTCGCCCAGGGTAGAAAGCACCTGCGCCGTGTCCCATACTGGCGAAAAACAGGGCTGCATGCGGAAGGTGGGAGTCGGGTACCCCGGCTCGCCGTTGGGACGATCAATGCCCAGCTTTTCAAATTCGTCCATGGCCCGGATGACCTGCGGGTCGTCGGCCGAGTAACCCAGGTAGCGCAGCGCCACAATCGCGTTCAGCATGGCCGGGTAGATAGCACCGAGCCCGTCGGAGCGCTCAAAGTGTGCCAGCATCCACTCTTCGGCCTTCTTGAGCGCGCGCTTGCGCAGCGGACGGATGTGGACGCGCTCCGCCAGGTGCGCCAGGCGGTCGGTGAAGATGAAGAAGTTTCGCCAGGAGACCGGGTGCTTGCGGTCCCACTGCAGACGGAGGTCGGCGTTCTCGCGGCCGCCGACGTAAAGCTCGTCGATGCTCTGCTCCGGCGGCAGCTTCTTAAAGGGCTTTTTCGCGTAAATGATCGAAAGCGGGACCAGGATGCCGCGCGACCAGGAGCTGATCTCGTACAGATTAAAGTAGAACCAGTTCGGGAAGAGCACGATCTCTGGCGGAATCGCGGGCACCGCGTCGTAGTCGTATTGCCCAAGCGCGCAGAGATAGATCTTGGTGAAGGTGTTGCAGGCGACCACGCCGCCGAGCTCCAGCACCTTCTCGCGGGCGCGGACCATCAGGGGATGGTCGGCCGTGTAGCCCATCAGCTTTAGAGCGAGATAGGCCTTCACCCCGTAGCTCACGTTCGAGGGCCCGCCCGGATAGAGGCTCCAGCCGCCGTCAGCGTTCTGGTGGCGGAGAATCTCGTTGACTGCTCGGTCCATCCGGCCACGGTCGCCGGTGCCGAGAAGCGTGTGCATGAAAATGTAGTCGCTCTCGAGCATCGAGTCCGCTTCAAGCTCCCCACACCAGTAGCCGTCAGGATGCTGCAGACTCAGGAGCCAGTCGGTCGACTTGCGGATGCCCACGCGCACGGCGTCGAGACCCAGATCGAGGCGTCCGAATCGTGGCTGTACCACCTTGCCGGCGGCCGTCGAATTGGGATTTGAATGGATGGGGCCTGCACTCATGCGTTACAAACTCTCTGGACCGGGCTCTGCACCTAGGCGTTGGGCTGGGGCGGCTTGGGGGCGGAGGCAATCGCCTGTACGATCTCCGGGGGGAGGCCGAAACGCACATTTTCCGGCATCACCTCAACCTCGTCCACGTCACCATAGCCCTTGGACTGCAGATATTCGACCACATCCTTCACCAGGACCTCCGGCGCCGAGGCCCCGGCCGTCACGGCGACTGTATTGACGCCGTCCAGCCACTCCGGCTGGATGGCCGCGGCGGAATCGATGAGAAAGGAGTTCGTATCAAGATTTTTCGAAACTTCGACCAGGCGGTTCGAGTTCGAACTGTTCCGTGAACCGACGACCAGCACCAAGTCCGCGCCGTGAGCAACATTCTTAACCGCTACCTGGCGGTTTTCGGTCGCGTAACAGATGTCCTGCGCCTTGGGACCGGCGATGTTGGGGAACTTCTTTCTAAGCCCTTCGATCATGTAGCGCGCCTCGTCGAGCGAGAGCGTCGTCTGGGTCAGGTACGCGACCTTGTTGGGATCGGGAACCACGAGGGCGTCGACCTCCTCGAGCGTTGAGACGACCTGAGTCACGTCCGGCGCTTCGCCCTGTGTACCTTCGACCTCTTCGTGGTCGCGATGTCCCACAAGCACCAGGGAGTAGCCCTCCTTGGCGAACTTGATGGCTTCCAGATGGACCTTCGTGACCAGCGGGCAGGTGGCATCGACTACCTTCAGGCCGCGCTCCCGGGCGCGGGCGCGTACCGCGGGGGACACACCGTGCGCGGAGTAGATCACACGTGCGCCCTCGGGAACCTCGTCCAGCTCGTTGACAAAGATTGCCCCCTTCTTGGCAAGGTCTGTCACCACGTAGCTGTTGTGCACGATCTCTTTGCGAACGTAGATCGGCGCGCCGAAGGTCTCGAGCGCAATCTGCACGATGTCGATCGCGCGGACCACGCCGGCGCAGAAGCCGCGCGGCTTCAACAGCAGCACGCGTTTGGTGCCTGCGACAGGTCCGGTACCATCGTGCGCGGGGCCGGAGAGATGCGAGACGGGGGCTGGAACGTTTTCGAGGATAGAGGCGCTCACCCTCCGAGTATAGCGCTTTCAGCGGAAGGTAGCACCCCGGTTGAACCAGCAACGGTGCAAAATCCTTACGCTACATGCTGTGCGCTTCGCAGCCGGCGTGACCACAATCGCACTTCAGCGTTGTCAGATCCTTGGAATCCTCGCAAAACGTGCTGCAATACTTCGAGTCGGGGGCTGCCATGCAGCTACAGGTTTCGTGGGCACACTTCTTCGGTTCGGCCATTGCTTCCTCCAGTGAATCTACTGGAGTGGGATGCATGACCCCAAAC
>CAXUDC010000046.1:0-10343 GCA_964249685.1 uncultured Acidobacteriaceae bacterium
GGGGAGACGGGGGGGGTTATTTGCGTCTTCATTTCTTTCCTTTGGTGTCGTGGTGGAGGAGATGGTGGACGGTTTCGGAGGCATCGTGGGCTATGTCGTGGAGGACGTCGAGCAGGGTTTCGTGGTTTTCGGGCTCGTCGGGGTGGGGGGCGGGCAGGTCTTCAGGGACTACGATGACGCCGTCCACGATGTGGCCTTCGGGTTGATCCGGATGCTGGTTATCGACGGTGAACAGCGGGACGGATTGCCTGGAAGGGTCGCTTTGAACGCTGAGCGGGTTTGTGTCGATCTGGACGGGTGCGTCTTTGGCCGGCTCGGCCGGGGCGGAGGATTGTGATTTGTTGCTGAGCATAGGGGCGTCCTGGGTTGCGGCGGGGGTGAGGTTTACGGGGGCGGGGACCTTGCCGGCTTCGGCGAGGAGGGCGGGGGTGAGGACCTGCTGGAGGGTTTCGTAGATGGGGCGGAGGCGGAGGTTGCGCATGGCCTCGTCTACGGAGGGGACGCCGCAGCCGGCGAGGGAGTCGGAAAGGGTGTCCCAGGGTTGGGCAGCGGTGGATTGGAGGGGGCGCCAGTTGAGGAGCACGGCGTGCTGGTAGCCGTTGAGGGGAAAGCTGATGCCGTGGTCGCGGACGTCGGAGGCGCGGCGGAGGAACTCGAGGTTCTGGACGGTGTCGCGCCAGGCGAGGACGAGGCCGGGCTGGTCGGAAAAGCCGAGCCCTTCAAAGAGGCTGCGCTGACGCAGGGTGTTGGCCCCTTTATCGACGTAGGGAACGGAGGTGCGGAGGGTGCCGTGGGTGCTGGCGTAGACGTTGTTGTAGAGGATGAGTCCGCGCTCGTCTCCGCTGCGATTGGAGTAGGCGAAGACGTTTTCGTCGACGCCGTGGTCGGTTTCGAAGTCGTACATGGTGAAGTTTGCGGATTCGGCGAAGAGCTGGCGGTTCTTAAGCAGCGGGGCGATGAGCTGGTTGTGGCGATCGATGAGGTGCTGGGCGGGCTGCTCGTTCTGGCGGGCCTGCTTGAAGTCCATGCCGTAGCGCTCGGTGAAGCCTTCTACCTGGCCGTGGCCGAACATGGGGAGGCCGGGCAGGGTGCAGAGGAGGACGGAGGTTCCGAAGTACTTGTCGCCATCGCCGAACTGCTCGCGTGCGGTTTTCTCGTCGGGGTTGGACATGAAGTTGACGTAGCGCTTGAGGATGTCGGGGTCGAAGTCTAGGGTTTTCTTGAGGTAGCTGCGGTACTTGGCGTTTTCTTCGTCGCGCAGCATGTTCATGAAGGCGGAGTTGTAGACGCGGTGCATGCCGAGGGTGCGGACGAAGTAGCCTTCGAGAAGCCAGAAGGCCTCGGCGAGGAGGAGGGTTCCGGGGACCTCGGCGGCGACGCGATCGACGACCTCGCGCCAGAACTCGCGGGGCATGAGGGCTTCGAACTGCTCGTCGGAGATGGCATCCTCGGCGCGCGAGGGAATGGAGCCGCCGGCGCCGGGCAGAGGGAACCAGAGGCGCTGGACGTGGCGCTTGGCGAGGACCATGGCGGCGTCGAAGCGGATGATGGGGAAGCGGCGGGCGACGTCGAGGATGACCTGGATGACGTGCTCGCGGACGTCCGTCTTGCTGTAGTCGAGCTGGGCGGTGTCGTTCCAGGCGAAGGTGGTGCCGTCGTTGCCGTGGTAGACGAAGCGGGTCTGGTTGTCGGCGTGGGTGCGGAGGCGGAAGACGACGGCGGCGTCGGACTGGTTGTAGTAGTGGTCTTCGAGCTTAATTTCGACGCGGGAGTCGTTCGAGAGATTGGGGCCTTCAAAGCTGTAGGCGGGGAACGGGGACTGGGACCGGGAGAGAAACATGTCGGGGTTTTCGACGACCCAGTCGGAGTCGATGCCCATGTGGTTAGGGACCATGTCGGAGGCGAGCCGGAGGCCGCAGCGGCTGGCGCGGTCGCGGAGATCCTGGTAGGCGGATTCGCCGCCGAGGTCCTCGGCGATGGTGTAGGACTTGAGCGAGTAGGCGCTGGCGACGGCTTCAGGGTTGCCGCAAAGGCGCTTGATGGTCTGGGAGGCGCGGCTGCGCTCCCACAAGCCAATCAGCCAGAGGCCGGTGATGCCGCGGTCAGCAAGGATCTGGAGCTCTTCGGTGGGGATTTGGTCGAGGCGGTGGATGTGGCGTTTGTAGTGCTTGCTGAGCTGCTCTAGCCAGACGTAGGTGGATTTGGCGATGAGGACGACGTTTGGCATCCAGGCCTGGTCGGCGGAAAAGGCTTCGTACTCGTTGAGCGGGGCCTGGTAGTTGGCGTCGTAACGGCGGCGGCGAGTGCCGTCGGGAGCGATGTCATACGTATCGAGGTCGTCGAAGCCTACGTATTCGTCGCCGCGAAAGCCGTGGTTGTTGCGGCCGTGACCCTGGAACCGGGGCGCGTTGAGGTCTGCGGGGTGGTGACGGAGCCAGAGGGCGACTTCCTCCTCGCGGACGGTGTCGAGGGCGAGGAGGGCGCGGCGAAGGGTGGCGGCGGTGAACTCTTCGCCGAGGATGGGGGCCCAGCGCTCGCGGATGAAGTCGAGCTGGGCGGCGATGCTGGTGGGGTCGGCGAGCGAGGGGGCGAGGAGGGCGTCGAGGAGGGTGCCGAAGCGAGGGAGCTCGGGGCGGGTGGCGAAGTAGGTGGGGAGGGCGGCGGCGATAGCCTGGTAGGTGGTTTGCGGGAGGCCGGCGTCCGGAAAAAGGAGCTGGAAGGGCGCGTAGGCGGGGTTGCGGTTGGCGAGATGGAGGAGGAGGAGCTCTTCGAAGGCGATCTCGCGGTTGGGCCTGGCGTTGGTGGTGCCTTCGAGCCAGTCGGCGGGGGACTCGAGACCCTGGTAGACGCTGGCGACGGGGAAGTCGGTGGCGAAGGTGAGGAGGAGGGACTCGAGGGCGGCAGGGGTGGTGCGGGTGGCGAAAAAGGGGAGGGGTTTGGGGAGGACGGTGGGGTCGATCTCTTCGCGGTAGCGTGCGATGAGGGCGTGGGAGAGCTCGTCGATGAGGCCGAGGGCGTAGAGGGCGCCGGCGTTGAAGATGGCCTCTGGCGCGAGGCTCTGCAGGCCCTGAGCGAGTTTGCGGGCGGCGGGAAGGTTGGCGAAGATGACGTTGCCGGAGTAGGAGAAGAGGATTTCTGTGAGGTCGAGGCGGTCTCGGATGGAGCGAGCTATGTGAAATTCCAAGGTGGCCTCTTTTTTCGCTTTGCGGTCTGGACGGTTGGATGCGAGAGATGCAGGGAAAGGCAGCGTGAGGACAAGTCAAAGGCAGGATAGGGCAGTAGAATCTGGGGATGGTGATTGCTAGCTGGAATGTGAACTCGGTAAAGGCTCGGCTGGAGGCTGTGATGGCGTGGCTGGGAGAACGCCGGCCGGATGTGCTGTTGCTGCAGGAGATTAAAGGGACGGAGTTTCCGACCGATGTGTTTGCGGCGGCGGGATATGGGTCGGCGTTTGTAGGGCAGAAGAGCTATAACGGGGTGGCGGTGCTGGTTCGGCAGGAGTTGCCGCTGGAAGTGGTGTCGACTACGCTGGCGGGCGATGAGGAGGATAGCCACGCGCGTTGGCTGGAGGTGCGGGTGGGCGGGATGCGGGTGGTGAACCTCTACCTGCCGAACGGGAACCCGGTGGGGACGGAGAAGTTCGACTACAAGATGCGGTGGATGGAGCGGCTGCAGCGGCAGATGGCGGCGTGGGTGGGGGACGGGGTGGCGACGGTGATCGGTGGGGACTGGAACGTGATTCCGGAGGACATCGATTGCCATAAGCCCGCGAGCTGGGTGAAAGATGCGCTGTTTCAGCCGGAGACGCGGATGCGGTATCGAGGGCTGCTGGCACTGGGGTATACGGATGCGTTTCGCCTGCTGCACCCGGGGGTGGAAGGGGCGTTTACGTTCTGGGATTACTTTCGGGATGCGTTTGCGGTCAATCGCGGGGTGCGGATCGATCATCTGCTGGTGAGCCCGGAGCTAGTGGGGCGGGTGCGGCGGTGTGAGGTGGACCGCGGGCCCCGGGGGGCGGTGAAGCCGAGCGATCATACGCCGGTTTGGGTGGAGCTTGCGGATTTGGGCGACGGACTGTGAGGATGCCCGGCGGAGGTTGTGGTAGGATTCGGGCATTCGCTTAGGGGGCTGGATGGGTGGGTTCGGGTTTCCGCCGGTTGAGGATCAGGGATACCGGGCAGCGGCGGCTGTGTTTGAGCTGCGGCCGCTGAGCGTGGGGGAGATGCTGGACAGGACATTCACGCTCTACCGGCAGCGGTTCTGGCTGTATGTGGGGCTGAGCTCAATGACGGCGGCGGTGGCGACGCTGAGTACGTTTGTGCAGATCAGCCTGGGATTGGTAGGGCAGGCTCCGGGGGCGGGCGCGACGGATCCGGCGGCGCTGATGCGGCGGGGCGTGATGACGATCGGGGTGAGCATGGCGGTGCTGCTGGTGCACTTGCTGGCGTACTCGATTACGCAGGCGGCAACGGTTTCGGCGGTGGAATCGAGCTACCTGGGGCGGGAGACGTCGATCGGCGCGACGTTTGGGACGGTGCAGGGCAGGTGGTACCGGTACATCCTGATTGCGCTGTGGCAGGGGTGGAGCTTTGCGTGGCCGCTGCTGGCGCTGGTGATTCCTGCGGCGGTGATTGCGGGTGTGGTCGGCGCGGCGAGTGGGAGCGGGCGGGCGGCGGGCTTTCTGATTGTGGGGCTTCTACTCCTGCTGATGATTCCGGGATTCGTCCTTGGGTTCATCTTGTACCTGCGGAACTCGCTGGGGATTGTGGCTTGCGTGAGCGAGCTGCTGGGGGTGCGGGACGCGATGCGGCGCAGCAAGTTCCTGGTGGCGGACCACAAGACGCGGATCTTTCTGCTGTATCTGCTGATGCTGGTGCTGGGATTGGTGGTGGGGAGTCTGCAGGCTATCTTCAACCTGTTTCTGATCCGCTCGCATGGGGCGATGCATGTGGGCTTTGAGATTTCGACGCTGCTGGTGACGTTTCTTTCGGCGGCGCTGGTGCAGCCGGTGGGGGCGATTGCGTTTGTGCTGTTCTATATCGATCAGCGGGTGCGGAAGGAAGGGTTTGATGTGGAGATGCTGCTCGAGCACGTGACGGGCGTGGCCGCGCCGGTGCGGGAGCTGGAGAGCCCATTCGGTGGGGATAGCCCGTTCAGCTCGCCGGGGTTTTGATGGGGAGATCTGCGGGGATGGGGGACGGCCAGAGCGGGCAGGACGACGGCGAGCAAAGGACGGACGGGGACGGCGGGGCTTGGTTGCTTGGTTGTTTGTGGGTGTGCCTGGTGGTTTTGGGTTGGGGGCTGGTTGGGGCTGCGGCTGGACAGGAGACAGAGGCTGCGAAGGTCACGGGGCTGCGGGCGGCTTCACGGGCGGAGTATGGGGAGGAGCTGCAGCGGCTGGGTGAGCTGGTGGAGGCTTGCCGGGGGCGGGTCACGGCTTGCGATGGGAGGGCGGTGCCTGGAGATGAGACGGTGGATGGCGCGTTCCAGGTGCATTGGGGTTGGCTGCGGGACGCGTTGAAGAAGGGAGCGGACGCGAAGGACAAAGACCGGGTTGCGGCGCTCGATGGCGCGGCGGCCCGGCTACGTGGAGATGTGGAGGCGCTTCGACAGCAGGGCGAGCTGGTGGACGACGCGGAGGCCCGGCGGAAGGTGGACGAGGTGCTGGGCGGGCGGGAGTTCGCGCAGGTGCAGGAGACGCAGTGGTGGCAGCGACTGATCGAGAAGGTAGCAGGGAAGGTGCAGGATGCGCTAAGCCGGGTGGGCGATGTGTTTCCGTGGTCGCCGTGGATGGGCGTGGCGCTGGAGTGGGGGGTGCTGGGCGCGGCAGCGGCGGCGCTGATTGTTTGGGCGTTTCGCATGTCGCAGCTGCAGCGGGTGGGCTTTGCGGTGGAGCGGGAGCCGGCCGGGGCCTGGCAGGCGGAGAGCGATGACTGGGCGGCACGGGCGAAGGAAGAGGCGGCCAGGGGGGAGTGGCGGGAGGCGGTGCATTGTTTGTACTGGTCGGCCATTGTGATGCTGGAAGGGCAAAAGCTGTGGCGGCAGAACCGGGCGCGCACGCCGCGGGAGTATGTGGGCTTGCTGGAGCCGGGGTCGGCGCGGCGGCGCGTGCTGGGTGGGTTGACAGGGGTGTTTGAGCGGATCTGGTACGGGATCCGGCCGGCGACCAGCGGGGATTATGAGAAGGCTGCGGCGCTGCTGGACGAATTGCGGGTGGGCTGATGGCGACGGCTACGCGGCGAAACGACAGGACGATGGTGCTTTGGCTGGTGGGGGCGGTGATCGCCGCGGTGTTGTTGTTTGCCACCTTTGGGCCGCGGCAGGACAGGAACGATCCGACGCCTTCGACGGATAATCCGGACTCGCGCGGGGTGCGGGGGGTGTACCTGGCGCTGGGGGAGCTTGGGTACAGAGTCGCTCGGTGGGACGAAGCAACGCGGGGGCTGGAGCAGTTGCGCGCGCCGGAGACGACGCTGCTGTTGTTGAACCCGAAGCTGCCGGTGAGAAGCCTGAAGGAGACGCAAGGGCAGATTGCAAGCTTTCTGCAGCGTGGCGGGCGGGTGATCGCAACGGGCGCGACGGGCGCGGAGTTGCTGCCGGGGGGCGAGACGAAGGGCGCGGCGCGGATGTACCAGGCGCTTTGCGTGACGACTCCGGAGGGCCCGGGGGCGCTGGCGCGGGTGGGGCCGGTGCATACGGCGGACACGGTGCAGTGGGACGCGGAGGGGCCGGAGTTCCGGGTGGAGCAGCGCTGCGGGACAGACGCGGTGGTGGTTTCTTACAGGTTTGGCGCGGGAGAGGCGGTGTGGTTGAGCTCCGCGATGCCGTTGACGAACTCGGGGCTGCGGGAGGGCGGGAACCTGCGGCTGGTGCTGGCGGCGCTAGACGGGAAGGATCGGCGGGTGTTGTTCGACGAGTACCTGGCGGAGTACCGGGAGAACCTGGGCGAGTTACTGCAGGGGCTGCCGTGGTGGTCGCTGGGGCTGCAGGCGCTGGCGGCGGGGGTGCTGCTGGTGCTAAGTCGTGGGCGGAGGAACGGGCCGGTAAGGGTGCCGGTGGTGATCCCGCGGAACTCGCCGGTGGAGTTTGCGCAGAGTATGGGGCGGCTGTATGGGCGCGCCGGGGCGACGGAGGCGGCGGTGGGCGCGGCGCGGGCGCGGGTGGTGGGGCTGCTGCGGGAGCAGTGCGGGGTGACGCGGGAGATGATTTCGGTGGGCATTGCGGATGTGCTGAGCGAGCGGCTGGGTGGGGACTGGCGGGAGTTGGAAGGGCACCTGTCAGAGAGTGGGCAGGGGTGGAGCGGGAAGAGTGCGCTGGGGTTGGTGACGGCGCTGGACGGGGACTATGAGAGGATCAGTAAATTGCAGCGAAAGGCAGTGTGAGGCGGTAACGGGCAGCGGGAGGATTTGTGGACGAAGCGAAGGGTGAGGCGGTGCTGGCGCTGTTTGATGCGGCGCGGACGCAGATGGGGCGCGTGATCGCCGGGCAGGAAGAGATGATCGATCAGGCGGTGCTGACGCTGCTGTGCGGCGGGCATGCGCTGGTGGAGGGCGTGCCGGGGGTGGCGAAGACGCTGGCGGTGAAGACGCTGGCGCGCTTTCTGGGGCTGGCGTTTCAGCGGGTGCAGGGGACGCCGGATATGATGCCGGCCGATATCCTGGGGACGAACGTGTTTTCGCCGCGGACGAATGAGTTTTCGCTGCACAAGGGGCCGGTGTTTACGCAATTTCTGCTGGCCGATGAGGTGAACCGGATGCCGCCGCGGACGCAGGCGGGGCTGCTCGAAAGCATGGAAGAGCGGCAGGTGACGATGGATGGCGAGTCGCACCGGCTGGACGAGTACTTTACGGTGTTCGCGACGCAGAATCCGCTGGAGTTTGAAGGGACCTACCCGCTGCCGGAGGCGCAGTTGGACCGGTTCCTGCTGAAGATCAAGGTCGGGTATCCGACGTTGGCGGATGAGCGGCGGATCCTGGAGTTGCACCATGCCGGGTTTGCGGCCGTGCACGTGGAGGTGCTTGAGCCGGGCTTGTTGGCGGCGGCGCGGGCGGAGGTGCAGGCGGTGAAGGTGGAGCCGGCGCTGTTCGATTACCTGCTGGCGGTGATTCGGCGGACGCGAGAGTGGCCGACGATCGGGCTGGGCGCTTCGCCGCGGGCGGCGGCGGCTTTGTTGCTGGTCGGGAAGGGGTTTGCGGCGCGGGAGGGCCGGGATTTTTTGATTCCGGACGATGTGAAGGCGGCGGCGCTGCCGGTGCTGCGGCATCGGTTGAGTTTGCGGCCGGAGGCGGAGTTGGAGGGGTTCGACCCGGACCGGGTGGTGATGGATGTGTTGGCGGCGACGGCTTTGCCGAAGTGAGTTGGCGGGTGTATGTGTCGGGCTCTTGGCCCTCAGTGAGGCGTAGTGGTGCGGACGTTGATTCCGGAGGAGGTGTCGGGGGTGGGGCGGCCGCTGTCGCGGGCTGGGCGGTGGCTTGGGTATGGGCTGACGGCGCGGGCTTTGCTGGGGTTGGTGGTGGGGGTGGTGTGGCTGGTGCCGGCCTTTTTTGTGCATCAGCGAGTGTGGTTGATGGTGGCGTGGGACCTGGTGTGGCTGGGGTTGGTGGTGTTCGATGGAGTGCGGCTGCCGGCGCCGGAGCGGCTGCAGGTGACGCGGCGGTTTCTGGATTCGCCGCAGCTTGGAAAACTGACGCGGGTGGAGCTGGAGGTGGTGCTGGAGTCCTCTGCTGTGGTGACGGTCGACGTGATCGATGGGCTCGAGACGACGATGATGCCGGTCCCGGAGGTGAAGACGGTGGTGGCGTATCCGCGGGACCCGGTGCGGACGGTGCTGGCGTGCTGGCCGGGGCGGCGCGGCGACCTGCGGCTGACGGATGTGTTTCTGCACTATCGCGGGGCGCTGGGGCTGGTGGAGCGGTGGGCGGTGTGTGGGCTGGCGCAGGGGGTGAGGGTGTTTCCGGCGCTCGACGAGGGGGGCGGGAGCGAGCTTTACCTGATGCGGGCGCGGCAGGTGGAGATGCAGAAGCGGCGGCTGCGGCTGCGGGGGATCGGGCGGGAGTTCGAGAGCCTGCGGGACTACCAGGCGACGGATGAGTTGAGGAACATCAGCTGGCCTTCGACAGCGCGGCGCGGCAAGCTGATTACGCGCGTGTTTACGACGGAGCGGAGCCAGCAGGTGTGGGTGGTGCTGGATGCGGGGAGGCTGTCGCGGACGGCGTTTGCGCTGCGTCGGCGGGGTGGGGCGCTCGAGGCGGAAAGTGAACTGGAGGCGGCGGAAAACCTGCAGGTGGTAGTAACGCAGCTGGACACGGCGGCGACGGCGGCGGTGATGCTGGCCGAGGCGGTGGGGGGCTCGGGCGACAAGTGCGGGCTGCTGACGTATGGGCGGTCGATCCAGCAGCAGCTCTTACCGGGCGCAGGCGCTTCTCACTTACGGAGCATGATCGATCAGCTCTCACAGGTGCGCGGGGAGGCGGCGGAGGCGAACCACCTGGGGGCGGCGGCGCGGTTGAAGCAGCTGCAGCGACGGCGCGGGATGGTGATCTGGGTGACGGAGATCGCGGACGCGGTGGGGCGGCCGGAGGTGGTGTCGGCGGTGGTGGACCTGGTGCGGCGGCACCTGGTGCTGGTGGTGCTGCTGAAGCATCCGGAGCTCGAGGCGACCGCTGCCTCCGGGGCCGTGACGGTTGAGGGGATGTATACGACGGCGGCGGCGCGGGAGCTGCTGGCGCGACGGGTGGAGACGATTGCGGCGCTGCGGCGGCAGGGGGTGCTGGTGGTGGAGAGTGAGGCGGGGGAGGTGGGGATGCGGGCGATCAATGGGTATCTGGAGGTGAAGGCTAAGGGATTGATTTAATGATTCAGATAACTTAGCTGCCGCTTGGCTGATGCTAGTGTAAACGCGTTTAGAAGGAGTTAGCTCGTCCTGATTGATCGAGCTGGCATGTGCCTCTACTCTAAGTCTTAGTGTGCATCGAGAGTCAATAACAAGCTGGAGTATGGCTTCCAGTGTAGGCGAAGTGTTGGCTCGCAGAGTGCTGTTCTTCGACCGGAAACCCTGTGTCTAATAATAAAGAGGAGACGCTTAATGGCTGAACCGCAGCAATTCGCAAGTAGTTTTATTCAAGCGCAAAGGCTTTCGCAAGCTGACCATCTCGCCGCCGTCTGCCCGGAGCCAGGTTACAAGGGATCGGCTTACCGGCTTGCGCCGCATCTTCGGGAGTTCAACCTGGCACCCTCGATCCGCGAGGCTGCCGCTAACTATTTCAGCGAGAAACAGATCACCTGGCATATCCACGCTAATCATGGGCTTTCGTCCCAGGTTTGCTGCCTCAACTTCTTAATGC
>CAXUDC010000046.1:10353-20323 GCA_964249685.1 uncultured Acidobacteriaceae bacterium
CCCTTGGCCACCCGCCCGGACACGTTGTCCCGGGTGATCGGCAGTGCGCTTGATATTGAACTTCCGGAGATGCTGAAGATCGAATGCGGTCCGAACGGCGAGCCATGGTTCGTCGGTTTTGAATGGATCGGCGAAAGGGATTATCTAAGGGAGGGAAAAGCATCTTCGGCTCGCACCCGGGGCGCTAACGTGACTAGTTCAGACGCCATCGTCCGGTTCCGACATGCGGGCCGGATCGAGACGCTTCTGATTGAATGGAAGTACACGGAAACCTATGGTGCTCCAATAACAAATAAGGTCCGGGAAGATGGATCGCCCACTTCAAACGAAGTTCGCGCCCACCGCTATCGTGAACTGATGTTTGCGCCCACCGGCCCGATCAGGAGCGATCAGAATCTCAAGCTGGAGGATTTTTTCTGGGAGCCCTTCTACCAACTCCTACGCCAGCAGATATTGGCTTGCCAGATGGAGAACGCGCGCGAGGCCAACACTGACCGTGTGCGGGTCCTGCACATCTCTCCGGCGGGAAACCAGCGTCTCCATGTGGTAACGTCCAAGGCCCTGAACCACTTTGGGGAAGATGCTCTTTCTGTGTTTTCCCAGATGCTGGTCGATCCTACTGCCTTTGTATCCCGAACCATTGAGCAAGTCTTCCGCCCTACCATGGCGGCGATGCCGCAAGATCCATGGGCGGCCTATCTCGCGAATCGCTACCGCTTTATGGAACCTCTGGCAGACCATGCGGATGGGCTTCAAGCGTTGCGATGATCACCTGTTAGCGAGTAGAGAACTCTGCCGTCAGTTGAGGTCGTAAGCCTAGGCCTTGCGGCCTAGGCTGGTATGAGACGGGCCTTCAGCCCTAAAGCTGAAGCGTTACACTCTCGCCGGAAATGAGCTACGCGACGCCTTCGCCGCCGGTGGCGCCGAAGATTTCACCGGTGAGGTAGCTGCCTTCCTGGGAGGCGAAGAGGACGTAGAGCGGGGCGATTTCTACGGGCTGGCCGGGGCGCTTGAGGGTGACGTTGGCGCCGAGGGTTACGACGTTTTCTGGCGGCTGGCCGGCGGGTTGGATGGGAGTCCAGAAGGGGCCGGGGGCTACGCCGTTGACGCGAATGCCCTTCTCGATGAGCTGCTTGGAGACGCCCTTGGTGAAGTTGGCGATGGCGGCCTTGGTCATGGCGTAGTCCACAACGCCCTTCGACGGGTCGTAGCCCTGGATGGAGGTGGTGTTGACGATCGAGGAGCCGGGCTTCATGAGCGGGACGGCGGCCTTGGTGATCCAGAAGAGGGCGTAGATGTTGGTCTTGACGGTCTGGTCGAACTCTTCCGTGGTGATGTCGAGCACGTCTTTGTGCGAGCTCATGGTGCCGGCATTGTTGACGAGGACGTCGAGGCCGCCGAGCTGCTTTTCGGCGCTGGCGACGAGCTCTTTGCAGAAGGACTCCTGCTGGATGTCGCCGGGGATCGCGTACGCCTTGACGCCGGATTTCTCGAGGACCTTGATGACTTCTTTGGCGTCGGCTTCTTCACTGGGGAGGTAGCTGATGGCGACGTCGGCACCCTCGCGCGCGAAGGCAATGGCGACGGCGCGGCCGATGCCGGAGTCGGCACCGGTGACGAGCGCCTTGCGGCCCTGGAGCTTGCCGGCGCCGACGTAGGTGTCCTCGCCGCAGTCGGGCCTGGGGGACATCTCTTTCTGGAGGCCGGGCTGGGACTGGTGCTGGGGCTTGAAGGGAGGCTGAGGGTACTGGGTGCGGGGGTCCTGCATTTTGAGGCGTGAATTGGACATTTGGTTCTCTCCTGCGCGGTGAGATGCTGGAGAGACGGAGAAAGGCAGTTGGAACGGTGAGAAGCAGTGTGAGGCGGTGAAAAGCTGGTTCGGATGTGTGGGGAAACCAGAAACAAACGGCAACGGCCTCTTTCTATGAGTTTTCAGTTCCAGTTTGTAGTTTTGAGCTTAAGGCGGGTGGGCGGCGCCAGCCTTCGGTGAGCCAGAGGGTCAGGGCGGTGAGGAGGATGGCGGAGAGGGAGAATTTGAGGGCGATGGGGGCTCGGCTGGGGTCGAGGAAGCCTTCGAGCGTGCCGGCGACGATGAGCAGCGGGACGGTGCCGGCGACGAGGCGGACGGCCTCCGCGCCGGCGAGGGCGAGCGAGTCGCGCCGGGGCAGGTAGCCGGGGAAGAGCAGGCCGGCGGCGAGACGGAAGCCGGCGCCGCCGGAGATGAAAATGGCGGGGAGCTCGAGCGCGCCGTGGGCGGCGACGAAGGACCAGAGCGGCAGGCTCATGTTGTGCTGGTGGCAGGCGGTGCCGATGACGCCGATCTGGAAGCCGTTGTTGAGCATCTCGAAGATGGTGCCGAGCCCGGCGGTGATGCCGCTGACGAAGGTGATGAAGCAGACGCTGATGTTGTTGGTGGTGATGCCGGAGGCGGCCTGGGGTTCGGCGCCGAGGATGCGCTCGGTCCACATCTTGTGGTGCTCGATGGTGTCGATCATCTTGGGGCCGAGCATGGCGTGCATGAAGTCCGGCCGGGCGAGCGTGACGAGTACGCCGAGGACGGCGGCGAACCAGAAGACCGCGAAGGCGAGGGTGGTGTAGGGGAGCAGGCGGCGGAAGAGGCGGGGGTACTCGAATGCGAGGAAGCGCCAGAGCGAGCGCGCGGAGAGCCGGCGGCCGGAGTAGACGAAGTTGTGCGCGCGGGCGACGAGGCGATTGAGATAGTGCTCGAGCGTGCGTGAGCCGGCGTCGGTGCGGACGGTGGAGAGATCGGCGGCGGCCTGACGGTAGAGCAGGCCGAAGTCGCGGAGCTCGACGGCGGAGAGGGTCTTGAGGCCGGATTTTTCAGCCTGGTTGGCCGCGGCTTCCAAGCGATTCCAGTTATCCTTGCGGAGTGCGATCCAGCGATTTGAGATCATGGAGTCCTGAGAGATAGATGGTGGTGAAGAGGACGAGAGATGAGCGAAGTGAACCTGTATGCGGACCAGCTTAGCATTGAGACGCCGGAGCAGGTGGATCTGCGTTTTCCGATCGCCGGGATCGGAAGCCGTTTTGTGGCGGTGATGCTGGACCACCTGATCCAGGTGCTGCCTTATGTGCTGCTGGTGATCGCGGTGGCAATCTGGGGCCGGGGCGAGACGGCGGGGACCAGGGGCGAGGGCGAAGGCAAGTGGTTTCTTGCGGGCTTTATCTTTGTCAACTTTGTGTGGATCTGGGGGTACTTTACGCTGTTTGAGGGGCTGTGGAACGGGCGGACGCCGGGCAAATGGGTGATGAAGCTGCGGGTCTTGAAGGACTCTGGGCGGTCGATTACCTTTTTTGAGGCGCTGGCGCGGAACCTGCTGCGCTTTGTGGACTACTTTCCAAGCATGTACCTGACCGGGCTGGTTGCGATGCTGTGCAGCAAGCAGAACAAGCGGCTGGGCGACCTGGCCGCGGGCACGATTGTGGTGCATGAGCGCACCGAGGAGCAGCCGCTGATGCGCTATGCCGAGGGTGACGGCGGGCAGAGCTACACGCCGCAGGCGCAGGCGGCGCGCGCGGCGAGCGAGGCCTTGCTGCCCGCCGATGCCGTCGCCAAGTTGAAGGGCGACGATCTGCATGTGATCGAAACGTTCTTCAGCCGGGTGCTGGACCTGGATCCGCAGACGCGCTTCCAGTTGGGCGAGCGGCTGGCGGAGCGGATGAGCGCCAGGATGGCGTGGCCGCGGCCGCCGGGCATGGAGGCGGAGCGGTTGCTGGAGCTGATTGTTTTCCGGATGCGCTCTTTTGGCAGAGCATGACGCAAATACGTACGGCAGCGGACATCCAAACTAAGATTTTAGTGTATAGTGAAATTTCGGCAGAGCAGTCAAGTTGAACCACGGGGCAAGAGATGGGTACGCCACACACGCCACTTCGCGATGCACCGTTGAAGCAGCTGCTCGCCACGAGCGAAGAACGGATCAAGAAGGCCGATGAGGCCTTCCTAAGCACAGAGCCGATGCCCGCCGGGGAGCATTGCAAGCTGTGCAACGCGGGGCCGGAGGTTCCATTCTCGATGGCGTTTCAGCCGATCGTGGACGTGAGCGCGGAACGGGTGATTGCCTATGAGGCGCTAGCGCGCGGAATGAAGGGTGAGGCAGCGGCGACAATCCTGGACCACACGCTACACAACAATCGTTACTCGATTGACCAGCGCTGCCGAGAGAAGGCAATTGCGACGGCTGCAACGCTGGGCCTGCTGGCGACCGACGCGGACCTGAGCGTGAACTTCTACCCGAACGCGGTGTATGAGCCGAAGCAGTGTCTGCGGCGGACGTTCAACGCGGCGATGTCGGTCGGGTTCCCGCTCTCGCGCATTATCTTCGAAGTGACGGAGGTGGAAGAGGTTCGCGACCACGACCATCTGAAGAACATCATGACCGAGTACCGGAGCCACGGGTTGCGGGTGGCGATCGACGACTTTGGCGCGGGGCACTCGGGGTTGTCGCTGCTGAGCGTGTTTCAGCCGGACATGATCAAGATCGACCGGAAGCTGGTGGACTGTATCGACGCGCGACCGGCAAGCCGGGCGATTGTGAAGTCAATCGTGGGCGTCTGCCGGGATTTGGGGATCGACATCATTGCGGAAGGCATCGAGCGTGAGCAGGAGATGCAGGTGTTGTGCGATCTGGATGTGCGCTGGATGCAGGGGTTCTGGTTTGCGGAGCCTGGGTTTGAGTCGCTGCCGGGGTGGTCTGGGGCGAAGGGTTGAGCTTTATGCCTTCAGTTGCGGTACAGCAGTCGAACCGCAGATCCCTACGGGATGACAACAAAATACAATATGAGTGGTGCTTTTTTTTTGTCATTCCGGAGTGACGCGGGAGGAATCTGCGGTTGGACCGGCGCTGCACTTTCCGATCGCCTGTTTATGTAGTGGCGCTCGAAACGCAGATTCCCTTCGGGAATGACAACAAGGGTTGTGGATTATTTAGGGCGGCGGAAGGTGTTGGCGCGGGTGAACTCGTCGCGGAGCTCTGGGGTGCGGAGGTTTTCGCGCAGGTGGGCGAGGCGCTGCTCGAGCGCGAAGAGGGTGGCGGCGATTGGTTGCGTGTTGGTGAGGGCGACGTCGCGCCACATGCTGTAAGGGCTGGCACCGAGGCGGGTCATCTCGCGCAGGGCGCGGCCGCCGACGGCTGCAATCTGGTTCCTGCCGGCGAGGTCGGCACCGAACTCGTCTTCGAACAGGGCGGCCATGGCGGTCGCGACCATCTGGGGCATGTGGCTGACCCAGGCGCAAAGCTTGTCGTGCAGCGTGGGGTCGAGGTCCTGGGTGTGGGCGCCGAGCTTGAGGACCCAGGCGCGCCAGCCGGCTTCGAGCGCAGTCTCGTCGGCTATGGGCGTGAAGAGCCAGGTTGCGTTGTGGAAGAGCTGCGCGTCGGCGAGCGCGGCGCCGCCGGACTCCTTGCCCGCCATGGGGTGACCGGGCAGGAAGCGTGGCTGGCCGGGACCGTTGTAGAAGGGGATGGCGAGCTCGCAGATGGCGAGCTTGGTGGAGCCGGCATCGGTGACAAGCTGCCGCGGGGTGAGCCGGGGGGCGAGGCGCTGCAGGGTGTCGAGGATGGCGAGGACAGGGACGGCGAGGAAGAGGACGTCGGCCTGGACGGCAGCTTGGTCGAGGGTGGCTTTCTGCGAGATGGCGTTGAGGGTGAGGGCGGTTTCGAGCTCGGCGGGATTGGTGTCGACGCCGAGAATCTCGCCCGTGAAGCCGGCCGCGCGCAGGGCGAGCGCGGTGGAGGTGCCGATGAGGCCGGTGCCGAGGATGGCGAGGGTGTTCATTTGCCTTCCTCGATGGCTTTGGCGAGGAGGTGGGCCAGGGAGGTATTGTCTCCTCGTGTGTGACTCAAGATGGAAGCATTGATCATTTCCTGCTGAGAAAAATTTGCCCAGGAGAGAGGGTGGCCAGCGTTCAATGCGAGCTGGCGGATAAATTCGCGCTGGGTCCGTCCGTTGCCTTCGCGGAAGGGGTGGATGGCGTTGATTTCGCCTAGGTAGAAGGCAGCCCGGTGTGCGAAGGCGGAGGCAGACAGACCCGTGAGAAACGAGTCGTGGCTCAGCTTTTCAAGTGCGTTTTCAAGGCACCCGGCAATCAAGGCATGATGAGCGAATCCGTGTCCCCCCTTGAATATGTCTACTACCCGGATCTCACCCGCCCAAGGAAAGATGTCTCGAAAGAGCCAGAGGTGAATAGAGCGCAGGTGAGCTGCGTCGAACGTGCCGGTGACGCCTTTTTCTTCCAAGTCTCGACTGCGCTTTTGAACGAAGACGACCTCTACCAACTGAAGCTGGCGGTAGTCCATGTAACCGAACTTATTTCGCGGACAGTCGGAACCGGGTTCGGTATGTGGATCGCCGCTAAAGCCAATCTCCACGGTCTATGCTACCTCTGCAAGTGACCTTGATCGCAGGGTGCGGACTAGGCTCATCGCGTGATCGTCCATGGCCTGGGAAAAGCCGGAACTTGTCAGTTCCCCTTCGACATAGCGATTCCAAATGTCCAGCGTTGGCTGGTCGGGAAACTGACCTTCCATGGCACTGCTGCCAATGACACTCGCCATGACTTTACGACGACGAAGCTTTTCGGGATCGGTAATGGATGTCATGATGGTGCTCCCCTCCGCTAGTTTACTGTGTCGACCTCTGGGCGGGCCAAGTTTCTTGAAGCTCGATTGCAGGAGGGAAGCGTATCAAGTGAGGCGTCTAGGCTACGGTTCGGTCTACTACCGGGGCGAGGAGGCGGAGTTGGGCTACGAGCTTTTCTAGCTGGTCGGGGTAGAGGCTTTGGGCGCCGTCGCTCATGGCCTTGTTGGGGTCGGGGTGCATCTCCATCAGGAGGCCGTCGGCACCGGCGGCTACGGACGCGAGCGCCATGGGCGGGACCAGGTCGCGGATGCCGACGCCGTGCGAGGGGTCGCCGAAGACGGGGAGGTGGGTGAGCTTTTTGAGGACCGGGATGGCGGAGACGTCCATGGTGTTGCGGGTGTAGGTCTCGAAGGTGCGGATGCCGCGCTCGCAGAGCATAAGGTCGTAGTTGCCGCCGGAGAGGATGTATTCGGCGCTGAGCAGGACCTCTTCGATCGTCGCGGAGATGCCGCGCTTCATTAGCACGGGCTTGCGGCAGTGGCCGAGCTCGCGGAGCAGGTTGAAGTTCTGCATGTTGCGCGCGCCGACCTGGAAGCAATCGATGTAGGGCAGCATGAGCTCGATCTGCGAGATCTCCATGACCTCCGTGATGACGAGCAGGCCGGTCTCGTCGCTCACTTCGCGCAGCAGCTTCAGGCCGTCGAGCCCCATGCCCTGAAAGCTGTAGGGGCTGGAGCGGGGCTTGAACGCGCCGCCGCGCAGGAACTGGCAGCCGGCCTTCGCGACGAGTTTGGCCGAGGTCAGGATCTGCTCACGGCTCTCGACCGAGCAGGGCCCGGCCATGAGGGTGATCTGCTTGCCGCCCACGACGACGCCGTTGGGGAAGGTGATGGTGGTGCCCTCAGGCCGGAAGGCGCGGCCGGCGAGCTTGTAGGGCGACGAGATCCGGTAGGCCTGGTGGACGCCGGGCAGGACGCCGAACTCGGCGATTTCAAAGTGGCCGGGCGTGCCGCCGACGCCTGCGAGGATGGTCTGCGAGACGCCGGTGGTGCGGTGGACGTTGAAGCCGAGCTCGACCATGCGCTCGATGACGTGCTGGATCTGTGGGGCGGTGGCGGTGCCTTGCATTGCGACGATCATGGGACTCCAGGGAGAGGCAGTAAAGGGCAGGAAAGAACGGTGTGGAGCTGGGTTATTGGTAGAGGTCGCGGCGCTGGAGCGAGCGCATGACGTCCATGAGGCGCTCGTAGACGTCGAGCAGCTCGAGGTCGGAGAGGGGGCCGGGGTTGATGGAGCGGACGTGCTCGAAGACCTCCTGCTCGCGGGCGGGCTCGTAGACGGGCAGCTCGGTGGTGCGCTTGAGCGCGCCGATGGCCTTGGCGGCCTCCGCACGCTTGCTGATCAGCACGACGATCTGCTGGTCGAGTTGGTCGATCTGCTGGCGCCAGTCTGCGATTTCCATGGGGTGTGGCCTTTCCTGGTGAAGTGAAGCGGAACTAACAGGCTAACGCAAGTTGGCGAGGAATTGGCCGACGGCGTGCGCGGCTTCTTCGGGTTTCGATTGCTCGATGAGGCGCACGATGGCCGAGCCGAGGACGGCGGCGTCGGCGTACCCGGCGACGGCGGCGACGTGGGTGGCGTTCGAGATGCCGAAGCCGACCGCGATGGGGAGCGAGGTAAAGGCGCGCAGGCGGGCGACGAGGGTGGGGGCGTCGGAGGCGATCTCGTCGCGCGTGCCCGTGATGCCGACGCGCGAGATGGCGTAGACGAAGCCCTTGCTGGCTTGCGCGATAGCTTTCAGGCGCGCGTCCGGGCTGGTGGGCGCAGCGAGGAAGATAGGGGCGAGGTCGTTGGCGGCCATCTCGGCCAGGTACTCGTCGGCTTCTTCAACGATCATGTCGGTGAGCAGGACGCCGTCGGCTCCGGCTGCCCTGGCGGCGGCGCAGAAGGCTGGCAGGCCCATGCGGACGACCGGGTTGAGGTAGCTGAAGAGGACGAGGCCGCTGTGGGGGCGGGCTTCGCGGATGTCCCTGCACAGCGTGAGGACTTGCGTGAGGGTGACGCCGCGCGCTACGGCTCGCTCGCTGGCGCGCTGGATGACAGGGCCGTCGGCGAGGGGGTCCGAGAAGGGCACGCCGAGCTCGATGACATCGGCGCCGTTGTCGATGGCGGCGAGGGCGATGTCGTAGGTGACGGCCAAGGAGGGATCGCCGGCGGTGAGGTAGACGATGATGCCGGTTTTTTTGGGGAAGGCTATGGGCATGGAGAAGCCCCCCGTCGCAAAGAACAGGCAAGTGCGAAATGCGGGGGTCCTTCGCTTCGCTCAGGATGACGGCGAGAAACAAGCAACGGCATCAGCGGCCTTCCTTTGCAGATTCGCCGGTGTTTTCCGCCGGTGCGCCGCCCAGGTGCAGTTCGCGCGCGAGAATGCCCATATCCTTGTCGCCGCGGCCGCTCAGGTTGACCATCAGGATGTCGGTCTTGGCCATCGTTGGTGCGACGCGGATCGCCTCTGCGACGGCGTGGGCGGACTCGAGCGCGGGCAGGATGCCCTCGGTGCGGGAGAGCGTGATCGTGGCGGCAAGAGCATCGGCGTCCGAGCAGGACGTGTAGGTGGCGCGGCCGGTATCGTGCAGGTTCGCATGCTCCGGGCCGACGGATGCATAGTCCAGCCCGGCGCTCACTGAGTGCGTCGAAGACACCTGGCCCGACTCATTCTGCAGGACGTAGGAGTACGTGCCCTGAAGGACGCCGGGGAGGCCTCCGCCTGAGGTCTGGAAGCGCGATGCATGCTCGCCCAGCCCCGTGCCGCGCCCGCCGGCTTCGACGCCGACCAGCGCTACATCCTCATCGCCGAGGAACTCGTAGAAGGCGCCGATGGCGTTCGAGCCGCCGCCGACGCAGGCGATAACGGTGTTCGGCAGCCGTCCTACTTCGGTCAGGAACTGCTTCCGGGCCTCGACCGAGATGACGCGATGGAAGTTGCGCACCATCGTCGGGTAGGGGTGCGCGCCCAGCGCCGAGCCCAGGATGTAGTACGTGTCGCGTACGTTCGTGACCCAGTCGCGCATGGCGTCGTTGATCGCGTCCTTGAGCGTCGCCGAGCCGCCCGAGACGCCGCGCACCTCCGCCCCCAGCAGGCGCATGCGGTACACGTTCAGCTCCTGCCGGCGCATGTCCTCCTCGCCCATGTAGATGACGCAGTCCAGGCCGAGCAGCGCGCAGACGGTGGCGGTCGCGACGCCGTGCTGGCCCGCGCCGGTCTCGGCGATGATGCGCTGCTTGCCCATGCGCCGCGCCAGCAGGCCCTGGCCGAGCGCGTTGTTGATCTTGTGCGCGCCGGTGTGCAGCAGGTCCTCGCGCTTGAGGT
>CAXUDC010000047.1:0-20250 GCA_964249685.1 uncultured Acidobacteriaceae bacterium
TACCAGCAGCTGCCAGCCCTGAGCCTCTTCGGCCTCGCCCTCGCGTTCGAGCGCAGCGTCCTCGCCAAGTACTTCCCCCTCCCCCCTCCCGCCTGGCCTCCCTGGCTCGCCGCCGCGCTCACCGTCCTCGCCCTCACCCTCACCTGGCACTTCTCGGACTTCTCCCAACCCACCCCCGCCCCCGCACTCTTCGCCGGCCTGCCCCCCGGCGCTGCCGTCGCCACCCTGACCACCACGGTAGACGACACCGTCGCCCCCGCCGACCTCTACCACCTCACCCTCGCCCAGCGCTACCCCCACCTCTGGATCCTCCCCGCCCTCCTCCGCGCCCCTGACCCCCACCACCCACTCACCCCCACCCGCCTCGCCGAGCTCACACGACTCCAGCAGCAATTCATGGTAGAAGACCTCAACCGCTGGCACCCTCAGCTCATCCTGGTCGACCGCTGCCAGGACCCCCAGGTCCACTGCCAGGTCCTCGAAGACCGCCACGACAACCTCCTGGCCTTCTTCCTCCAGAACCCAGCCTTCGCCGCCATCTTCTCCCACTACCACCTGGCCCAATCCCTAGGCCCCTACGACGCCTACCGCCAAAACTAGTAACTAGTAACTACTCGGAACCAGCCGCTGCCGTTGCCGCTGCCGTTGTTTCTGAGATAGGTTGAGGCTTCAGCCTCGACATCCACCCGCCACATCAACGCGGGCTTTATTTTCGGGACTCACCTTTATCTCCGCGCCCCACCCTGTGGAATCCCAACCCACCAACTCCTGTCAACCCCCCAATGCCCCAACATCTCCTACAACCCCAATCCCTCCACCCACTTAGCCCCACAAAATACTTTGCGTACCCACCCCCGCCCACCTGCTATTGTTAATACAGTGAAAAGAAAAAGCCTCCCACTCGGAGGCTTTTCTGCTGCGTACCACCCTGTATTCAACCCCAATCGAATCAAGATCTTAGGATCAATCCCGGGGAGGGGGGGTACCCACCCCGTACAATCCCAGAAGGAGACCCAACCGCATGGCCCGCATCTACCCCTTCCGCGCCCTCCGCTACGACACCCAGAAAGTCCGCATGGAGGACGTCGTCACCCAGCCCTACGACAAGATCACCCCGGAGATGCAACAGGCCTACTACGACCGCTCCAAATACAACCTCATCCGCGTCATCCTCGGCAAGAAAGAGCCCGGAGACACCGACGCCTTCACCCCAGGCACCGACCCGCAGCACAACGTCTACACCCGCGCCGCCGAGTCCCTCACCAGCTGGCGCAAAAAGTTCATCCTCCGCGAGGAAGCCGAGCCCGCCCTCTACGGCTACGCCCAGACCTATCAGGTCCCAGGAACCGAGCAGATCCAGGAGCGCAAGGGCTTCATCGCCCTCGGCCACCTCTACGACTACGCCGACAAGGTCGTCTACCGCCACGAGCAGACCTTCCCCAAGCACAAGTCCGACCGCCTCGCCCTCTTCAAGGCCACCCGCGCCTACTGCGAGCAGATCTACATGCTCTACTCCGACCCAGCCTTCACCGCCGAAAAACTGATCTTCGACTCCGGCGCTCCAGCCGACCTCGAAATCACCGACGAGTACCAGGTAATCCACCGCGTCTGGAAGCTCGTCAACCCGCACCTCATCAACCTCATCGTAGCCGCCATGGCTGACAAGAAGCTCATCATCGCCGACGGCCACCACCGCTACGAAACCAGCGTAACCTACATGAAAGAACGAGCAGCCGAGCTGGGTGCCCCATCTCTCGCTTCTGAGAGGTGGGATAGGAGCGGAACGGACTCTGAGGAAGACGAAGAATCCCCCTCCAACCGAGCGGATGAGCCGCACTCCCTCCTTCCCAAACCAGCCTTTCCCGAAGCCGCTATGATGATGACCTTCGTCAACATGGATGCCCCCGGAATCACCATCCTGCCCACCCACCGCGTAGTCTTCGGCCTCAACGATTTCTCCACCGAAGCCTTCCTCACCGTCGCCGAGCCCTACTTCAACATCACCCGCGAAGACTCAGCCTCCACTGAGCCCCTCACCGCCGCCACAGGCGTAGCCTTCCTCGCCGCCACCCGCGACGGCAACCACCTCCTCACCGCCAAGCCCGAAGCCATCGCCACCCGCCTGAAGCAGCTGCACCCCGAGATCACCGCGCGCCAAGCCTCGCTCGACGTCGTGCAGCTACACCGCATCGTTCTCGAAGACCTTCTGCACCTCACCCACGAGTCCATCGCCAACACTGAAAACATCCGCTATCTTCGCAGCGCCGACGAAGCCGTCCAACAGGTCCACGCAGGCAAGGCTGATATCGCCTTCCTCATCAAGCCCGTAACCCTCCACCAGCTCAAGGACATCTCCCTCTCAGGCGACGTCATGCCCCAGAAGTCCACCGACTTCTACCCCAAACTCCTGAGCGGATTGGCCATCTACGCCCTCGATTAAGCGTGCGCTCCGCGGCCTTTCTCCGTGCTCTCCGTGTTAAGTCCCTGCCTCACACGCTACAATCACTCTCGAACCCTTTGCCCCTGACGACGCCAACCCGCGCCCTGCTGCTGCTCGCTGCCCTCACCGCAGGCGCGCAAACGACGACCCCGACAACAGCAACGCCCGCTCCGAAGCCCCACAAGCCCAAAGCGCCAAAGTCTGACGCACCCAGCTACAACACCAACCTGATCGTGCTCGACCCCGCGCACGGCGGCGCCGACAACGGGGCCACGCTCGGCGAAAACTCCTATGAAAAGGACGCCAACATCGCCTTCGCGGCTCTGCTCAAACCGCGGCTCGAGGCCAAGGGCTTCACCGTAGTCCTGACCCACGCAGCCGCCACCGACGACCTGCCGTCCGACGCCCGCGTCGAGATCGCCAACCGCAACCGTCCCATCGCCTGCCTGCTCCTGCACGCCGCCAACGGTGGCCACGGAGTCCACCTTTACACCTCCGCGCTCACGCCCAACCATCCCTCGCTCAGCCCCGACGAGCCCCGGGAGATCCTGCCCTGGGACACCGCGCAGGCGTCCGTCCTGCCGCAGTCCATCCGGCTGTCAAGCGATCTGGCCGCCGCAATCAACGGCATCCGCGTCCCGCTCGTCGTCGGCGAGGCCAGCATCAAGCCGATCGATTCGCTCAGCTGCCCCGTCGTCCTGCTGGAGCTCGCGCCGCTGCCGGGTGACACGCCCGCGCCTGCATCGGACCCCGCCTATCAGGTGCGTGTCGCCGACTCCGTCGCGCAGGCGCTGGTCTTCTGGCGTGGCCATGTCGTCAGCATCCTCGCCGCCGCCGCCGCCGCGCAGCAGATGTCGACCCCGACCCCAGCGGACGAGCCGCCGAAACCAGCTCCGAAGCCGCGGCCAAAGCCCATTCCCGCGCCCCTCAAGATCCCCGACGAGGAGCCGCTCGCGCCGGACATGCCCGCGCCCAAGCCGCGCGCACCCATCGTCCGGCCGATGTCTGATGAGGCCCCGCCGCCGACCGGAGGCAGCCGATGATTCCCCGCTACCAGCGCATCCTCTACTGGACGCTCGTCGGCGCGATCCTGCTGATGGCGTTCTTCCTCGTCCGCGGTTGCGCGCGCGATCACGCCCGCATCCTCGCCATGCGCGACCAGAGCCCCATCGCCGCGCCGACCGACCTGCCGGACGAGCAGGTCTCGGTCGCGCTCGCCAACGATGCCGACGGCTCCATCACGCTCGACCAGCTCTCGCTCGCGCTGCCGGAGGAGCCTTCCAGCCGCGCCCGCGTCATCCTCGACCGGCTTCTAACGACCCTGTCGCTGCCCGCCTCCACGCACCCGGTTCCGCCGGGCCCGTCGGTGACGGATGTCTTCTTCGTCGCGCTGCCGATCGTGAACAACGGCAACGCTGCGTCCAACCCGAACACGGCGGAGCTGCCTGCCTCGCAGCCGGCTTCGCCCTACGGGCAGTACCACCTGAACGGGTCCGTCCTGGCGGTTGTCAACCTTACCAAGGCCTTCGCCGACGCGCATCCCTCCGGCATCGAGACCGAAGACCTGACGCTGCGCGCGATCCTGGCGACCTTGCACGCGAACTTTCCGCAGATTGAGCAGGTCCGCTTCACAGTCGACGGACAGACCCGCGACACGCTCGCCGGCCATGCCGACCTGGCGCGGCCGTACAGCGTCGTCGATCCGGCAGCGCGGATCCACGTGCTCTCGCCGGACGGGAACCAGATCTGATGCAGCCGGCCAAGCCGCCCTGCATCGCGGTCTTCGACTCCGGCTTCGGCGGCCTGACCGTGCTGCGTGCGCTGCTGCCGCTGATCCCCGGCGCGCGCTACCTCTACCTGGGCGATACGGCGCGGCTACCCTACGGCGCAAAATCGCAGCAGACCATCGCCCGCTATGCGCTTTCGAGCGCCGCGTTTCTGCTCGCGCAGGGTGCGGAGATGCTGGTCGTCGCCTGCAACACGGCATCCGCGCTGGCGCTCAACGAGCTGAAAGCAGCGCTGCCGATTCCAGTCGTCGGCGTGATCGACCCGGGAACAAAGGCAGCGGCTGCATCCGGGGGAAAGCCCGAGATCCTGGTGCTCGCAACGGCCGCGACGGTGCAGTCGGGAGCGTATACACGGTCTTGCGCGGCGTTAGGCCTGCGCGCGCATGAGAAAGCCTGTCCGCTGCTGGTGCCGCTGGTCGAAGAAGGCTGGATCGACCATCCCGTGACCGCGCAGGTGCTTTCGATCTACCTGCAAGAAGCGTTGGCCGAGGCTCCACAGGCGACCACGTTGGTCCTGGGCTGCACGCACTACCCACTGCTGCGGCCGCTGATCGAGCGCACGCTGGCGCAGCTTGGGCACCCGCTGACGATCGTCGATTCAGCGACGGCGACCGCGCGAGCGGCCGCAGAGCTGGTTCCGGGGAGCTTCATGGGGAAGACGAGCGCGGTCTTCTACGCTACAGATTCTATCGATAAGTTCCGGCGGCTAGGATCGACGTTTCTAGGACAGGAGCTGGAGGCAGTTCACCTGGTGGATCTGGGGGGATAGAGCATTGCCCTTCAGGTGCAGTACTGCAGCCGTCGAACCGCAGATCGCTACGGGATGACAACAAAATACAACTGCGCCATCCTTGTTTATTGCAAAACACAAGCGCGCGCCTTTTGTTGTCATTCCGTAGCGTAGCGGAGGAATCTGCGGTTGGGACCTGCGCTACCTTTGAGGTGATTCCAGGGGTAACTATCAGGTGTAAGCTTTGAGCTGTCAGCTCTCAGTTATGAACCGGGATCAACTCAGGCTTTGGCGCGAACCGGCTCCGGGGCCGCTGCATCTTCGTCCTGGTTGTACTTCTTCAGCAACTGATGATGCAAACAGTAGAGCGCCAGTTCCAGCCGGTCCGAGACGCCGAGCTTGTCGTACACCTTGCGCAGGTAGTTCTTGATCACCTGCTCGGTCGTGCCGATCTGGTAGGCGATCTCCTTGTTGCGCATGCCGCGCGTGATGCAGGAGATGATCGCCAACTCCTTTTTCGACAGCTTCGGTTGCGTGCGCGGATTGGTCAGCGTCGTGGCCTGAGAGCGGTAGGCCTCGATGACCCAGGAGATGGACTGATTGTCGATCCAAGTCTCACCGGCCGCGATTTTGCGTACGCACTTGATGAGCAGATCGGGCGAGATCGACCTGGGCACGACGCCGCGCACGCCACGCCGGTAGAGCTCTACCGTGTTGGTCTCATCCGATTCCGAGACCTGCACGATCAGCTTGGCCTCCGGGCTGCGGCGCACGAGCTCCGGAATGGCGTCAATGGTGCCGGCGATCAGCGATCCCTCCAGCACGACCACGTCTGTGGGAAACCTGTGCAATGCCGCGTACAAATTTGCCAGGGTCTCGGCTTGAGCGACCACGCGGATGTCGTCTTCGAGCGCGAACACCTTGCGCATGCCCACGCGGTAGATGGCCTGCGAATCCGCGAGGATCACGCGAACCTTCGGTCCTGAATCTTGATCGTCGTCGCCATTCAGTTGCTCGTCGGTGCTGAAATCAACCACAGTCATTGCTTCTAAGCCCTCAAGGTATATTCATCGATGATCGCGGCTGCCTGCGCTTCGTTGCCATGACGCTGGTGCCGGACGACGCGGCCGATGCAGTCGATCGAAACGTCTTCGGCCGTGCCCATTACGCCTCCGGGCATGCGGATGGTGAACTCGATCTGTGAGTCCACCTTGGGCAGACGGACGCCGGTAAACAGGATGCCGTTGGCGGAGATGTTCTCGGTCACGGCTTCGATCTGGCCCTGGGCCGTCTTCAAGGTCAGAGCCAGCTTCATGGGAAACCGTACTGCAGTGCGAAGCTGATCTTTTGCTTCAAGGATTGTGACAGCGCTCATGCGGAACCCTCCGTGCCTGCAGCCCGTATCGCCAAAGTGTACCCGAAACAATCGACGCTTTGTAGCCAGAACGAAAACCATCGTTTCAAATCGGATGGCCTCAATCCTGTTTTGGAAAGAAAGCCGCGGAGCCACCGACCCATTGCTGATTGCGGTTGTGGTCGACGCCCATCATGAGCCCGCGGCCGAGACGGACGAGACTGATGACGGGAATCATCTCCGGCGCGTCCTCCGGCCAGAGATACATGATGCGGATCTCCGCCTGGGTAAGGCCATGCGGCGTCTCGATCAGCGGCTCGAAACGCATACGCTCCTGCAGTAAGTAGTGGTGGCGGTCCTGTTGCGGGATCGTTTCCAGGTCTACGTCGGTGGGAGCGAAGTGGATTCCCTTGCCCGCAAAGGAATAAAGCGGCTTCAGCAGGAGCTGGGTGCGGTCTTCGGGCAGGCCCTCGCGCCGGCCGGCGAACCAGTCGTCCAGGAAGACGCAGCGCGGAACGGTGGGGTGTTTGAGGTATGGAAGCGAAAATTTGCTGATGCGGAAGTACCAGTTGGGATGGCCCGCCCACTCGACGTCGAGTGGGTCGCGGTAGTCCCAGGCGGGCGTGATGGCCTTGCGCTCGAGCTCGTCGACGATGGCGCGGTTGTAGATGCGGTCGATGCGGATCTCGCGGCCGTCGCGCTGGTAGAAGAGCTTGCGGCCCTGCTTGCGGAGCTTGGTGATGTCGACCGTGGTGATGCCGAGGCGGTCTTCGTAGACATGGAAGTCGGGCAGGGTCTTCTGCGCGGCGGGGTCGATCTCGGCAAGCACCACATTTTCGGGCGCGTGCTCGCCGACGATGGTGCGGCGGAGCAGGTCCCAGTAGGTGGCGTCGTTGAGGCCGGAAAAGTAGGATTCCAGCTCCGGCGCGAGGCCGTAGATGCGGCGGTATTCCTCATTGGCGACGGACTGGTAGCCGAAAATGGAGGGAAAGGCCTGGAGCTCGACGAGCTTGGGCTCGAGATTGCCGGCACTGTTGCGGATGAGGCCGAAGTCGACCGTCATGAAGTTTGGGCGCGGGTTGTCGTTGGGCACGCGATACTGCGCGGGAATGGCGGCGTCCGAGAGCTGCATGTAGCGGGGTGAGTCGATGAGCTGGTGGGTCAGGGCGCGGCCGGCGTCGGCCATCTCGTCGAGCAGCGCGCGCGGGAAGAAGCAGGGCGTCTCGCAGACCTGGAATTCGATGTGGGTGCGGGTGCGCGCGTCGAGCGTGGCGAGCAGCTCGGCGTAGCGCGCGGGGGTGAACTGGGTAGTGTTGAAGGTCGAGCGGAAGGGCTGGAGCATCAGTGTTGAGGGACCGCGACTTCGCAGATGGCACCAAGATCGGTCATCTTTGCGAGGAGGTCTTCGACCTGTTCGTCGGGGACTTCGAGTTCGACTTGCTCGCCGTCAAGGATGCGGTCTGTGATTGTCTTTGCGGGGCGCAGTGTGAGGCTCATGTCGCTCTTCATCAAGCGAGTAAAGCTGACTTTCTGGAAGCCATAGTGCCAGCCGGAGATCAGAATTGTTGTCATCACTTCACCTTCACCCTGATTGGAGTAGGACTGCTGCCGCGGTTTGCACCCGATTGACGATCACCACCCTGAATGATGACCTCGTCTACATCTTCGACTTCGCCGAACACTTTAGCAAGCCGACGGATAATTGCAATATTCAGCCCCTCTCCGGTGACATGGCAACGGTCGAGGATAAAATGTCTTCTCTATCAGATAGAGGTCGGCCACAATAGCGACTGAGCCCGCCGCTATCTGAATCTCCAGTTCGACAGCGTTCCTGTCCAGTTCGAGGATCAGAACGCCCGCCAGAGCAAGCCGTGATCGGTCGCGAAAAAAGATGTGCTCGATCATCCGTGAATCAAGAAGTCGCCGTCGCGCATGATCTGCTCTTCGCCCTGCGCGTTGCCGAGCCAGATGCTGAAGCGCAGGCCGACGACGTCAATGTGGGTCGACGACTTCCACTTGGCGCCGGTGTGCGCGCCGTAGGGGTCGCCGAAGGCGATGTGGATGCCGGGAAACTTTTCGTCCTGGAGGATGTTGCCGATCACGCGCTCGACGCCGATGTTGGTGCCGATGGCGAACTCGCCGACGCGGTCGGAGTTCTCATCCGTGTGGGTGTAGCGCCAGAAGTCGGCCTCGAGCTTCTTGTTCGGCGAGCTGGCCCGGACGATGCGGTTGCCCTCGATGTGAATGGTGAGGGGCTGGTCGGTGAGCAGGCCGTACTCCTTGCAGAGGAAGTCGCCCACCACGCCGTCGACGACGAAGACGCCGTTGACCTCGCCGGGCGCGGTGAAGCACTCGCCGCCGGGCAGGTTGCCCCACTTTTCGGTGGAGATGATGCCGGAGGTCTTGAACCACTTGTAGTCTGAGTTCATCTGCGCGTGGATGTCGGTGCCGGCGGGCGTGGTAGCGCGGACGTAGGTGGCCTTGCGGACCTTGTCGAGCACGACCTGCGAGAGCTTGTCGATCTCGTCGAAGTCGGCTCGCATGCCCTGGGTCATGATGTCCGGCGTGATGTTGACCATGTGGGCGTGGCGCATGCGGCGGCGATTGACGACGTCGGTCATCTGCATGCGGCTGCGGAGCTCGTTCTGCTGGACCTCGACGGCGAAGATGCTCACCTGCGACGATTCCATGTCTTCGAGCACGGCTTCGGGCATGCCGTCGAGCGGGCGCGGCGCGAGCTCTTCGAGCACGAACGAGTTCCACTCGCAGCCGGTCGCCTCAAGCTCGAGCGCGATGGACGCGGCGATGGCGATGCAACTGCGGTCGGTGATGAGCGTGACTTTCTCCTCGCGCTGCACCTTCAGGCAGGTGGCGACGGCGTTGTGCGCGCCCTCCGAGAACTCAGGCGGAAAGGCCTCGTTCAGGAGGTTGGTGTGGACGGCCTGGTCTTGTACGTCGATCATCTGCATCCTTCCAGAGTACTCGTGAGGCTTGGGTTGCGGCGCGAAACGCAGATTCCCTTCGGGAATGACAAACAAAGTGCTTAGTAGAGGCCTGCTTTGGTTTCTGATGCCATGTAGTCGACGACGGCGCGGAGGCTGCCGGTTTCGCGGAAGACTGCAAGTTGTCTATCGGCGCCGGATCCTTGCTTCAACATGGTGTGGATGTACTCGATCTCTTTGCGGCTGCCGAGCTCGTCGAGGACGTCGTCGATGAACTCGAGGTACTCGCAGATGAGGTCGCGGGCGGGGACTTCGACCTGCTTGCCGAAGTCGATCATCATGCCGTCGAGCCCGTAGCGGACGGCGCGGAATTTGTTCTCCATCAGGAGCGGCCGGGAGTACTGGCGCCAGTCGACGTTTGCCTCGTGGAGCTTCCAGAGCTTGCAAGCGGTGGCCTGGATGAGCGCGGCAATGGCGACGGTCTCGTGCGCGCGCAGGGGGATGTCGCAGGCGCGGACCTCGATGGTGTCGAAGAAGGGGTGCGGGCGAATGTCCCACCATATCTTCTTGGCGTTGTCGATGGAGTTGGTCTTGATGAGGAGGTTGACGTAGTTTTCGAACTCGGAGAAGCTGGCGAACTGGTCCGGGATGCCGGTGCGGGGGAAGTTCTCAAAGACCTTGGCCCGGTAGGACTTGTAGCCGGTCTCCATGCCCAGCCAGAAGGGGGAGTTGGTCGACAGCGCGAGGATGTGCGGCAGGAAGTAGCGCAGCGAGTTCATGATGCGAATGCCGGCTTCCTTGTCCTCGATGCCGACGTGGACGTGCAGGCCGAAGATGAGGTTCGAGCGGGCGACGAGCTGCAGGTCCTCGACGACCTTGTCGTAGCGCGGGTCGGGGTAGATCTCCTGCGAACGCCAGTCGGCGAAGGGGTGCGTGGCACCGGCGACGAGGAGCAGGCCGTTCTCCTCGGCCAGTCGGATCATATTGCGGCGCAGGTCGAAGATGTCCTCCTGCGCCTCCTGGATGTTCTCGCAGATGCGCGTGCCGACCTCGATGATGGACTGGTGCATCTCAGCCTTGACGCGCTCTTCGAGCTGCAGCTTGCCTTTGGCGAGCATCTCGGTCGCGATGTGCGAGCGGAGGTCGCGGGATTCGGGGTCTACAGTCTGGTATTCCTCTTCAATGCCTAGGGAGAAACTTGGGCGCATTCTTATCCTCCGATCAGTATCCTGCCATCATTCTGTAGCAAAGCGGAGGGACTGTGAACGAACTCTATGCCTTCTTTGCGGGTACTTTCTTGGCGGCGACCTTCTTTACTACAGCTGGAACATCCTTCTTGATCGCGGCCTTCTTCGCAGGAGCGGGAGCAGCAGAAGCTGAGCCACCGCCAGTCAGGAACGACGACCAGTTCAGCCCGTCCATCGGCTCGCCGGTGTACTCCTGCACCTTCTTGACGGCCAACTTCGCCACCGCGTTCACGATCCACTCGAAGTTCTCCCCGCCAATCGAGTGGTAGTCCGCGTCGGGTGCTGGATTCATGAAGTCGATCGCATACGGGATGCCGTCTTCGACCGCAAACTCTACCGTGTTCAGGTCGTAGCCGAGCGCCTTGCACAGCGTCAGCGCGTCCTTTTCAACGCGGGCGAGCAGCGCGGGATCGTACGCGGGTGGGTCCATGACGTAGCGCATGTGGTGGGGCTGCGTGGGGTCGTAGGGCATGATCCTTACTTTTTCCTGCCCGACGACGTAGCAGCGGAAGTACTCTTTGAACTTGACCGCGGCCTGAAGCGTCATGCACAGGTCGCGGCTCTGGTCGTAGGCGTGTGAGAGCTGCTCGGGGTTGTGGACGTGGAAGACGTCGCGCCAGCCGCCGCCGTCGTGCGGCTTGAGGAAGGCCGGAAAGCCGACGTAGTCGAAGGCCTGCTGCCAGTTCAGCGGAAACTCCAGGTTGCGGACACTCTGCTCGTTGATGTCGGGCGGGAACATCTTGGGCGGCAGGATGACGGTCTTCGGGACCGCGACGCCGAGCTTGTCGGCCAGCGCGTAGTTGAAGAATTTGTCGTCCGCGCTCCACCAGAAGGGATTGTTGATGATCTTCGTGCCGGTGAGCGCGGCGTTCTTCAGGTAGGCCCGGTAGTACGGCATGTCGTGCGAGATGCGGTCGACGATGACCGCGTAACCGCTCGGCTTGTTCATCTCGACAACGCCGACCTTGACGAACTCGGCCGAGATACCGTCCAGCTTGTACGAGTTGATGCGCTCCACAAGCGCTCCGGGGAACGTGTTCTCCATGCCGAACAGTACGCCTATCTTCTTCATCGTCGATCTTCCCCTTTGTCTAGATGTTACCTTGCGCTACAGGTATGCCTGCATCATGCGTTGCCAGTAGGGCCAGTCGTGGCCGGTCGAGTCGCCCCAGACGTCGAGCTGCACGGGAATGCTTTTGCGCCGCATGACCTCGGCGAGGACCTCGTTGTCGTGCCAGCACTGGTCGTGCGTGCCGGTTGCGAGCACGTAGCGTTTGTGGTCGCGGTAGCGCTCGTAAAACCACGGGTCGGACAGGTTGGCGAGGTACTGCGTGGGCATGTTCAGGTAAACGTCGTTATCGTGATAGCCGCGCAGCATGTTGCCGACCATGTCGAACGCGCCGGACATGGAGAGGAAACCGCTGAAGACATCCGGGTGGCGCAGCGCCAGGTTGACCGCGTGGTAGCCGCCGAAGCTGCAGCCGAGCGAGATCATCTGCGGCGACCAATTCTTCTGGCGGATGAGCGGAACGACCTCGTGGATGAGGTAGTCGTCGTATTGGACGTGGCGCGCGATGCGCCAACGCGGGCCGACGTTGCGGTTGTACCAGCTCTCCAGGTCGACCGAATCGACGCAGAAGAACTGCACGTGTCCCCCTTCGACGCGGCCGCCGACACACTCCGGCATCAGGCGGTCTTCAAACTCGTAAAAGCGCCCGCCGGAGGTAGGAAAGACCAGTACCGGCAGGCCTCCGTGGCCGATGATCTTCATCTCCATGTCGCGGCCCAGACGCGGCGACCACCACTTGTGATATTCCCTGTGCATCCGTTGCCTCTGCTAGTCTTTTGATTGGCTGTTGACTTAACTGTAATGCATTTCGGAGCACACCTTTCGTAGTGAAGATCCTGACGCAAGCCCGACTTCCCCGCGCGGCCAACCTGCTGCGCACGCGCTCGCTGCCGCCGGCGATGCACATGGAGGCGCTCGCGCCGGTGCCGGATCCGATCCCGCGCCTGGAGCTGTGGCACCTGCACTCAGCGATTCTGCCGGACGACCGCATGGTTTCGGTCTACCTGCCGCCGTCGTACGCGGACTCGCCGGAACAGCGCTATCCGGTCTTTTATCTGCATGACGGGCAGAACCTGTTCGACCCGCGCAGCTCCTACGTGACGGGCCGGACGTGGCGTGCGGGCGAGACCGCGGACCGGCTCGCGAGCGAGGGCAAGGCCGAGGAGATGATCCTGGTCGGCGTCGCCAATACCGGCTTTCGGCGCATGGCGGAGTACACGCCGACGCGCAGCTTTCGCATGGGCGGCGGCGAGGGCGCGGACTACGGGCTGCTGCTGACGCGCGAGCTGAAGCCGTTCATCGACCGCACCTACCGGACGCTGCCGACGCGGGCGAACACGGGGCTCGGCGGGTCGTCGCTGGGCGGGCTGATCAGCCTGTTCCTGGGGCTGATGCATCCGGACACGTTCGGCAAGCTGGCCGTGATCTCACCTTCGATCTGGTGGGACCACCGGGCGATTCTGCCGTTTGTCTCGCAGGCCAACCTGACGCCGCCGCCGAAGATCTGGCTGGACATCGGCACCGGCGAGGGCGCGCGGCACGTCCGCGACACGGAGCTGCTGTACCGCATGCTGGCCACGCGCGGATGGACGCCGAACCAGGATTTGAAGCTCGACCTGGTGCCTGGCGCGGTGCACAACGAGGACGCCTGGGCCGAGCGTTTCGACCAGGTGCTGGCGTTCCTGTTCCCGGCGGCCGGATGAACGACACGACCGACGCGGAGAGAATTGCGCGCTTCAAGCAGCTGACCGAGGTGCGGCTGCCGGCGCTCGCGAGCGAACAGCACTGGCCGATCCGGCTGGATCACTGCTTCAAGCGCATCTGCCTCGACGCCGCGTTTGAGGACGTCTGGTACGACCACCTGAAGCGTCCTGCAGAGCGCCACCTTGCGGGCGAAGCCCTGAGTCGCGCGGTTGCGGCGGCCGAGCGGATCGCGGCAGAAGGTCCGCCGGTGCTACGGGTGCTGAATCTGGCGAGCCTGGGCTATCGTGGAAAAACCGGTCCTGTTAGATTGCAATGACTCCACGATTGATAGAAGGCATTTAAATTTTTGTTGTCATCCCGTAGGGATCTGCGGTTGGAGCGGCTCAGGACTAACCGTCAGGAACGGCGGCGAAGACCATCGCCGGCAAACGGGTAACATGATCTCATGCGACGGCTCCCTGCTCTGTGCTTGATCTCGATAATCGCCGCCACAGGCTGTAGCGCGGGCAACTTCGACGCACCCGCGCCCACGTCGAACGTCGCGCCCGTCAGCGGCTATGCCCTCTACCACGCGTACGGCGACTCGATCACGGCCGGCGTCGGCGTGCCGAACGTTAGCTTTGTCTACGCCTCGCTGGCAGGCGTGTACAACACGGTGCCGCTCAGCGACTACGCCATCAGCGGCGACCAGTCCTGTGACGTGCCCACGCGGCAGATCTTCGCCCACGCGGACTCACCCGCACTCACCTCGAGCGGGCTCTACAGCCTGCTGATCGGCACCAACGACGTCGACGCGCGCGGCACGGGCGGGCAGGATATATTTAATCTCTGCGACCAGGCGGCGATCTCCTGGCTCGCGACGCCGGCCGAGTCGAAGCTGCTGGCGACGGACTCGTCGGTCGTCGTCTCCGGCGCGAGCCACCTGGACACGCTCGACAACTTCAACGCCGTCACCACCGATGCGTCCGGGGCGAGCATCACCTTTGCCTTCACCCGCACTGCCGCCGTGCCGGTCTATCTCTGGTACCGGATCACGGATGGCAACCCCGGTGCGTTCAGCTGCACGCTGGATGCGGCCGCACCTGTGACGTTGGTAAACGCGCCGATGGAAGCCATTCAGACGCAGAATCATACGGCTACCTCGGCCGGCGTGTACCGGTTCGCGGCCGTCCCGGCCGGGGCGCACGCGTTGCGCTGCGTGCAGTTGACCGCGGGCGCGTCCGGCATGGGCCTGATCGCGCTGGGTGGGCCACCGCCGGCCGGCACCGCGAAGCTTCCACGGCTGCTGGTCGGGCTGCTGCCGCCGCAGTTGAACGGCAGCCGCGCTGCGGAGACGGCCGCCTATGACGGATACATCCGTGGCAATGTTGCGCTGTTCGCCGGCGATGGGCTCGATGTGGAGCTGTTCGACGCCGGCGCTTACATGACCGGGACCACCAACGACATGTACGATTTGCTGCACCCGAACGCGGTGGGCCAGCAGGAAATCTTCCAGGCGTTTGAGCATACGCTCAACTAGACTGTTTCCCTTGAAGGTGGAGTGCTGATCCGAACCGCAGATTCCTCCGCTTCGCTACGGAATGTCAACAAAATACGCCCATTGTATTTTGTTGTCATCCCGTAGGGATCTGCGGTTCGACTGATGCTGTACTCCTTTCAAGGAGAGATGCGCCAGAGTTAATGAAACTGTAGAATCCAGGCTGTATAGCTCGATGCATCCAGGCTGGGCGCGGTAGACTAGACCCATCGCGACCCGCTCCAATCCGCACCTCTTCCTCTCCGCCGGCGAGGCCTCCGGCGATCACTACGGCGCGCAGTTGATCCGGTCGTTCCGCGTCGCGCTGCCGCAGGCCACGTTCTCCGGCCTTGGCGGCCTGGAGATGGCGCAGGCCGGGCTCGAGCGCGTCGTCCGCGCCGAGGATGTCGCGCACATGGGCATCACCGAGGTGATCCGGCACGCGCCCTTCATCTACGGGCAGTACCGCAAGCTGGTCCGGTCGATCGACGCGCAGCCACCCGCCGCGGCCGTGCTGGTCGACTTTCCCGACGTGAACTTCCGGCTGGCAAAACATCTGCACCGTCGCGGCGTTCCCGTGCTGTGGTTCGTCTCGCCGCAGCTCTGGGCGTGGAAGCGGCGGCGCCTGCGCTGGGTGCAGCAGCGCGTGGCGAAGATGCTCGTCATCTTTCCGTTCGAGGAGCCGTTCTACCGCAACCGCAAGGTGCAGGCGCGGTTCGTGGGGCACCCGCTTGCGGAGCTGCCGCTGCCTAGCATTCCGCGCGAGGCCTATGCGGCCGAAAACAATCTGGACCCGGGCAAGGACTGGGTCGCGCTGCTGCCTGGCTCGCGCTGGCGGGAGATCGAGGCGAACCTGCCTACCATGGTCGAGATGGCCTGCCGCCACGCGCGGTCGGTGGAATACGTGCTGCCGGTCGCCTCGACCATCGACCGCGCGCGCCTGGCCGACTTCGCCGCGGGCTGGATTACGCACTATCCGGGCACAGACCCCAGCCTTCCACTGCCCTACCTGCACCTGGTCACGGACGCCCGCGAGGCCCTGCACCACGCCCGCGCGTCGGTGGTCGCGTCCGGCACCGCGACCGTGCAGGCGGCGCTCATCGGCAACCCGTTCGTGGTCGTCTATAAGGTGTCGAGCCTGACCTTCCGCATCGCGAAAAACCTGATCTGGTACCCGAAGGAGATTCCGGCGGACGTCGACCGCGACGGCAACCTGCCGATCGCGATGCCGAACCTGATTGCCGGCCGGCGGATCGTGCCGGAGTTGCTGCAGGACCGCTTCAACCCCGACAATCTGTCGGATGTGCTCGGTCGTTTGCTTGCGGATACGCCTGCGCGGCGGCAGCAACTCGGCGACCTTGCAAGCGTGCGGACGCTGCTGACTACGAGTGGGCCACCGGCGATTGCGCAGGTCCGCAACGCAGTGCTGGAAGCGCTGGGGCAGGCGGTGCCGGTGGATGGAGGCGTGGCGAGCGAGGGGGTCACGCTTTGGCTGAACTAGGTGCCTCCGGGGTTCCAATGCAAGCGATTGCTGCTTCAGGCGAAAAGCAGATCTGGGCCGGTGGAGCTGACTATAGTGCTGGTCCAAACCGCAGATTCCTCCGCTACGCTACGGAATGACAACAAAAGGTGCAGCCGTTGTATTTTGGTTGTCATCCCGTAGGGATCTGCGTTTCGACTGAAGCAGCACCCCCTCGACGCGAACCTGCCGCTGCTACTTCTTGGCTTCCACATGCTCCTTGTGCTCGCGCGACTTCTCCTCGCCATCCTTCATGATCTCCTGCCCGGAGAGCTTCTCGCTGTGCGTGTGCGAGACCGCCGCCTTGTCGTGCGCGTGCTCTGACGTGTTCTGGATCTCCGACTGCCGAACGTTCTGTGACTGTGGCATAAAGCACCTCATAACATTGGATGCAACTCGTGCCCATCCATCGCTTTCTGTGCGTGGGTGGGGGGGGAAGTCCAGGTCAAATCCTAACGCGAAGTTTGCGCGTCTAACCATGTGACGAACTACGCTCCTTAAAAGGAACTTCTGCATGCCCTCGCGCCTCCTGTCTGTCCTCGCCCTCGCGGGCCTCGCGCTCAGCGCCTCCGCGGCCCTTGCGGCACCGGTCCGCCCGCAGTTCAAGGTTACGAACTACGGTATCTCCGCCGATATCGATCCGGCGACCAACAAGCTCAGCGCGACCGCGCTGGTGACGTTTACGGCGCTCGAAGACCTGAGCACGCCGTCGTTCGAGCTGAACAACGGCCTTGCGCTGACATCCGCAATCGATGCCCAGAACCACCAGCTGACCGGTGAACGGCTCACCCAGCAGAACGCGATTCGCTTCACGCTCTCGCAGCCGGTGCTGAAGGGTACGAGCACCACCTGGACATTTACCTACTCGGGCACGCTGACCGGCTCCGATACGAGCCCGGTCGAAGGGATCAAGCTGGCCGCGATCGCGGACCCGATCTCGATCCTGCTGTACCCGGGCCGCTGGTTCCCGATGTCGCCGACGGGGCTCTATACCGACCGCTTTACGGCGGAGATGCACATTCGCGTCCCGGCGGGTGAGCGCGTGATCGGGTCTGGCCTGGTGGGAAGCAAGCCCGCCGGCGCGAAGACCCAGTACGACTTCAACTGGAACAAGCCAGGCTTCCCGGGCACGATCGTCGCGGGCAAGTTCCTGGCACCACAGCGTGTGGAGAACTTCCAGATCTATACGCTCGACACCCACAAGGCTGGCGCGCTTGAGTTCGGCCAGACCGCGGCCAAGGAGTTCGAGTTCATGAGCAGCACCTTCGGCCCACCGGAGGCGACCGCGATGCAGATCGTGGAGCTGCCGGAGGATGCGGTTTCGGCCTCCTGGGGGCCGGGGATCGCGGCCATTGCGGGCAACCGGATCGTCGACCACAACTCCAGCCGCCTGCTGGCGAATACGCTGGCGCACCAGTGGTTTGGCTCCGAGATCTCCCCCGCGAACCTGAACGACGCCTGGATCACGAACGGCATGAGCCGCTACGCGGAGCTGATGTACGTGGAAGACGCGTCCGGCAAGCAGGCCTTCCAGAACGCGGTGGGCGATGTGTCCGCCGGCGCGCTGGCGTACGACACGGAGCCGCTTTCGACGCTCGGCCGGCTGGATCCGTTCTCGCCGCAGTTCCAGTCCGAGACGCTCGAAAAGGGCGCGATGATCTTCCATATGCTGCGCTGGGAGATGGGCGACGAGGCCTTCGACAAGATGCTGAAGACGCTGCTGACCACCTACATGGACAAGGGCGTGCGCACGCGCGACGTGGAGGATGCGGCGATCAACTCCGGTACCAGTATGGCCGACCTGGGGCCGTTCTTCGCCCAGTGGGTGGATGGCACCGGCGCACCGCAGTTTACCGATAAATACACGGTTTACCGGCTGGGCAACAACAAGGGATTCCGGACCGTAGGCGCGATCTCGCAGGATCTAGACCTGTTCCGGATGCCGGTCGAGCTGCGCATTGAGACCGATGGCAAGACGGAGACGCGGCGCGTGGATGTGGCGGGGACGGATTCGTCCTACTCGGTTGAGACGTTTGGCCGACCGCGGCGAATCACGATCGACCCGCAGACCTGGGTGCTGAAGACGACGCCCGACCTGGCCGTGCGCGTGGCCGTGCTGCGCGGGCAGCAGCTGGTGGCGCAGGGCGACCTGACCGGCGCGCTGGTCGAGTACCAGAAGGCGCTCGACGCGAACAAGAACAGCTCGCTGGCCGCGTACCGGATCGGCGAGATCTTCTTCACGCAGCGGAACTACCAGTCGGCCAAGAACAGCTTTGCCGATGCGCTGCGCGGCGACGGTGATCCGAAGTGGGTCGAGGTGTGGTCGCATGTGGAGATCGGCCGGATCTACGACGTGACCGGGCAGCGCGAGCGGGCGGTGAACGAGTATCGCCAGGCGGTGCAAACCAACGACAACACGCAGGGCGCGGTGAACGAAGCGCGCAATCTGATGACGCATCCTTATAAGCGCGAGCAGACGGACAACTAAGCAGGCTGGAGCTTGGCATGGCGACGCGTCGAGCTTTCGTCCTGGGATCCGGTGCCGCGCTCGCCGCGTCGGCGCTCGCGCAGACCCGGCTCAGCGTTGCCGAGATCGACCGCGCACGCATCCTCGCGGCCGCGGCACAAGCGCTCGCACAGCCCGCCGAACCGAATGGCGATCTGCAATCCGGCAACTTCCTCCAGCTGACCTTGCAGGTTCCGGCGCTGGCCGCCGCTTCGGTCGTCGTGCCGGAGGATGCCGCACGGTACGCCACGGCGGCAGGCGCGCTGCTGAATGCATGGTTTCTCAATCCCGGCACAAGGCCCACGCTCGAGCTCGGTGAAGAATCGTATGAGCCGCTGATTGGGCTCGCCGGGCTGGCGGAACTCGCCGTGGCGCTGCCCTTTCTGGCGCTGGCCACGGAGCTGGCCGCCCGGCTTAAGGCTTCTTTTGCAAAGTACCTGACGTTCCTGACCGAGGATCGCACCGCCCTGCTGGCGCGCGATACGAAGAACCATCACGCCAGTGCCTGGCTGCTGCAAGTTGCTGCCTTTGCACGGCTTACGGGCAACGAGGCGGTGCTGTCCGAGTCGAGCCACCGCTTCAAGACCTCCACCATTCGCGCCCAGATCGACGCCAAAGGAGAGTTCCCGCACGAGCTTCGGACGGGCAACGCCTACCGCGATTCACTCTTCAACCTCGACCTGCTGGCGGGCGTCTGCGTGCTGTTGTCGACCCGCTTCGACAGCCTGTGGGACCACGAGCTGCAGGATGGGCCCGGCATGCGGACGGCGCTCGCAAACTTCGTGCCGTACCTGCGCAACCGCAAGATCTGGCCCTACCCGGCGGACGACGAGCACTTCAACGAGCTGCCCTGCCGGCGTCCGGCCCTGCTGTTTGCCGCCCGCGCCTACGCACAGCCGGACTACGCGGCGTTGTGGAAGACGCTCGACCCGGCCCAGCCCGCAGACCCGACGATCCTGCGCACCTTCCCCATTCGCCAGCCGCTGCTGTGGCAGACCCCGGCACCGCGGCGAACGGAGTAAAATACCTCTATGGACCTGACCGTATACTCCGCAAGCTGGTGCCGCGATTGCCGCGAGGCCAAAAAGTTTCTGAACAAGCACAACATCCCTTTTACCGAGGTCGACATCGAGCAGACGCCTGGAGCGGCGGAGTTGGTGCTCGAAAACGTGGGCAAGAAGGCGATCCCGCAGTTCGTGCTCGACGGCAAGTGGATTCAGCCGTACCGGCCCGGGCAGGGATTTCTGCATGAGGAGATGGCCGAGCTGTTTGGGGTATGACAATGCGTCTGCGTGCGAGGGTCAGTGCTTTCCCCCCACGCGTTAGTGCCCGTCCCAACCGCAGATTCCTCGCTTCGCTACGAAAGGACAACAAAAAGCGCTTTGGGCAAAAGATGAAAGTCGACCCGGGGACAGACAAAAAAAGGGGAATTGTTT
>CAXUDC010000048.1:0-19889 GCA_964249685.1 uncultured Acidobacteriaceae bacterium
CGGGATCTTCGAGCGGCTCGCGGGTGGTCTCGTCCAGGATATGGAAGACGGCGGTGAGCGGCTGGTTGCGCGCTTCGTCCTCGGTCCAGCCGGTGAGCTGGCAGGCGACATCGTTCATGGTCTGGATGCGGGCCTCGGCGTCGCAGGTGATGACGCCATCACCGATGGACTGGAGGGTGGTGCGGAGCTTCTGCTCGGAGCGGAAGGCCTGCTCGGCGCGGGTGCGCAGCGCGTTGTGCGACTCGTGGAAGGCGGCGGAGACCTGCTGCAGCCGGCGGCGCGTGTAGACCCCGATAATGAGGCCGATAACGATGGCGAGGCCCAGGAGCGCGACGGTCATGTTGCGGACCTGCTCGCGCCAGTGGCGGATGCCTTCGTCGCGGCGCTGCTGGGTGAGCTCGTTGAGCAGGTTCAGACGCTGGCGCATGTCGTCCATGCGGCGCTTGCCGGTGAGATTCAGGTCGATGTCGCTGGTGGTATCGCCGGCCTGAATGGCGGCGATGAGGGGTTCGGCAAAGGCGTCCTCCCAGACCTGGTGGGCCTGCTCGAAGTCGTTCAACTCGACGCGGCGGGTGCCGATCGTGATCATCTCGCGGCGCTTTTCGATGGCATCCGGCAGCTTGGCCTGAGCGTTGCGGTAGGGCTCGAGAAAACGCAGGTCGCCGGTGGCCTGGTAGCCGCGCAGACCGGTCTCCTGGTCGATGATGAGCTGCTCGATGCGGAGCGTGAGGGCGATGCGGTCGTCGTCGAGCTCGATGCCGGCGACGGTGGTGGCGGCGGAGTGCATCTGCCAGACGAGCGCGCCGGCGCCAAGCAGGACGGCGACGATCGGCACGATGAGGACCTGGCGGAGGATCCGGTCGAAGCTGGACGAGTTCAAGGAGCCACTCCCGCGTGGGTTTCGTTCAGGGCCTGGCCGGCTGCGCCGGTTCGTTCTGAGATGCGATCGAGGCCAGCAGGGTGTCTACCCGGCTGAGGAAGGCGGGCGCGCCTTCGCCCTTGGTCATGGCCAGGTCAATCAGGCCGTCTACCTCCGGCGGCAGGCTGGTGTAGGCGGAGAGCATCAGGATGGGGACGCGGGGCTTGATGGTGCGGAGGACCGCGGCGACCTCTCCGCCGGTCATGCCGGGCATGGAGTAGTCGAGCACGACCGCCTCGACCGGCTCGCTGCGGAAGATCTCGATGCCGGTCGGTCCATCGAGCGCGGTGAGGACGCGGTAGCCGGCGCGCTCGAGCAGGAGCCGCCTGACCTGGAGGCCGACGGTCTCGTCGTCGACGCAGAGGATGAGTCGGGATTCGGAGATGGGCTGGCCTCCTTTCGGCATACCTGCTCAAGACTAGAATACTCGAGAAAGGGAAGCTGCTGGGCGGCGAAAACATCAGGATTCATCGTGTGTTCGCAATCCGGATACGTCGTTTGGGGTACGCTTTGGGGGAGGAACGCGCGCTTGAAGCAGACAGTGTTTGTACTCGAGGACGATCCGGACATCAGCCGGCTGGTGCAATATCACCTGGAAGCGGCAGGCTACGTGGTCAGGACCTACGCCGCGATCGGGACGATTGTGCAGGACGCGGAGCGCACGCCGCCGGCGCTGTTTCTGCTGGACATCATGGTTCCGGGCGGCGATGGGCTGGACCTGTGCCGGCGGCTGCGGCAGACGCCTTCGGTCAGCGTGGTGCCGATCATCTTTCTGACGGCGCGGGCGGCCGAGAACGACCGCGTGCAGGGCCTGGAGCTGGGCGCGGACGACTATATTACCAAGCCGTTTGCGACGCGCGAGCTGATCGCACGGGTGAAGGCGGTGCTGCGGCGGTTCGAGCGGCCGAGCTCGCCGACGCTGGTGAAGTTTGAGGAGATCGAGATCGACGGCGGAGCCATGCAGCTGCGCGTGAAGGGTGAGCTGGTGACGACGACGGCGACCGAGTTCCGCCTGCTGGACTACCTGGCCAGGCACCCGGGGCGCGTCTTCAGCCGGGACCACCTGCTGGACGCGGTCTGGGGCGATGCGCGGTTTGTGACGCCGCGCTCGGTCGACGTGTATGTGCGGCGGATCCGGGAGAAGATTGAGGAAGACGCGGAATCGCCACGCTATATTGTGACCATGCGCGGAGCTGGATACCGGTTTGAGATTCCGAAGGTGATTGCGGGGGCGGAGTAAGATGGCGGACCCACGCGAGCCGAGGCGTGCGCCGCTGGTGCTGCTGGTGTGGGGCGCGCTCGCCGGGTGTGCGACGATCTCGTTTGTTTTGAGCGTGGTAAGGTCGCCGGTGGCCGGGTATGCGGCGGCGTTTGTGTATACGATCTTGGTCAGCCTGTTCCTGCGCCGGCAGCTTGGCGTGCAGCTGGCGCGCGTGGTGGGGATGGTGAAGGGGCTGCCCGCGTTTGGGGAGGTGAAGCCCCATTACGGTGAGCTGGACGAAGTGATCGACGTGCTGCGGATGTCGTCGGAGCGTCTGCGGAAGACGCTGGCGGCGGCGGATGAGGATCGCCGGGAGCTGGAGTCGGTGCTGGACTCCATGCAGGATGCGGTGGTGGCGGTGGATGCGGGGGGGCGGATCCAGTGGACGAACGGCCCGTTGCAGCGGCTGATCCCTGGGAGTCCCGGGAGCTCGGTGCGGGTGGGGCAGGCGCTGGTGCAGACCATCCGCGACCCGGAAGTGCTGGGCTGCGTGACGGTCGCGCTTGAAGAAAAGCAGGTATGCGTGCGGCGCTCGACGACCATGATTACCGGGCGGATCTTCGAGGTGAACGCGAGCCCCATGCCCGGCGGCGGCGCGGTCGCGGTGCTGCACGACGTGACGCGGATGGAGGAGGTAGAACGGACGCAGCGGGACTTTGTGGCGAATGTTTCGCATGAGCTGCGAACGCCGCTAACCTCGATTACGGGGTATGTGGAGACGCTTTTGGATCATGAAATCCTGAGCGAGCAAGCGCGGGACTTCCTGGGGACGATTCTGAAGAATGCCACGCGGATGAATCGGCTGACCGAAGATCTGCTGGTGATGGCGCGGGTGGAGGCGCCCAAGGTCGAGCTGCGGCCGATGCCGGTGCCGGCTTGCGAGCTGGTGCGCGACGCGATGCAGGCGATGAGCGGGATTCTGCAGGAGAACGACGCGGCCCTGGAGCTGGATGCGCTGACTGAGTGCCAGGTGTTCGCGGACGCAGACGCGGTGCTGCAGGTGCTGGGCAACTTCATCGAGAACGCGGTCAAGTACGGCAGGCCGCGGGGTGGCGGCGGCACCCGCGTGGTGCTGCGCGCGCGTGAGGTGGCCGACCCGTATGAGGCGGTAGAGTTCAGCGTGCAGGACTTCGGGACGGGGATCGCTTCGGAGCACCTCTCGCGGATCTTCGAGCGCTTTTACCGAGTGGACAAGACGCGGTCGCGGGAGAGCGGCGGGACCGGGCTCGGGCTGTCAATTGCGCGGCACATCGTGCAGACGCAGGGCGGAACCATCTGGGCGGAGAGCGAACTGGGGGCGGGGAGCCGGTTTCTGTTTACGCTGCCAAAGGCGATTTATCCCAGGGTGCGGACGTGAGTACGTGCGTATTTTCGGGGATTTCGCAATTGTGTAACGCTGTCTTAACAATCAGGCATCAGACTCGGTAGGTAATCAAAACGAAAAAAGTAAACCCGAGGGGGACTTTTGAAAGCCAATGGACTTAGCTTGAGCTTGCTGACTGCCGGACTGGCACTGACTGCCGTCGCGATCCCAACCGCCGCGTCCGCGCAGAACATGAACGGCGCCGGCGCCACGTTTCCGTACCCCATCTACTCCAAGTGGTTCAGCGAGTACAGCCAAATGCACCCGGACGTGAAGATCAACTATCAGTCGATCGGGTCCGGCGGCGGCATCCGCCAGGTGACCGAGGGGACGGTGGACTTCGGGGCGAGCGACGGTCCGATGTCAGACGAGCAGCTGAACGGCTCGAAGGTGAAGATTACGCACATCCCGACGGTGCTGGGCGCGGTGGTGCCGATCTACAACCTTCCCGGCATCGGCGGCGATCTGAAGTTCTCGCAGGACGCGATTGCGGGCATCTACCTGGGCAAGATCACGCGCTGGAACGATCCGTATATCGCCAGGGAGAACCCCGGCGTGAAGCTGCCCGATCAGCCGATCCTGCCGGTCTATCGCTCCGAGGGCAGCGGCACCACGTACATCTTTACCGACTGGCTCTCGAAGGTGAGCCCGGAGTGGCAGAGCAAGATCGGCAAGGGTACGGCGATCAAGTGGCCGGTAGGCATCGGCCAGAAGGGCAGCGAAGGCGTGTCCGGCATGGTGCGCCAGTCGCAATATGCGTTCGGCTATGTGGAGCTGATCTACGCGGAGCAGAACAAGATTCCGTTTGGCGAAGTGCGCAACCACGACGGCAAGTTCGTCAAAGCGTCGATTGCGGGTGTAACCGCCGCGGCCGCCGCCAACGCGGCCAAGATGCCGGCCGACTACCGCGTGTCCATCACGGATGCGCCGGGCGGCGATTCCTACCCGATTGCGAGCTTTACCTGGCTGCTGATTCCGACTGTTTCAAAGGATCCGGCGAAGGGCAAGGCGCTGAACGGCTTCCTGCAATGGATGCTCGAGCATGGCGAAGGAGAGGCGTCGTCGCTCTCCTTCGCTCCGCTGCCGAAGGCGGTCCAGGACCGTGTGCGCCAGACGATCAGCACGTTGAAGTAAGCTTGGCGGGAGCCGGGGTCCGCGCCGCGTATCGCTGCGCGGACTTTCTCCCCTGTCAGGGGAACAAGCGTTTCAGGAAGGGTCAGCCTTTTTCTGCATGACTGCCAATGAGCCTGTAAGACAATCGAATGCTCTTGCCCAGCGGCCTCTGGTCGCGTTGAGCGACCCCGCTGCTGCGCCGCCGAGAGACGTCCCGCCGCCGGCGCCTTCGCCGATCCGCGAGTTCCTGAACCGGCGCGGCAACGGCAAGATCGCGGACAATATCTTCGCCACGGTCATGCTGCTGTGCGCTCTCAGCATCTTCGGCATCGTGGCATTTATCGCGACGATCCTGGTCAAGAACTCCCGGCTGAGCCTGATGGCGTTCGGGTTCAAGTTCTTTATCGGCACCAACTGGGACCCGGTCGCGGGCGACTACGGCGCTCTGCCGTTCATCTTCGGCACGCTGGTCACGTCGTTTGTCGCGCTGCTGATTGCCGTTCCGCTAGCGCTGGGCGTGGCGATCTTCCTGACCGAGCTTTGCCCGCGCCAGCTGCGTGGACCCATCTCGTTCCTGACGGAGCTGCTGGCCGCCATCCCGAGCGTCGTCTACGGGCTCTGGGCGGTGTTCGTGCTGGTGCCGATCGTGCGCGACCAGCTGGGGCCATTTCTGGCGAAGTACTTCGGCTGGACGGGATTCTTCAACGGCTCGAACTTCGGCGTGGGCCTGCTGACGGCCAGCCTGATCCTCTCGATCATGATCCTGCCAATCATCTCATCGCTCACGCGCGACATCATGCTGGCGGTGCCGAACCACCAGCGCGAGGCCGTGCTGGCGCTGGGCGCGACGCGCTGGGAGATGATTCGCACGGGTGTTCTGCGCAATGCGCGCATCGGCATCGTGGGCGCGGTCATCCTGGGGCTGGGCCGCGCGCTGGGCGAGACGATGGCGGTCGCGATGACGATCGGCAACCATCCGGTGATCACGAAGAGCCTGTTCGCGCCGGGCAATACGCTGGCCTCGGTCATCGCGAACGAGTTCTCGGAGGCGTCGGACAACCTGTATACGAGCGCGCTGATCGAGATCGGGCTCGCACTGTTTCTGGTGACGATTGTGGTGAACGCGATTGCGCGGCTGCTGGTCTGGGCCGTGACGCGCGGCGCGCCGGGAAGGGCCAACTAGCATGAGCACAGCAGCCATCGTTCCTCCGCAGCAGCCCAACCCGCCCGTGCGTCCTCCCATGGACTTTACCTCGCGCGGCATGCGGCTCAATGACCAGTGGCGCAGGACGTCCAACTTTCTGATCACAGGGCTTTCGGTGCTCGCGACCATGCTGGTCATCGTGCCGCTCGTAGCGATCCTGATTTACCTGTTTTACAAGGGCGTGAGCTCGCTGAACCTGAACTTCTTCCTCAAGGACCCGGTTCCGGTGGGTGAGGCCGGCGGCGGCATGGCGAACGCCATCATCGGCTCCGGCATCGTGCTGGCGCTGGCGAGCGCGGTGGGCATTCCCGTCGGGATCGCCGCGGGGGTTTACCTGGCGGAGTTCGGCCGGGGCCGCATGCTCGGCAACGCGGTGCGCTTCACGGCCGACGTGCTGAACGGCGTGCCGTCGATCGTGATCGGCATCTCGGTGTATGCGTTGCTGGTGTTGCCGACGCACCAGTTTTCCGCGTTTGCGGGCGGCATCGCACTCGCCATCATGATGGTGCCCACGGTCACGCGCACAACCGAAGAGATGCTCGCGACGGTGCCCCATGCCATCCGCGAGGCGGCGCTGGGCCTCGGCGTGCCGAAGTGGCGGACCACCATCTCGGTCGCGCTGCGCACAGCTTCTCCCGGCATTATCACGGGCTGCATGCTGGCGTTTGCGCGCGTTGCGGGCGAGACGGCGCCGCTGCTATTTACCGTGCTCGGCAACAGCGGCCGGAGCTATCGGCTCGACCAGCCGATCGAGGCGCTGCCGCTGCAGATCTACACCTATGCCAACTCGCCCTACGACGAGTGGCACCGCCTGGCCTGGGCCGCGGCGCTGGTATTGATCGTCATGATCATGATTTCAGTCACACTCGTCCGCGTGTATGCGAGCCGCGGCGTGCTCAAGGGAGGCAATTAGTGGGCGCAGGGATCCAGGTCGAGCATTTGAACGCGTGGTACGGTGCCACGCACACCCTGCAGGACATCAACCTGCACATTCCCGCGAACCACGCGACGGCGCTGATTGGGCCGTCCGGCTGTGGCAAGAGCACCTTTGTGCGCTGCCTGAACCGCATGCACGAGACCAACCCGATCGCGCGCGCAACGGGCACGGTCATGATGGGCGACGTAGACATCTACAAGAATGCCTCGCCGGTCGAGATTCGCCGTCGCGTCGGGATGGTGTTCCAGCGGCCAAACCCCTTTCCTACCATGTCGATCTACGACAATGTAGCGAGCGGGTTGAAGCTGAACGGGTTCCGCAATCGCAAGATCCTGGATGAGACCGTAGAGCGGTCGCTGCGGGCTTCTGCGCTATGGGACGAGGTGAAAGACGATCTGAAGAAGAAGTCCGGCGCGAGCCTTTCGGGCGGGCAGCAGCAGCGCATGTGCATCGCGCGCGCGCTCGCGGTGGACCCTGAAGTGCTGCTGATGGATGAGCCGGCTTCGGCGCTCGACCCCGTGTCGACTTCTAAGATCGAGGACCTGATCTTCCAGCTCAAGAGCCAGTACACGATCGTCATTGTGACGCACAACATGCAGCAGGCGGCGCGCGTGGCGGAAAATACCGGCTTCTTTTTGAACGGGAAGATGGTCGAGTTCGATTCGACCCACAAGATCTTCACTAATCCGTCCGACAAGAGAACCGAGGATTACATTACGGGAAGGTTTGGTTGATATGGCGACGCGGATCAAGTTTCAGCAGAATCTCGACGACCTGAAGGAACGGCTGCTGGTGATGGCCGGGATGGCGGAGCAGGCGATCCAGCGCTCGATCGAGGCCTACCGGACGCGCGACCTGTCGATCTGCGAGCAGGTCTTTCGGTCCGAGCCGGCGATCAACCGGCTGGAGCGCGAGATCGACCAGATGGCGCTCGACCTGCTGGCGATGGAGCAGCCGATGGCCGTGGATCTGCGATTCATCCTGTCGGTGATCCGGATCAACGCGGACCTGGAACGGGTGGGCGACCAGGCGGTGAATATCGCCGTGCGCGTACGCGAGATGGGCGCGTTTGCGAACATCGATCTGCCGGTCGATATTCCCAAGCTGGCGTCGCTGGCGTCGGCGATGGTGCGGAAGTCCTTGCAGGCGTTCATTGAAGCCGATGCCGACCTGGCAACGGCCGTGCTGAAGCTCGACGACGAAGTGGACGAGATGAACGATGCTGCGTTCTATGCGCTGAGCACGTTGATCAAGGAGCAGCCGGACCTTACGCCGCAATCGTTGAATGCGCTGATCATCTCGCGCAACCTGGAGCGGGTCGGGGACCATGCGACGAACATCGCGGAGGACGTGATCTTCTGGGTGCGCGGGTCCGATGTGCGGCACTCGATGCATGCGGCTTAGACGGCTCTGTCCTTGATGCACCTCATTGCTTTAGGGCTGAAGGCCCGACTTGTACCAGCCTGGGGCGCAAGCCCCAGGTAAGGCGCGAAATATGACCCAAGCCCTGAAGGGGCGACTATAGGGCCACGCATAAAAGGAAATGGTCTGTAGCCGATTGCCTAGAGACCTAGTGGCGCTTCAAACGCAGATTCCCCACGGGAATGACAAACAAAGAAGCGAAGACCCGACAAACGCCCGCTTTTTGTTGTCATTCCGTAGCGAAGCGGAGGAATCTGCGGTTTGGACCGGCACTCCAGCTGCGGGGAAATAGCGTGGACTTCCCTAACAAATCAAGGTATTTGCCGTGCCGGGTTCCCACCAGACGAGGCTTGGGAGCAGCGGGTAGTAGAGGGCGAGGCGGATCGGTAGTCCGCGCGGGGTGAGAGCCTGGGCGTAGGCTTCGAGCTGCGGCTGGTATTTTGCCTGTTCCGCTGCGAGAAAGGCGTCCAGGCCGGTCTGAGCGTGGGTGGCGGTCTTGTAGTCGACGATCCAGAGATGGCTGGTGCCGGTGCTGCCGGGGGTGGGGCCGGCCAGGAAGGTGCGGTCGAGGCGCAGGGTGCCTTCCGGGCCGGTGAGCGAAGATTCGCTGTGGGCTTCGGGGTGGGGCGCGAGAAGCCACTGGCCGTCCGGGTCGCTGAGCGTGTTGGCGAGAGCTCGTTTGAGGGCGGCGGTGTAGCGCTGGAGATGGGTGGAGGCGAGTCCGCTCGAACGGAGCACGGCGGTGATGCGGGGGGACCAGGTTTCCAGAGCTTGCAGGAGTTGCTGGGATTGCTGGCCTTTGGCCAGGTGAGTTGCGAGCTGGTCGAGGAAGGCATGGGTGGCGTTGCCGAAGGCGCGGGCGGCGAAGGAGCCTTCGGGGCGGGAGTAGGTTGGGTTTGGGGGTGCAGGTTGGGTGGGGATGGATGGAGTTGGGAGGAGGTTCTGGGGGATGCGATGGATGAGGCGCGGGGGAGGGATTGCGCCCACGATGCCTGCGCCTTCGGCTGGGACATCATGGGGCACCCCGTTGATGGGTACTACGGTGCCGGCGGCCAGGCGGTCGAGGATTGTGGGGGTTGGGTCTGCGGTCAACTGCGGCGGGAGGGTGATGTGGGGTTCGGCGGCGGGCCAGGCGGAGTGGAGGAGGCTGTCGGTCTTGGGTTTGAGCTCGCCCTTGGAACTGAGGGCGGGGGCGGCGAAGAGGTGGAGCTCCTCGCGGGCGCGGGTGCAGGCGACGTAGAAGAGGCGTTTGCGCTCGGCGGACTCGCGCGCGCTCTCGATGGAGCGCATCCAGGTAGTGAGTTGGTGGGAGGCGGTGCCCTTGGCCTGGATGGGGGCGAGGATGCCGTGGGCGACGTCCTCCGCTTCGCCGGCGTCGATTTCAAGCCAGGCGAGCAGCTGGCCGGTGTTGACGCGGCCGGTTTTTTCGAGCGCGGGGACGAAGACGACGTCCCACTCGAGGCCCTTGCTTTTGTGGATCGTCATCAGGTCGACGGCGCCGGGGTGGGTTGCGGGCGCGGCGTAGAGCTGGTCGAGGCGCTGCTTGAGCGTTTCGAGGTTAGGCGAGCCGGGTTGCTGGGTGAGCTTGTCGAGCAGGGCGAAGTAGTGGTCGGCGTTGGTGAGGGCCTCGGGCGCGAGGACGAGGGGGGCGGCGAAGGCACGCCAGGTACGCTCGACGAGTCTTGCCAGGGGCATGGCACCGCGCTGGCGGAGGGCGGCTTCCAGAACGAACCAGAAGGGCTCGAGACGGGCGATGCCGTCGGGGGAAAGGAGGTCGCCGCGCAGCTGGAGGAGGTCGACGAGGTTGGCGCGGGCGAGCGCGGGGTCGTCCTGGCCGGCAAGGATGTGAAGGTCGGCGAGCGCGAGGCCGCACCAGGGCACACGCAGGATGGCGAGCCAGGCGGTGCGGTCCCCAGGGTGGAGGAGCGCGCGGGTGAGAGCTAGTAGGTCGAGGATCTCCTGGCGCTCGGCGAGCGGTTCGATCTCGACAGCGCGGTAGGGGATGGGGTCGGGTAGGGCTTTGAATGCTTTGACGATTTCGAGCAGGTGGGTGCGGCTGCGGACGAGGACGGCGAGGGTGGCTTCGGGGTGGGCGCTGCGCCAGGTTTCGGTGATGGTGCGGACGAGGGTGGCGTGCTCGGTGGATTTTGCGATGCGGATAGCGGTGCGTGCTTCGGGGAGGTCGGCGTAGGGGAGGGCTTCGGCGTGCCAGACGCGGGCGCGGGCAGTGGTGGGGAGGCGCATGGCGTGGGCTCGGCGGAAGGGAACCAGGTTGGCGGGGGTGAAGGAGGGGTTAGGATTACACCCACGTTGCTCTTGCTGCGCGCGAGACAACATGGGGCACCCCGGGGGGGGGAAGAGGTGGGCGAAGTCTTCGTTGAAGGCTTGGACGAGGGTGCGCTGGGAGCGGAAGTTGGCGGTGAGTTGCAGGGTGCCGAGGGGGACGTCGCCGAGGCGGCCGAGGTGTTGGGTGCGTACGAAGCGCTCAACGCGGGCCTGGCGGAAGAGGTAGATGGATTGCTTGGGGTCACCGACGAGGAAGACAGTCTGGGAGCCGCCGTCCCAGCGCTGGGTGAGGAGCTGGATGAGCTCGTACTGGGCGCTGGAGGTGTCCTGCATCTCGTCGACGAGGAGGTGCTGGAGGCTCATGCCGGCGGCGGTGCGGAGGTCGTCGAGCGCGGAGTCGCGGCGCAGCGCGGTGCGGGCGAGGAGGCCGAGCTCGGCGAAGTCGCACTCGCCGCGGGCCTGGAAGACGAACTGGAGCTCGACGAGGGCGCGGCTGAGGACGCGGAAGAGGGCCTTGGTGACGTGCCATTGCTCCGCGGGGTACTGCGCGGGCGGGAGAGCGTCGATCTGGCAGAGTTCGTCGACCAGCCCGGGAGTGTCGCTGACGTCGGCGATGATTTGTTTGAGCTCGGCCTGGTGGTGCTTGAGGATCTCGAAGCCGATGTGGTTGCCGGAGAGGGATTTGCGCCAGTCGCGAGGTTTGGAAGGTTTGACGAGGAGGTGGATGAGCCCGCGCCAGTGCTCGAGGTCCTCGGCGCGGTCGGCGGGGGAGCCGTAGCGGCCGCGGCAGATAGCGATCGGGGAGGGCGCGCCCTTGTAGCCTTCGGCCTCGGCCATTTCGGCGGCAAGGGTGCAGAGGCGCGTGAGGACGGGTGCGGGAACGACCTGGGTTAGGCGTGTGAGGGCACGGCAGATGGCTTGCTCGAGGGCGCGCTCGAGCTTGGGCAGCATGACGGTTTCGAGGGAGTGCTCGGTGAGGTGGTCGGCGCTGAGGGGGACGAGCTCCCCCCATTGGTCGCGGGTGGCGAGCATGCGGGCGATCAGCGCTTCGCAGTCGGCGAGGTTGCCGTCGCGGTGGAGGAGCAGGGTTTCGAGCGCGGTGGAGAGCTGCGGGTCGGTCCCGCCGAGGAGCATGAGGGTGCGGTGGGCGGCCTCGGCGTGCAGGGTGGCGGCGTCCTCGGCGGGGGTCTGGCCGCCGCCGGAGCCGGACAGGATGGGCAGGCCGCGGGCGATCTCGGCGGCGACGGAGTCGATGGTACGGATGCGCAGGTAGCGCGGGGACTCGATCAAGTTCCAGCCGAACTGGGCGTCGCGAGCGAGGACGGCTGCAGCGAAGGGGCGGGTTTCGCGGTCGAAGGGCTTGTCGGCGACCAATCCGTCGCGGGCGGCGGTGAGCTGGGCGAGGACGCGCTCCTGCATCTCCGCGGTGGCCTTGCGGGTGAAGGTGATGGCAAGGACCTGGCCGGGGTCGGTGACGTTCTCGCACGCGAGCAGCTTGAGGTAGCGCTGGATAAGGAGGCCAGTCTTGCCGGAGCCGGCGGGTGCTTCAACGATCCAGGATTGCGTGATGTCGAGAGCCTGTTTCCGCTCGAGCGCGTCGGGGATGAGCAGGGCGTCAGCCATAGGTGGACTCCCCTTCTGCTTCGTCGCCTGCGTCGTCGAGCGTGGTGACGTCGAGCCGGCAGAGGATGCGCTGGGCGCAGTACTGGCAGGTTTTGGGGTAGCACTTGGGGGCTACGGTCGCGTCGCCGGCGGCGAAGTCCGCGGCGAGGTTTTCAAGGATCAGGCGCCACTCGCCGACCTGCTCAGCCATGGGTAGCTTCTGGCCGGAGGTCTTGGCGAGGACGGACGAATCGTCTGCGAAGCCGCGCAGGGCGAGGCCGTCGCCGGGGCGGAGGAGCGCGAAGGCGACGCCTGCCGGGGCGGGGTCGGCGAGGACGGCGTAGAGGGGGATCTGGGGCTGGTCGGGGCGGTCGGACAGCCATTCGGACGGGGTGGCGTTGCCGGTCTTGTAGTCGAGGATGAGCAGGCCGGCCTCGGTCTCGTCGACGCGGTCGATCCGGACGGTGAGGCGCAAGGGGCCAATGACGAGGCCTTTTTCCTCACGCTCGTGCTCGCGCACAGCGAAGGGCGGGCGAGCGGCTTCGACCGCCAGCCAGGGGCGGAGGAGCTGGCGGAGGCGTTCGCGCTGGACCTCTATATAAGTGCGATCCCAGGATGTGTGCGTGTGCGTGCGGGTCAGGGCCTGGTCGATGCAGAGGTCGAGGAGCTGGTGGCGCTGCTCGAGGGTGAGGGCGAGGAGCGCGTCCTGGTGCTCGAGCTCGCTCCAGAAGTGCTCCATGACATCGTGCACGATGGAGCCGCGGTCACGTGGGTTGAGGCCGGCCTGGGTGGTCTCGGGCTCGGCGGAGCGCAGGCGCTTTTCGGCAAAGGCGCGGAAGGCGCACGCGGCCTGGGCCTGCAGGATGGATGCGCCGCCTTCGATGACCTCGTCGGGGAGGGCGGCGATGGGGATGGCGTCGAGGTGCTCGAGGAGGGGGATTGGGTCTGCAGGGGCGGGTGGCGGCGGGATTGCTATGGGTGTCAGGTTGAGGTCGGCGAGCAGCGGGCTGGGGCGGCGGGTGCCTTCTTCCGCGTGCTGCGCGTAGCTGAAGACGACCTCCTGGGCGCTCGCGGCGATGCGCTCGGTCAGGGCGCGGGCGTGGCGTCGGTCGCGGGTGGCGTCGGCGCCGGGAAGCCCAAGCGACTGCTGGACGGCCCAGGGGATGAGCGGGCTGGCCGAGGGGAGGATAGGCCAGGAGAGGTCGTCGGCGCCGAGGAACCAGAGGTGGTCGAAGGCGACGCCGCCGAGCTCGAGCGGGCCGAGGATCTGGACGGGCGCATCGCCGGATTCGGGCGCGAAGATGGTCTGCTGGACGATGCGGGTGAGCTGCAGGAGCGCGTCCGCGGCGGTGGGGCGGGCGCCGTCGAAGTCCAGCGTGGCGAGCTCGTCGAGCGCGCTTTCCCAGCGCTGGCGCGTCTGCCAGCTCAGCGAGTCGCGGTCGGTAGCAGCGGTCCAGCCGGAGGCTGCGAGTGCGGCGCGGAAGGCGTCCGACCAGTCCTCGTGGGATTGCTGCGCGGCCTGGTCGGCGAGGTGTTCGGCGCGGGCGTAGCGGTGCAGGGCGTCAAGATTGCCGAGCAGAACGTGGGGTAGCCTCGGGCCTCGTCGTGGGTTTGCAGCGCGGTCGAGGAAGGCTTCTAGCGAGAGCTCGGGGCGGAGGAGTTGCAGCTGGCGGAGGGTGTGGACGTCGAAGTCGGCGGCTAGGAGGGCCTCCGGGCCGGACGCGCCGAAAAAGGGAGACAGCAGGAGGGCGCTGATGGATTCGAGCGGGAGCGCCGCCTGGGTCCAGCGCAGGAGGTCGAGCGCGGCCTCGCAAGGGGCGGTGCGGGCGAGTGGTTGGCCGAGCGAGAACTCGAAGAGAGCGGGGGGTGCGGGCGCGGTGATAGCCTGGGTCTGCGGCGTGAGTATTTGGGCGAAGGCGCGTTCGAGGGCGCTGCGGCGATCCGCGAGCGCGGGGACGACGACCGCGATGCGGCAGGCACCATTGTGCTCCAGGCGCTCGCGGCACCAGTGGGCGGCAGCTTCTAACTCGGCTGCGTCGTCGGTCGCCTGGGCCAGGAAGCATGTGGAGGGAAGGGTGGTGTGGACGCGCTGGACGGGGTATCCGGCACGGTCGATTTGCTCCAGCAGATCTTCGAGCGCGGGGGGGAGCTGGTCGAAGTCGACGAGCGTGATCCCGGTTTCGGGCAGGGAAAGCGTCGATTGCGCGAGCGCGTTGCCGAGCGCGCCTGGAAGCCGTCCGGCGGGCAGGTAGCCGGCGCGGTTGGCGCGCTGCTCGAACTCCCGGGCCCAGCGCTCGAAGGCCCGCGTATCGGTGCTGATGCCGAACTCGCGCAGTCGCTCGCGGCCGTTGTGCCGGCAGGTGGCGGCCCAGGCCTGCGCGGCCATCTCGGCGAGCAGGTCGGTCGAGCGCAGGCCGGAGACCTCCGGGTCGGCGGCGACGATCGCGCGCCAAAGCGTGTGCTCCTGGATGCGATTGAGCAGCAGGCGCGTCTCGCCGCCGGTGAGCAGCAGGTCGCGCCAGAGGCTGTCGAGCCAGGCGTCGAGCGCGAACACGTTGGCGGGAAACCATTGCACGTGGCCCTCGTGCTGCATGGTTTGGTCGTAGGCACGACGCATGGTTCGCGCGGCTCGCTGGTTGGCGGTGACGAGGAGGTCGCCGGCGCGCAGGCGTGCCAGGAGCGAGGGCAGCAGAGGCTCTGCAATCTTCACTGGATCTTCGCCTGCGGACATACCTTTCTTATACCTTAACCGCGGCGGGTCGAGGCGTGGAAATCAGGATTGCGTGGCGCAAGCAGCGTCAGCGCAAGCATCGCCAGCGCCGCCGCGACCGGCAGGATCAGCGCCAGTTGCAGCGAGCCGCTGTGTGTCGAGACCACGCCCATCAGCCACGGCAGCGACGCCGCGCCCAGGCCTGAGGTCGCGAGGATGATGCCGGCCTGTCGCGCGGTCGGGCGCGAGCTGAGCACGATGGCGAACGTCGCCGGAAAGATAGGCGCAAGGCAGATGCCCAGCAGCACGGCGGCGGTGGCGATCAGCGCGGCCGTGTGGGCCAGGGCGAGCGCTGCACCCAGCAGACCCGCAAGCAGCAGCGAGGCGCGCTGCAGCGTGGTGTCGCGTATGCGCTTGAGCAGCTGCGCGGCCAGGGCGCGGCCGGCGGTCAGGCCGCAGAGGAACAGGACCATGGTGTACTCGCTGAGCACGAGCGAGCTCCGGCCGTAGCGCAGCGCGTAGGTGGTGAGCCACGCGCTCAGGCAGGTTTCGAGCCCGCCATAGAGGAGCAGCAATGCCGCGAAGTAGAGGAAGAGCGTGGGCCGAACGCCGGTCTGGGCCGTTGCCTCGGCGGGGGCATGCTGTGGGAATTCACCGGATCTTGCCTGCAGGAAGAGCACCGCGCTCAGCGCCAGGAAGCATGTCGCAAAGACCAGCAGCAGGTGCGTCAGCGCGAAGCGTGAGGCGAGCCACGCAGCCGAGAGCGGCGAGAGCAGCGCGCCGAAGCTCCAGGAGAAGTTGAGCCAGGAGAGCGCAGCGGCGCGATGCTGCGTGTAGCGCGCGCCGGCGAGAATGTTGACCGTGGCGATGGTGCGTCCGACGCCGAAGCCCGCCACGACCAGGCTGAGGCAGGCAGCGACAAGCCCCGACGAGAGCGCAAAGGAACTGAAGCCCAGCCCGGCCGCGAGTAGCCCGATCGTCAGACCGCCGCGCAGGCGCTGCGACGTGGTGCTGCCGCCGATCGTCGCGCCGCAGAACTGCGCCAGCAGCAGCAGCCCGAGCTGCGCGTCCTGCAGGTACCAGCGCGTGGCCAGCAGCGGCAGGATCGGCCCAAGCAGCATCGTGCCCAGCCCGGCGAGCACAAAGGCGGCATGCATGAAGGGCAGGCTGGGCGCGTCTCCGGCCTTCGTTGACGAGGTCAAATCCTGATCGCTCACGCAACCATTATCATGGGGGAATGAGATTTGGTGTGGTTTGTCTCGCGTTGGCGATGTTGGCGGGCAGCGGCTGCCGGAAAGCCGCGGGCCCCGGCTCCGCGAAGATCGAGCAGAAGACCTTCCATATGCGCGGTAAGATCATCTCGACCGACGAGGCCGGCGGCCACATCACGGTTGCGCACCAGGCCATCCCGGGCTACATGGAAGCGATGACGATGGCCTACAAGGTGGTCGACGCGAACACGATCGGCGAGCTGCATGCAGGCGATATCATCACGGCAGACGTGCTGGTGGACTACGACGCGGCCGGTGCGCTGAATCCGCGGCTACGCAATATCGTAGTCGTGGCACAGGCGCGGCCCGACACGGTACCGAAGGTGCAGTACCACGTGCCCGCGCCGGGCGATGCGGTGCCCGACTTTCACCTGCTGAACCAGAGCGGGAAGCGGATCGATCTCGACCAGTTCCACGGGCGCGTGCTGCTGCTGACGTTCATCTATACGCGCTGCCCGCTGGCGGATTTCTGCCCGCGCATGAGCTCGAACTTTGCGGCGATCGACAAGGCGCTGGCGGATGATAAAGCAGTCTATGCGAAGACGCATCTGCTGAGCGTCAGCTTCGACCCTTCCTATGACACGCCGGCGGTGCTGCGCAGCTATGGTGGTGCCCACACGGGGCGCTTCACGAACGAGGACTTCAGGCACTGGGACTTTGCCGCGCCGTCGGTCGCGGACCTGCCGAAGCTGGAGCAGTACTTCGACGTCGGCGTGACGCAGGGCGCGGAGAACGATCCGAGCTCGGTGATGCACTCGCTTTCGACTGTGCTGATCGGCCGCGACGGCAAGGTGATTGCCTGGTACCCGAGCAACGATTGGCAGCCCGCAGACTTGATTGCGCAGATGAAACAGGCGGCTGTTTCGTAAGTTCTTCGCTTTTCGGTTATGCTGTTTGGATACACGGAGATTCGCGATGGCCAGGCTGACGATTGTGTTTGGAGTGTTGTTGATTGTGGTCTCGGCCGGCGCGGCCTACCTTGCCGGCCCTGGGCACAAGGGTATGCTGCACCCGGCCGGGCTGGGCGTGCTACTGGTGGTGTGCGGCGCGCTGGGCTGGACCAACGACCTGAAGCGCAGGGCCTTGTGGATGCATATTGCCGTCCTGGTGTGCCTGATCGGGGTCGGCTTCGGGTTGAAGGGGGCGATCCAAGTCTTCCAACTGGCGCACAACGCGGACCTGCCGAACCCGATCGGGATCGAGGAGCGCGCGCTGGTGTGCCTGATCTCGCTGATTTTTGTCGCGTTCTGTGTTCGTAATTTTATTGAGAATCGCCGCGCACGCCTGGCGGGACAGTAACCCAGGGGAACTGCCATGGCTGGTTCGTTTAGTTCGTCGAGCTTCAACAACGGGATGCCGAGCGCCGACCGGCCCTCGCGTGGCACCGGCCGCGCAACGACGGCAGAACTGACGGCAAAACGGCCGAAGCCGAAGTTCAAGGATATCTGGCCGGAGATCTGGAAGCTGATCAAGCCGCGCCGTGCGCTGCTGGGCGGCAGCTTCCTGTTAATGGTAATCAACCGTGCAAGCGGGCTGGCTTTGCCGGCGTCGATCCGCTACCTGATCGACAATGTCATGACGCATCATCAGGTCTGGCTGCTGCCTCGCATCGTTGGCATTGTGGTGCTCGCGACGATCATTCAAGGGGTGAGCTCCTACACGCTGACGCAACTGCTCTCAAAGGCGGGGCAGCGCCTGATCACGGAGCTGCGCACCCAGGTGCAAGCGCACATCGGCCGGCTTTCCATCTCCTTCTTCGACGAGAACCGGACTGGAACTCTAGTGGCCCGCATCATGACCGATGTCGAGGGCGTGCGCAATCTGATCGGCACCGGCGTGGTGGACTTCTTCGGAGGTCTGCTTACCGCGATCTTTGCGTTCTGCTACCTGATCCGGCTTAGCGTCGAGATGACGCTGTTGACCTTCGCCATCCTTGTTGTCTTCGGCCTGATCCTGCAGAAGGCCTTCAAGACCATCCGCCCCATCTTCCGCGAGCGCGCAAAGATCAATGCCGAGGTTACGGGTCGTCTGACCGAGTCGCTTGGCGGCGTGCGCGTAATCAAGGGCTACCACGCGGAGGAGAGCGAAGCGCGTGTGTTTGCGGCGGGCGCTCAGCGGCTGCTGGACAACGTGATCTCGTCGCTGACAGCGCAGTCGATGATGTCGCTCGCGTCGACAAGCATCCTCGGCATTGTCGGCGCACTGATCATGTACCTGGGCGCGCACCAGGTGCTCGCGGGCAAGCTCACGACGGGCGGTTATGTTGCCTATGTGACTTTTCTTGCCTTCATGGTCGCGCCGATTGCGCAGCTGGTGTCTATCGGCACGCAGTTGACCGAGGCCATGGCAGGCCTGGACCGCACGACGGAAATCATGAAAGAGCGCGAGGAGGATGCCGCGCCCGAGCGTACGGTGGCGCTGAGCGAGCTTCGCGGCGAGGTCCGCTTCGACGAGGTGAGCTTCGAGTATGAGGCCGGCAAGCCTGTGCTGCACGGCATCAGCTTCGACTCGCAGCCTGGGACCGTGACGGCGCTGGTGGGCTCGAGCGGCTCCGGCAAATCGACCATCATCTCGCTCATCTGCGGCTTCCATACGGCGACCGGCGGAGCCATCCTGGTCGACGACACGGACCTTGCGACCGTCAAGCTCAGCAGCTATCGCGAGATGCTTGGCGTGGTGCTGCAGGAGACGTTTCTCTTCGACGGATCGATCCGCGAAAACATTCTGTTTTCGCGTCCCAGGGCTACCGAGGCACAGCTCCTGGAAGCCTGCCGCATCGCGCGCGTGGACGAGTTCGCCGACCGCTTTCCCGAGGGCTACGACACGATCGTCGGCGAGCGCGGCGTAAAGCTGTCGGGCGGCCAGCGCCAGCGCATCTCGATCGCGCGCGCCATCCTCGCCGACCCGCGCATCCTCATCCTCGACGAGGCCACCAGCTCGCTCGACTCCGAGTCCGAGGCGATGATTCAGGGCGGGCTGAACGCGCTCATGAAGGGTCGCACGACGTTCGTGATTGCGCACCGGTTGTCGACGATCCGGCGCGCCGACCAGATCCTGGTCGTCGAGCAGGGTAACATCGTGGAGCGCGGCACGCATGAGACGCTCTACGCGCTGGGTGGCCGGTATTACGATCTGTACACGCGCCAACATGGGCTCGAGGCGAACCTGTTTCTAGCGCCCGGCGAAGGGGATCTCATGGAAGAGCCTGTCCTGGCGCAGGCTCAACGGCACCCTGGGGGAAGCAGATAAATCCTGACCATTGAAGACCCAAAAGCGATCGCCGAGACAGAAGAACTGATGTCCCTTCAACCTGTCTGGCAACGTCGTGGTCGAAAGGCTGATCGTGGAAGCGGGACACTGGTTGCCGATGGAACTGCTTGCATTCCCAACGAAGGAATGAAAGACCGGCCAACGGAGTCGGGATGATCATCGGCAATCCGTAGTGGCGATAGGACTCCTGAGGGTGTAGTGCTGGTTCGAACCGCAGATTCCTCCGCTGCGCTACGGAATGACAACAAAAAGCGGGCAGTTGCATTTTGGTTGTCATCCCGTAGGGATCTGCGGTTCGACTGATGCTGTACTACAACTGAAGGGAATGCCCTAATGGGAGAGCGGAACCCCACCCCTTTAGGGCTAGTTGTGCCAGAGCCCCTTATGTTATCGTCCTTCTGACATGACACGCCCACCTTCAGGGCATCGTTCTTTTGCTACAACTCCCTCTTGAGAGCCAGCCTTCCCTATGAGTTGCCCCTTCAGGGCTTAGGTCATGCCCTGGCCCAATACCTGGGGCTTGCGCCCCAG
>CAXUDC010000049.1:0-19648 GCA_964249685.1 uncultured Acidobacteriaceae bacterium
ACCAGTACGATCTGCGCCTGGATCGCACCTTTGGCGCGCGCGCCACGGCCTTTGCGCGCTACACCAACAAGAGCATCGACCAGCAGCTGCCTGAAGATCTCGCCCTGCCCACCGGCAATGCCTTTGCTACCTACCGCATCCTTGCCTCGTCGTTCAACCTGGTGCTTACGCCGCACCTGACCAACGAGTTCCGCTTCGGATTCACGCTCGAGCAGGACGGCAACTCGAACCCCTTCAACGGCACCGCGCTCACCGCCAGCGCAAACCTGCAGGGCCTGCCGCCGGCGTTCTTCAACGGCGTGCCGCACCTCGGCTTCCAGAACTACTCGATGGTGGGCGAGCGCCTGAACCAGTCCGAGCGCTCGCGACTCTTTCAATACACCGACAACCTTACCTACCAGCGCGGACGCCACACCGTCGTCGCCGGCGCTGACATCCGCATGCTCAACGCCTTTACGCCGCTCTCCTTTGCGCCTTCAGACAACTACGGCAACTTCTACTTTTCGCAGGACTCCAGCTTGACGGGCAACGAGTTCGCCGACTTCCTCGCGGGCGTCCCCTACCTTTCGCAGGTAGACAACGTCCAGACCGACAACAACGGCAAGGCCAACGCCTACGCGGTCTACGTGCAGGATACCTGGAATGCGACGCCCCGGCTGAACGTCACCTTCGGCCTCCGCTACGAGCTCCATCCCGGCTTCACCTCGACCAACGGCGAGCTCGGCAACTTCGACCCGTCCGTGCCCAAAACCGGGCGGCTGATCTATCCCACGGGCTACGCCAACCTGCTCAGCACACCGGAGCTGCAGGGCTTCAACGCCTGCCCCGTGATCGGCTCTTCGACCGGTCCCGCGGCGAACGGCGCGGGCTGCACGCCGGTGGTCTCAAACACCCAGGCGGGCCTGCCCGCGGCGCTGCGCACCACGCCGCGCTTACGCTTCGAGCCGCGCCTGGGCTTCGCCTTCCGGCCCTTCGGCAACGAGCGGACCGCGATCCGCGGCGGTGCCGGCTACTTCAACATCACCACCTCCGGCGCGCTCTTCTACGCGCTTACCGGCACACTGCAGTCCAATCTGCAGACGTACTACAACTCCCTCTCGGCCAGCGGTCCCGCCTACACCTTCCCAAACACCGGCAGCGTGAACGCACTCGCCGGCTCAAGCGCCGGCACCGGCGTCTTCTACTCCGCCGTCGATATCCACTGGCACGACCCCTACTCGCTCCAGACCAACCTGTCGGTCGACCAGGATCTCGGCCATGGGTTCGGCCTGCGCGCGTCCTACGTGGGCATGAGCACGTGGCATCTGGTCTGGCAGCCGGAGCTCAACCAGCTTACCTACAACAGCCAGACGATCGCCGCGCTCCAGCCGCGCTCCGCATTTCCCTTCCCCAATTTCGGCGCCATCTACAACCGCGCCACCAGCGCCAACGCCAACTATCAATCCGGACAGGCGGAGCTGCACCACCGCTCGCAGCACGGCTACTCGCTCGACGTCGCTTATACCTTCGCCAGAAACCTGGCCGACAACCAGGGCACCTACGGGGCCGCGTCGGCTACCGGCGCGCAGAGCTTCGTCGACGAGCAGGGCGGCTACGACGCCAGCTACGCCTACGACCAGCATGTCGACTACGGCAACGTCGTCGGCACGCGGCGGCATCGGCTGATCTCGAACGGCGTCTACGAGCTGCCGGTCGGCCGGGGTAAACACTATCTCGGCGGCATCGGCCGCGCCGCGGATCTGGCGCTGGGCGGTTGGCAGCTCAGCGGCATCTTCGCGCTGCAAAGCGGGCCGGCGCTGACGGCGTTTATCCCGTCCGGCAACGCGGACCCCTCCGGCACGGGCTCGGGCTCGCTCTACTTCCGGCAGCAGAGGCCGGACCGCGTGGCCTCCGGCAACCTCGCCGGCCGGTCGCGCACGGCCTGGTTCAACAAGGCGGCCTTCACCTGCCCGGGCGGCACTGGTCTGGGCAACACCACCGGCTTTGCCTCGCTCGAGAACGGCAACTGCGTGGTCGGCGGATATGACAACACCCCAACCATTCCGGTTCCCGTCGCACCCATCGGGCGCTTTGGCTCGGAGAGCATCGGAGACCTGACCGGACCCGGCACCGTGAGCCTTTCGACCGGCGTGAGCAAGGCGTTTGCGATCACGGAGGCGGTGCGCGTGCGCGCGCAGGCGAGCTTCACCAACGTGCTGAACCACACCAACCTGGCGGATCCGGTGCTGGATGTGACGAACCCGTCGTTTGGGGTGATTACCCAGGCGCGCGGGTCGGATTTTGGAGGGAATCGGACGGGTCAGGTGAGCGTTCGGGTGGAGTTCTAGGTACTTACCTTCGCAGGTTGAACTAAACAAAACAAAGATTACAGGGGTAAGACGGATCAGAGCGGATCAATGCGGATAAAGCATAGGGCTTGTAAGGACAATACTTATTCTTGCTTTATCCGCCTTGATCCCTTTTATTCGTCTAATCCCCTAATCTTTGTCTTAAAAGAGCAGGAGCGCTGCTTTATCCGACCGGTTCCATGTCTACTTGCACGTTCAGGTTGCTTTGGCCGCCGCCGAGGATGAGGCCGCGCAGGGGGCTCACGTCGCCGTAGTCGCGGCCCCAGGCTACGGTGACGTGGCCGTCGGTGGGCGCGACGTTGTTGGTGGGGTCCATGTCGAGCCAGCCGGCGGAGCGGCAGTAGACCGAAAGCCACGCATGCGAGGCATCCGCGCCGATGAGGCGAGGGCGGCCGGGGGGCGGATACGTGCGGAGATAGCCGCTGACATAGCGGGCGGCGAGATGGATCGAGCGCAGGCAGGCGATCTGGACCTGGGCGAAGTCCTGGCAGACGCCTCCGCGTTTCTTGAAGACCTCCTCGGGCGTGGTGCGGACGGTGGTTACTTTGGAGTCGAAGCGGAAGTCGTGGTGGATGCGCGCGGTGAGCTCGAGGAGAGCCTCGCGGAGATCGCGGCGCGGGGTGAAAGACTCGCGCGCGTAGGCGGCGAAGTCGGGCGCGATGCGGATGCGGGGGGATTCGAACTGGTACTGGGCGGCGTCGAGAGCCTGGGGGCTGTGTCGCTGGGATAGATCGACGGCGGAATCTTCCCACGAAGCGGACGCGTGGGGGGCATGGCCGGTGCGCTGGACTTCGCTGCGGGACTCGACGACGAGCTCCTGGTGGGGCTCCTCGATGGTGAAGAACCAGAGCGTGTTGCCGAAGAAGTCGGTGCGCTCGGTGAGGGTGTGGGGCGCGGGGGAGATGTGGACGGTATTGCGGAGGAGCTCGTTTTCAGCAAAGGAACGGGGTTTGAGGCACGCTACGTGGTTGCCGACGGAGACGGGATAGACGTATTTGTAGGTGGTGCGGTGAGAGATGTTGTAAAGCATGGAGGGTGCTTGTCTCCGGCGTAGTGACGGGCCAGGTGCGTTGGATGCGGAATGCGGGGATGGTGGTGCGAAACGCAGATTCCGTTCGGGAATGGCAAACAAACGGCTACTGGCCCATGGTGATGGGGAGCGTGCGGGCGTGGCTGAAGTAGCGGCTGGAGAGGTTGTTGGACCAGGACGGGAGCAGGTGGTCGAGGTCGACGAGATAGCGGTCGAGCTGGCGCAGGGGGTGATTGCGGCGGATAGACTCGCCGGGGAGGGGGTAGGGGATGGCCTGCAGGTCGATGGCGCGCAGGCGGTCGAGCGCGGATTGCAGCGTGGCGAGATCGCCGGCATCGTTGCGGGGGAGCTTGTGGTAAAGGTCGACGAGGTGCTCGAGCTGGAACTCGAGCGAGCGGGGGTTGGTCTCGTCGAGCATGAGGACGTCGAGCACGGCGAGCGGCTGAAGCGTGGTGTAGTAGCGGATCCGGTAGGTGACGGAGGAGTCGGCGACCTCGAGGAGGTACTCGAGGTAGGCCCAGTTTTCGGTCGCGAGCGGCCGCGTGATGACGCGCATCTGGCGGGTGAGATAGATGGCGCGCTCGAGCCTGCGGCCGAGGCTCATAAAGAGCCAGCCGGAGCCGCGGATCAGGTTTTCGCGCTCCATGCCGGAGAAGGCGGAGAGCAGCTCGAGACACTCGGTGAGGAGTAGGCTGAAGTCGGGCAGGGGCGCGCCGGGGGTGGTGTCGAGCGCGGTGCGGAGCTGGCCGATGAGCAGCATCATGTCGGCGGAGAGGCGCTCGCGGACGTTGCCGCCGATGCGTGCGATCTCGGCAAGGGTGCTGGGCAGCGAGTCGCCGCGCTTGTGGTCGGTGAGCATGGAACGAAGCTCGCGCTCGAACGCCGGGAAGGTGGCGGGCTTGCGCTTGGGCAGCTTGGACTGCCGCGTGCCCAGGCCGGTGTGGAGGGCGAGGAGCGCAGGCAGTTCGGAGTCCACGCCGCGGCGCACGCGGGGCACGAGCGAGCGCAGGATGCGGGCCATGTTTTCCGCGCGCTCGACGTAGCGGCCGAGCCAGAAGGTGTTGTCGGCGACGCCGGAGGGGATGACTCGCGGTGCGCGGCGGAGTTCGAGCGGCTCGGCGGCGGGGCGGAGGAGCGAGAAGGGGTCCACGGGCGCGTTGGACAGGACCCAGGCGTCCTTGCTGTGACCGCCGCGCTGCATGGAGACGACCGCGCCCTCGGAGTCGGACACGCGGACGAGGCCGCCGGGCATTGCGAGCCAGCCCTGCGGCGTGTTCAGCACGTAGGTGCGCAGGACCATGGAGCGGGCGTGCAGGGTGCCGGCGTCCCAGACGGGCGCGGTCGAGAGCGCGACCTGCTCCTGCGCGACGTACTCGTGCGGAAAGGCGCGGAGGCGGGCGAGGAAGGCCTCTTTTTTTTCCGGGGGGAGCTGCGAGCCGAAGACGGGCTCCATGCCGCCGCGGCTGGGGAAGGCGGGTTTGACGACGACCTGCTCGAGGTGGTTCAGGACCCAGTTGAGGGCGCTGGGCTGGCCGCACCACCAGGTGGCGACGGAGGGGATCTTGAGCTCTTCGCCGAGGAGATGGCGCGAGAGGCCGGGGAGAAAGGGCATGATGGCGGCGGACTCGATGAGGCCGCTGCCGAGCGCGTTGGCGACGGCGACGTTGCCGGCGACGATGGCGTCGACCAGGCCGGGGACGCCGAGCAGCGAGTCGCCGCGGAGCTCGAGCGGGTCGCAGAAGCCGTCATCGACGCGGCGGAGCAGAACGTCGACCTGCTCCAGGCCGTCGACGGTCTTGAGGTAGAGCTTGCGCTCGCGGACGGTCATGTCGGAGCCGGTGACGAGGGTGAAGCCGAGATAGCGGGCCAGGTAGGAGTGCTCGAAGTAGGTTTCGTTGTGGGGGCCGGGGGTGTGGAGGACGATGCGTGGATTCTCTCGGTGCGAGAGGGCGATGAGGGCCTCGCGCTGGGCGCGGAAGAACGGCGCAAGGCGGTGAACGTTGGACTGGCGGAAGAGCTCGGGCAACAGGTCGGAGACGATGGTGCGGTTTTCAAGCGCGTAGCCGCTGCCGGACGGGGCCTGGGTGCGGTCGGCGAGCACCCACCAGCGGCCGCTAGGCGCGCGCGCAAGGTCGATGGCGAGCATGTGAAGGTGGCTGTGCGGCGGTACCTTGACACCGACCATGGGGCGCAAAAAGGCAGGGTTGCCGTAGAGCAGGGCCGCGGGGAAACGGCCTTCGGTGAGGAGCTGCTGGGAGCCGTAGAGGTCTTCGAGCAGGCAGCTGAGCAGGCGCGCACGCTGCAGGATGCCGGCTTCGAGATAGGCCCACTCGGCCTCCGGGAGGATGAGGGGGACGGCGTCGGTGGCCCAGGGGCGGTTGGCGCCCTGAGGGTCGCCGTAGATGTTGTAGGTGATGCCGTTGTCGCGGATGCGGCGCTCGGCGAGCGACCAGCGGTGGGCGAGCTCGGCGGGGCCGAGGTCGCGGAGATTCTGCATGAGCGGCGCCCAGTGCGGGCGCGGGTGGTCGCCGGCGGAAGCGGCTTCGTCGTAAGGAGCGCCGTGGGCGGCGGATTCGTAATCGTCGCCGAGGATCACCGGGTAGCCTTGGGAAAGCGGAGGTCGAGCGTCATGGGGAAGACGGGGTTGTGCTCGTCGGGCGGGGGGGGGGGGGGGTCGGGCGGTGGCTCGGAGAGCTGGAAGCGCTCGCGCCGGCGGGCGGCGGCCTCGTCCGCGTCGCGTGGGCGGGTGGTGTGAATGGTGCCGTCGGGCGGGCCGGCGAAGTAGGTGCAGCGGGCGATGGCGCGACCGGTCGTGGTGTCGAGGAGGTCGAAGACGAGCGGCGTGTGCACCGGGATGGTGGGGTGCAGCGTGGCGTTGAGGGTGCGGGCGCGGTAACGGATGCCGGCGATGGCCTCGCCCGGGGTGCCGGTGGGGGTCAGGGGGACCTTGCGGCCGTTGCAGGTGACGGCGAAGCGGCTGCCGGGAGCGAGGCCGGTGATCTTGACCTGCATGCGCTCGAGCGACGAGTCGACACTGCGCCCGGTGCCGCCGGCGTGGGTCTCCTCGGCGAGAACGTTCCAGGGCTCGAGCGCCTGGCGGAGTTCAAGCTCTACGCCTTCGGCGGTGAGGGTGCCGATGCGCGGGAAGCGGAAGTCAGTGTGGGCGCGGAACCAGGCGGGCTCGAAGGCCAAGCCGGCGTCGCGGAGGTAGGTGAGGACCTGGGTGAAGTCGTCGAGGACGAAGTGCGGGAGCATGAAGCGGTCGTGGAGCGTGGCCTCCCAGCGGATGAGCGGCTCGGTGTACGGCGTGCGCCAGAAGGCAGCGACGAGGGCGCGGATGAGCAGCATTTGCAGGAGGTTCATGCGGTAGTGCGGCGGCATCTCGAAGGCGCGCAGCTCGAGCAGGCCGGCGCGCAGGCCCTGGCCTTCGGGCGGGTAGAGCTTGTCGATGCAGAACTCCGCCCGGTGAGTGTTGCCGGTGACGTCGACGAGCAGGTTGCGGAAGAGGCCGTCGAGGATCCAGGGCTGGACGGGGTCGGCCGTAAGCTGGCTGAAGGCTACTTGGAGCTCGTAGAGGGCGTCCACGCGGGCCTCGTCGACGCGTGGGTACTGGCTGGTGGGGCCGACGTACATGCCGGAAAAAAGGTACGCGAGCGAGGGGTGGCGCTGCCAGAAGGTGAGCATCGAGCGCAGCAGGTCGGGCCGGCGCAGGATGGGCGACTCGAGCACGGAGGCCGCGCCAAGCACGATGTGGCTGCCACCGCCGGTCGAGAGATGGCTGCCGTCGTAGGCGAACTTGCCCGCGATGAGGCGGTTGGCGTGGGCGAGCTCCTGCAGGGTGGCGTTTGTGGCCTCGAGCTCGTCCCAGGTGGCGGTGGGGGGCAGGTTAACCTCGAGGACGCCGGGGTCTGGGGTGAGGCCGAAGAGGCGCAGGCGCGGGTCGTACGGGGCCGGATAGCCTTCGATCCAGACCGGCATGGCGAGGTGCGCGCAGGTGTCTTCGACAGCGGCGACGAGGTCGAGATAATCGGCTAGCGCGAGGATGTAGGGCAGGAAGACGTGCAGGCGGCCGGCGACGGCCTGGACGCAGAGCGCGGGGCGAATTAACTCACTGAGCTCGGGGGCCTGCTCGGCGGTGGCGGAGAGCGGGGGGAGTGGGTCGGGGGTGGGATCGATGCCGAAGAGCTCGGGGTGGCGGGCGGGATGCGCGGGGAGCTCGCCTGAGTGGGTGAGCTCGTCGGGGGCTACGAAGGGGACGGATTCGGCGGTGATGCGGTAGCCGATGGGCGAGTCGCCGGGGAAGAGGATGAGGCGCTCGGGGCGCGGGAACCAGAGCTGGCTGGACCAGGCTAGTGTGCCGGCGGGCTGGCGACGGCGCAGGGGGAGAATGTAGCCGGTGGGGGTGTCGGTATCGAAGGCCGGCAGGATGGAGTCGGCGGAGACCTGCAGGCGGCGGGTGAGTGCCTTGAGGAAGACGTGCGCCTGCTCGAGCCCGAAGCCCAGGTCCTGGTCCTCCGTCGCGATAAGGCTGACGTCTTCCCACACCGGCACGCCGTCGGTGCGGGAGATGCATTGGAAGGCCCAGCGCGGGAGCGGCTCGCCGGGGTACCACTTCCCTTGCCCGAAGTGCAGCAGGGCTCCGGGCGCAGTGCGCGCGCGTAGCTGACGCAGGAGCTCCAGGCCGCGCGTGCGCTTGAGGGGGCCAAGCGCTTCGAGGTTCCACTGGCCGCTTTCGGGCTCGTCGATGCCGACGTAGGTGGGCTCGCCGCCCATGGTCAGGCGCACGTCCTGGGCTGCGAGATCGCGGTCGACGGCGTGGGCGACGGCGCGGACGCGGGACCACGCGGCGTCACTGAAGGGCTTTGCCAGCGTGGGGGTTTCGTTGAGCCGCTGCGTGGTGAAGCTGTAGCTGAAGTCCACTTGGGCGGGCTCGACCGTACCCTGGATGGGCGCGGCCTGCGCGGGCGTGGCGGCGCAGGCAAGCGGGATGTGGCCCTCCGCGGCGAAGAGCCCGGAGGTGGGGTCGAGGCCCACCCAGCCGGCACCGGGAAGATAGACCTCCGCCCAGGCGTGCAGGTCTGCGGTGTCTTCGCTGGGGCCCTCTTCGCCTGCTTCCGCGGCGAGCTGCAGCAGGTAGCCCGAAACAAAGCGCGCGGCCAGGCCAAAGCAGCGCAGCGACTGCACCAGCAGCCAGGCGGAGTCGCGGCAGGAGCCGGTGCGCTCGGTGAGCGTCGTCTCGCAGGTCTGCACGCCGTGCTCCATGCGCGTCACGTAGCCGACCGCGTTGCGCACGCGCGCCGCAACCATGGATAAAAAGGCGACGGTGCCCTGATTGATCGTGGGGATGGCGTTGACGAAGGCCTGTAGGCGCGGGCCGACGGGGTCGAGGAAGAGGCAGGGGGCGAGGGTCTGGGCGAGCTCGGCCGGGTAGTGGAACGGGTAGGCGGCGAAGCTGGGGTCGAGCAGGAAGTCGAACGCGTTGATCGGCGTCATGTCCGCTACGAGCGTGACGTCGACGATGAACTCAGCGGTTTTACCCGGGATGTTCAGCCGCGCGACGTGGTTGGCGCTTGAGTCGAACTGCCAGCGCAGCCGGTGCTCGGCCGGCGTGACGGCCAGCGCGTAGTCCGAGACGGGCGTGCGGCCGTGCGGCGCGGGGCGCAGCTGGATGAGCTGCGGGCCGAGCGAGATCGGCTTGTCGTACCGGTAGGCCGTCCGATGTTGAAGCTCGAGTCGTATCCCCATTGATTTCCCATCCTAATACGGGCGGGGGCGCAAAGACAGGAGCTTGCGAAAAGGCCTCGTACGCAATGGTTGATTGCCCATGATTCGTGGCGCTTCAAACGCAGATTCCCTGCGGGAATGACAAACAAAAGGGCAAAGGCTCCATCCTCCGGGGTGGTTTGGTCTAGACTGGGGGTTCAACCAAACCGCGAGGGGAGCTTGCCTTTGCTCATTCGTTCCGAGTTCGACATCCAGTTCCGTCTTCCCGCGCCCATCGCGATGGTGGCGATGCTGCATCTGCACCCCTCGCTCACGCCGCGGCTGCGCTCCGGCAACGAGCTCCTCATCGAGACGATGGACGACCCGATGCAGCATGGGCCGGGGTCGACCGCCTACACCAAGTCGCCGGTGCAATCGCGCGACTACCTGGATACGTTTGGCAATCGCTGCGCGCGGTTTATCGCGCCGGCGGGGTACCTGTGGCTTACGGGGTCAAACGTCATCGACGCCGACCCGGACGCCGACCAGGGCTTTCCCGGCGCGCGGCAGGCGGCGATCGACGACCTGCCGGCGGAGGTGCTGCAGTTCCTGCTGCCCAGCCGCTACTGCCAGGTGGATCAGTTCGGGGCCATCGCGCAGGACCTGTTCGGGGGGATCGCGTCCGGGTGGGAAAAGGCTATCGCCATCCGCGACTGGGTGCATGAGAAAGTGACCTTCAACTACAACGCCGCGCGGCCGACCAAGACGGCCATGGACGTCTTCACGGAGCGCGTGGGCGTCTGCCGCGACTTCCAGCACCTGGCCGTCACGCTGAGCCGCTGCCAGAACATCCCGGCACGCTACGTGACCGGCTACATCGGCGACATTCGCCGGCCGTACAGCGGGCTGGGCGACTTCAGCGCGTGGTACCAGGTCTTCCTCGACGGGCAATGGATCGACCTGGACGCGCGCCACAACTACCGGCGGCTGGGCCGCATCCTGATGGCAACCGGCCGCGACGCCGCCGATGTGGCCATTACAACGAGCTTTGGGGCGGCTTACCTGACGAGCTTCTTTGTGGAGTCGAACGAAATTGACGCGGAAGGTAACAAGGTGCCGCTGCCCGCTACGGATATGACGGCGGTCGCGGTGCGGGATGCTCCGCTGACGGGGACGAATACGCCGACTCAGACGAATAATAGCCAGGCTAATAACAGGCAGAGCAGTCCGAGCCAGACGCAGTCTGCTACTTCGTAGGGTGTTTCCCTTGGGTGGAGTGCGGCAGCTGGCGGACCGCAGATCCCTACGGGATGACAACAAAATACAAGTGCCGCATTTGTAGTCGTTCGGTAGCGAAGCGGAGGAATCTGCGGTTTGGACCGGCATCACGCCTTTGGAGAAATGTTCTACGGCGGAGTGCCTATCGGTCTAGTGGCGCTCGAAAACGCAGATTCCCTGCGGAATGACAAACAAGGAGGGCTCTAGACGCTGCGGTATGGCTTGCTGTAGTGCGTGGACCACTCGACGAGGCTGCTGTTCATGAAGCGCCAGGTGTGGCGGCGCGTGTCCACTTCGATCAGCATGTAGGCGTTCGGGTCGTAGCGGGTGGACGCCATGACGTAGTGCTGCGGACCGTAGGTGTGGGCGAAGTCGATCCACTTGTGCAGGTGGCCGGAGACGACGAGCTGGATGGTGTCCTGATAGCGGCGCAACAGCGGATGCAGGCCGAAGTCGTGGAACTCCGCCGGCACGTCCTCGAGGAGCGGGTAGTGGATGAAGACGAAGGTGGGCTTGCGCTGCTTCAACTCGGCCTCGAACCACTGCAGCTGCTCCTCGCCGAGCGAGCCAAGGTTGGGGTTGAAGTCGGCTGCGGCGCGGTCCTGCGTGCTGCCGAGAAAGTTGTTCAGGTGGATGAACTTGTAACCCTTGTAGTCGAGGCTGGTGTAGGGCTTCGTGTTGAACTTCGCGGCAAAGAGCCGGTGGCTCATCTCGCGCGGCACATGGCGCACGTCGTAATCGTGATTGCCGAAGCCGAGATGGACCGGCATTTTGAAGCCGTCGACGATGGTCCTGGCGTGGTCGAGGCGGGTGGTGTTCTGGAAGTAGAAGTCGTAGTCGGGTGAAGGATAGTTGTGGAACACATCGCCGATGACGAAGACCTGCTCGATGGCGGGCTGGAGCGAGTTGATGAGGTCGCGGGCGGCGATCATGCGCGGCGCGGTGAGCAGGATGCTCTCGTTGTCTTCGACGCCGTTCTCGCTGCCGGGCTTGTAGAACGGGTCGATGATGTGGGTGTCGGCGATGAGCGCGATGTAGAAGGTATCGGCGCGGCGCGCGTGGCGGGTCTGCTCGGCCCACAGCCTGGTGGTCAGGAGTGAGGCGAGCGACCCGCCAGCCAACAGGCTGAAGTCTCTGCGATGCATAGTGTGTCCTATAGGCTTGCGGTTAGAAGAGGATCTTTGCGGCGAATTGCAGCACGCGCGCCGGGAAGGTTTCGGCGGCGTTGACGACACTGAAGCCCCCTGTCCCGGCGCTGACGTTGCTGGTGGCGAGCGCGTAGTTGGTCTGGTTGAGGAGGTTGAAGGCCTCGGCGCGGAACTCGAGCTTTACGTTTTCAGGGTAGAGCGCAAACTGCTTGTGCAGGCCGATGTCCGTGTCGCGATAGGCGTCGAAGCGAACGGTGTTGCGCTGCGCGTTGCCGTAGGGCTGGTTGACCGTCGGGATGGTGAAGGCAGCGATGTTGATCCCGATGAACTGCGAGTTGGCCGCGTTGCGCACCCGCTGATTCTTGGGGATGACCGTGGGGATGCCGGGGATCTGGTTGGGCCGCTGCGTCAGAATCGTGCTCACGGTTTGCGCGGAGTTGGGCGAGTAGGTCACGTTCAGCGGCTGGCCGCTGCTGTTATTGTTGATGGCCGTAAGCTGCCAGCCGCCGAGCAGCTCCTGCAGGACGAACGGAGCGGTCTGGCCGAACTGACGGCCCACACCATAGGGCAGATCGTAGACGAGCGAGAGCACGTTGTTGAGCGGCTGGTTGTAGGCCGAGTTGCCGCGATCGCCCAGGCCGTTGTTGGCCAGGTTCAGGCGGGAGTTGTCGCCGTTCGGCGTGTCCAGGTGGCCGGCCGCGTTATCGAACGCATGCGACCAGGTGAAGGAGTTGAGCAGGTAGATGCCGTGGCCGAAGCGATGCTCGACCTTGATCTGGAGCGCGTTGTAGGAGAGGAAGCCGGCGGGCAGGGTCTCTTCGATCGTCGTGAAGCTGGGGATGGGCCGGCGCGCCGCGAGCGCCGTGCAGCCGCTGGTGACGCCGCCGATGGGCGCGCCCGTGGCGGAGATATTCTGGTAGCAACTGGCGGTAACGGGGTTGGCCGCGGCCTGGTTCAGGTCGGCGAGCACCTGCAGTTTTACGCCGTGCTCGCCCACGTAGGAGGCCTCGACGGTGGTCTTGGCGATCTGCTGCTGCAGCGTCAGGTGATAGCTCTGCACGTAGCCCGTGGGCAGGTTGGCAGGGATGTACCGCGCCTGTGTGTTCAGGTTGCGCGCGGCCAGGTCGGCCGGCAGCGTGGGCACCGCGACCAGGCCGGTGGGGTAGCCCTGGGAGGTCGTGCGGTAGCACGGTGTCGGGTTGGTGGAATCGTACGCGGCGCCGGCCTGCGCGGCGGTGCAGAGCGGCAGCGCGGTGGATTTGAGCTGGTTCTTCTGCGCGAACTGAGGCGTCTCTACAATGTTGGTGTTCACGATCGCGGGCAGGTTGTAGACCAGCAGGTTCTCGCCGCCTTCGCGGTTGAACTGCTGGTAGTTGATGCCGTAGGCGGCGCGGATGACGGTCTGCTGGGTAGCGGAAAAGGCAAAGCCCAGGCGCGGGGCGAAGTCTTTTTTGGGCGTGTGCACGAGCGCGCGATTGAAGAGGCTGCCGGAGCTCGCCTGCACGAGCGAGTTGGTCGCCGGGTTGAAGTTCGACAGCAGGTTATTCGACTCCCACTGCGGCGTGACCAGCTCATAGCGCAGGCCGGCGTTGATCGTGAGTCGCGAGCTGACGCGGATGTCGTCCTGGAAGTAGAAGAAGTGCATGCGCTGGTTCAGGTTGACGACCTGGAAGTTGTTCATCTGGAAGGAGTCGCGCGCACCGAAGAGGAAGTCGGCGAAGTTGGCCGCTTCCTTGGTTCCGGCGTCGAGCCCGCTGACGGCCGCGGCGCCGTTGTAGCTGAAGCCGGCGTTGTAGGTGTCCTGGCCGTAGGTGGGGTTGAAGTCGTCGATGACGGTGCCGATGCGCTGGTACTCGTAGCCGGCCTTGTAGCTGTTGCGGCCCTTGATGAAGGTGTAATTGAGCTTCGGGTTATAGATGGTGGGGTTCTGAAACTGGGGGTTGCTGCCCTGGTTGCCGAACTGGGTGTAGCCGCCGACGCTCTGTACGTTCAGGCTGCGGACGACGCGCGGGTCGGTCGGCAGGCCGGGAATTCCGGTTTCGAGACTTGGCAGGCCGGCACCGTACGGGCCCTTGCCGCCATTGGTGTGGGTCCAGGCAAAGCGCGCGTCCAGGATGGAGTTCTGGCTGAAGAGGTGCGTGACGCCGCCGGCCGCCTGCTGGTTGAGGATGTCGACGTTGCCGTTGCTGTTGCCGCCGGCCGGGCCCTGGATGGCGGGCGGCGCGCCGATGATGCCCTGATGCTCGCTGAAGCGGGCGAAGAAGGTGGTGCGGCCGCTGAGCGTGTAGTCCAGGCGGCCGTCGCCCTTGTCGTCGACCAGCGTGTCGGGCGGCAGGGAGGCGTAGTTGTTGGTGAGCGGGTTGCCGGGTACGTTCGCGGCGGGAAGCGCCGCCAGCACTCCCTTGGCGAAGGCGGAGACCGTGGGATCGCTGAAGGGAACGACCCCGTTGGTGTAGACCGTGCCGTTCAACGGATTGATCAGGGGAACGGCCGCGCCGTTATCGGCGGCCGCACCGCTTAGAAACGTGTAGCCGCCGTTTGCCGTCGCGAGCGCGCTGCTGCCGCTCTGGTTCGGCGTCGGGACGGTCGCGTAGGTGATCTGATGCACGACCTGGCGCGTGCCTTCGTAGTCGGCGAAGAAAAAGAGCTTGTCCTTGAAGATGGGCCCGCCGAAGGTTGCGCCGAACTGATTGCGGATGAGCACAGGCTTCTGCGGCGCGCCCGTAAGCGCGTTGGCGGGCGGCGTAAAGGGGCCGACGGCGTTGAAGACCGTGTTGCGGAGGTAGTCATAGACCTTGCCGTGGAATGCGTTCGAGCCGCTGCGGATGCTGACGTTGATGACGGCGCCGGCGGCCCGGCCATACTCGGCGCTATAGTTGTCGGTTTCGACCTTGAACTCGGAGATGGCGTCCGGGGAGGGCGGGATGGCCTGGTTCGAGAAGCCCTGGTTGGACGTGCCGTATGCGTTGTTATCCACGCCGTCGAGGAGGAAGTTGTTGAACTCGCTGCGCTGCCCGTTGACGTTGAAGGATGCGTCGCGGCTGGCGTTGGTGCCGTTCTCGAGGATGTTGCGCCGCACGCCCGGAACCAGCGCTGCCAAGTCGGCATAGGCGCGGCCGTTGAGCGGCAGGTTTTCGACCTCGCGCTGCCCGATCACCTGGCCGCGTTCGCTCGAATCGGTCTCGAGCAGCTCCGCGGCCGCGCTGACGGTCACGGTTTCGTTCTGCGATCCAGCCTTCAGGTTCAAATCCACCCGCTGGCGAGCGTTGACCTGCACGGTGAAGGGCGCGGTCACGCTCTTGTCGAAGCCGCTTCGTTCGGCGAGCACCTCGTACTGGCCGATCTTGACGTCGGTAAACTCAAACGCGCCCTGGCCGTTGGTCTGCACGGTCACGGCGGCCTTGGTCTCCTGGTTGACGAGCGAAATGCTCGCGCCTTGGACCGTCGCGCCCGACGCGTCGCGCACGTAGCCAAGCACGGAGGCGGTCTCGAACTGCGCGAGCGCGGAAGAGAAAGGGAGTAGCACCGGTACCAGGGCGAGCATTGTCAACAGCTTCTTCATGCGGTTCTTCTCCTGAGGATCCACTTGGTCGTCACGATTCGATTTGCGGTCGGAAGGCCAGCGTAGGAGGGTTTTATAGACAGGCGATGACAGAGGCGTTACATGTTTGCAAACGTGGTCGGGGGCGGGCTTCCATGCGGATTCTCGACTATTCTGCCGAAGGGTTGTTGCTGGTCCGAACCGCAGATTCCTCCACTTCGCTACGGAATGACAACAAAAGGCGCAGTTGCCTAACAAAAGGTGGGCATTCGTATTTGTATTTTGTTGTCATTCCGTAGGGATCTGCGGTTCGATTGTTGCTGTACTACACCCGGAGCGGAATGGGGCCGTTTAGAGCGCCGGGGCTGAAGCCCCTTCATTCCGTTGAGCTTGTTCGTGGGACTAAAGTCCCACGCTTCCACCCAAGTACTTAGTCGGAGGTTCCCTGAAGTCTTACGCTTCCACCCAAATACTCATCGAAGGTTCCCGGGCAAAAGCCGGTCAGGCTTCCTGTGCGGACCCACCCGGGAGCGAGAGCGCGAAGAGGATCAGCGCGGCAATTGCAGGGACGTAGAAGCCCGCGTGCAGAGAGCCGCCGCGCGACGAGACGAACCCCGTCAACCAGGGCAGGCAGGCTGATCCGGCCGCCGAGCGAGGACGCGATCCAGGTGAGAAAGAAGAGCGTTCCCGCGCCCTTGTCCTGCAGGTGCCAACGCGTGAGCAGGACCGGAAGCACGGTGCCTGGAAGCGCGACACCTACGCCGGTCGCGGCAAAGGCGAGATAGAGCAGGCCCTGGTTCAGAGGGCTGGGCGTCGGGCTTCCGGCCGGTATGGAGTTTGTTTCAGACATCACGCTGCTACTCCACACTTGCGGCCTTGGCGCGCTTGCGTTTGGTTGCCCCGGAGGCCGGTCCGGTGGACTCCCGGACGATCAGCTGCGGCTCGACGCGCAGGATCGCCGGCAGCTCTTCCCCATGGAGGATGCGCAGCAGGACGTTTGCGCCTGTCGTTCCCATCTCGTGCAGCGGCTGGCGGATGGTGGTGAGGCTCGGGACGTGGAAGGAGGCGGACTGGATGTCGTCGAAGCCGAGCACGGAGACATCCTCGGGGACGCGCAGGCCGTTGTCGTGCAGGGCGCGGATGCTGCCCATGGCGGAGACATCGTTGAAGCAGAGGATGGCGGTGAAATCCCGCTGGCTTTGCAGCAGCTTGTTGACGGAAGGATAGCTGATCCCGGGCGAGTCGGAGTCGACGGTAAGCTCGATGACCAGGCGCGGGTCGACCACCAGGCCGAGCTGTGCGGCGACGCGCAGGGTGGCCTCCCAGCGCAGCTCCGTATCGGTGCTGAAGGACTGGCCCTTCATGAAGACGATTTTGCGGTGGCCGAGCTTGTAGAGGTACTCAAGCGCCAGGTGCGCGGCGAGCTCGTGATCGAGCATGACCGTACACACGTGCGGCAGCTCCGTGTGGCCGGCGATCAGGACCGTGGGCAGCGGCAGCGGCAGGGTCAGGTGCGTGTCGATGGCGAGCAGGCCATCGACGCCGCGGGCCTGGAGCAGGCGCGGGTAGGTCTCGATGAGCTCGGCATGATGGCGGTGCTGGACAGTGAAGTAGAAGTAGTCGCGCTCGGTGAGCAGGTCGCCGATGCCCGCGACGACCCGCGTGTGATAGCCCTCGCCCATCTCCGGCAGCAGGATGCCGACGGTCTGCATGCGCTGTCCGCGCAAGGTGCGGGCGATGATGCTGGGCTGATAGCTGAGCTCCGCCGCGACCCTGCGCACGCGCTCGCGGGTAGCTTCAGGGATCGATCGGCCGGGCGTATTGTTGAGCACGAACGACACAGTGGAAGCGCTCAGGCCAAGGCGCTCGCCGATCAGCTTGAGGCTGACGGGACGGCACGCCGGGGATGGGGGAGAAGACGTTTTCCGCATAGCTGATGAAGTCTGGAAGTGGAGCCGTGAGCGCTAGACTACAGCTTACAAGCAAAGTCCAAGAGCATGGAGTACCGGGTCTTGGGCATGCCGGTGGCGACCTCAGGCTGGTCCGGAATGGACAACAAACAAACGTTTGTTTAAAATGGGGGCGCTTGGAATGACGGTAAACTCGTCCAGCATAGCCCTCGGCCCGTCGTACGCTTCCCTGTCTGCACCCCTGGAGTTCCACCATGCGCAACACGCCGTCCTGCTTCCGCCCCTCTCTCGCTCAGCGCTTCTTCACCCACGCGGGTTTGCTCTGCCTGCTGCTTGCGCCGGCACCCGGCCTGGCCCAGCAGGCGGTCAGCGCGATTGCCGCGTCGGCGTCCGATCCGGTCGCGGAGCAATTTATCGGCGGGCTGCTGGCGAAGATGACGCTCGACGAGAAGCTCGGCCAGATGACGCAGGTGCCGCTCAATCAACCGCAGTCGAGCACGCCCGAGACCATGGCGCGGACCGGGCAGGTGGGCTCGTTCCTGTTCCTCACGGACGCGGCCAGGATCAACGAGCTGCAGCACCTTGCGGTCGAGCACAGCCGCCTGCACATCCCCCTGCTGTTCGGCTTCGATGTCATCCACGGCTTCCGCACGATCTACCCTGTACCCCTGGCCATGGCCGCGAGCTGGGACCCGGCGCTGGCCGCGCAGGCGCAGAGCATGGCCGCCAGGGAGGCGCGCGCGACGGGAATCCAGTGGACCTTTGCGCCCATGGTGGACATCGCGCGGGACCCGCGCTGGGGCCGCATTCTGGAAGGCGCGGGCGAAGATCCGTACCTCGGCTCGCGCATGGCGGAGGCGCAGGTGCGCGGGTTTCAAGGTAAATCGCTCGCGGACCCCGGGCAGATCATGGCCTGCGTGAAGCACTTTGCCGGATACGGCGCGGCCCTGGGAGGGCGCGATTATGAAGAGGCCAACCTGTCCGATGAGCAGTTGTGGAACGTGTACCTGCCGCCGTTCCATGCCGCGCTGGCCGCCGGCGCCGGCTCGCTGATGAGCGCGTACACGGACGTCAACGACGTGCCCGCCACCGGCAACCGCTACCTGCTGCACGATATCCTGCGCGAGCAATGGCACTTCGACGGCATGGTGGTCAGCGACTGGGAGTCGGTCGTCAACCTGACTACGCATGGCTTTGCCGCCAACGCCGCGGACGCGGCCGCGCGCGCCGTCAACGCGGGCGTCGACATGGAGATGTCGAGCACCACCTTCCGCGATACGCTCGGTCAGGACCTGCAGAAGGGCGTGGTCAAGCAGCAGACGATCGACCAGGCCGTCCACGACATCCTGCTGGCCAAGTATCGGCTGGGCTTGTTCCAGCACCCCTACACCGATCCCGCACAGGCGCCCGCGCAGATGGTAACAGCGTCCCAGCGCGCCGCGGCGAGGACGGCCGCGGTGCGCTCCGCGGTGCTGCTGCGCAACGAGAATCAGCTTCTTCCCCTCGCTGCGTCGACGCGGTCGATCGCGCTGATCGGGCCGCTGGCGGACACGAAGATCGACGTGATGGGCTCGTGGAGCCTGGCCGGCCACCCGCAGGATACGGTGTCGGTGCTCGAAGGGATGCGGAAGCGCTTTGGTGCCGGCACCCAGATTTCCTACAGCATCGGCGTAGAGATCGAGCGCAAGCAGGCTTCGATCTTCGACGAGCAGTTCGCGAGCGCGAAGCCGAAGCTGAAGACCGAAGCCGAACGGACGGCCGAGTTCAACCGGTCGATCGACCTGATCAAAAAGGCCGACGTGGCCGTGCTGGTGCTGGGCGAGCTGCAGAACATGAGCGGCGAACGTGCCTCACGCGCTTCGCTGGACCTGCCCGGAGAGCAGGAGAAGCTGCTCGAAGCCGCGGTAGCGACCGGGAAGCCCGTTGTGCTGGTGCTGGTCAACGCACGTCCGCTGAATATTACCTGGGCGGCGGCGCATGTGCCCGCGATCCTGGATGCCTGGTACGGTGGGACGGAGGCAGGCAACGCCATCGCGGATCTGCTCTCGGGCGATGCCGCTCCCGGCGGCAAGCTGCCGGTGACCTGGCCGCGCGGTGTGGGGCAGATCCCGCTCTACTATGCGCACACGTTGTCGCAGATTCCGCAGGACCCGGACACGCGTTACTGGGACGAGTCGAGCGCGCCGCTTTACCCGTTTGGCTTTGGCCTGACGTACTCCAGCTTCGCCCTCGGTGCGCCGCGGCTGTCGCAGGCTGAGGTGACGCCTGGCGGCACGTTTGAGGTCTCGGTCGACGTCGAGAACACGGGCAAGCGCGATGGCGATGAGGTGGTCCAGGTCTATACGCATCAGCGCGCGGGAAGCGCGTCGCGGCCGGTGCGCGAGCTGAAGGCGTTTCGTCGGATCAGCGTGAAGGCGGGCGACAGGCAGACCGTGACCCTGACGGTCGACACGAACGACCTGGGCTTCTGGAGCCCGCAGACGCATCAGTGGTCGATCGAGCCGGGGGACTTTGATCTGTGGGTTGGGGAGGACGCGACTGCGAAGGGGCATGCTTCGTTCAAGATCGCTGGCAAATGAAGGAGTGGCCGCGCGGAGGGGGATGGCGGTGGAAACCGCAGATCCCTCCGCTTCGCTACGGAATGACAACAAAAGGCGCGCGGTTGTAGTTTGTTCTACAACGACAACAAA
>CAXUDC010000050.1:0-19582 GCA_964249685.1 uncultured Acidobacteriaceae bacterium
CCTGGGGGGCATTGCGAATGTGACGGCGCTGCCGTCCGGGGGTGGAATGGGGGAGGTGCTGGCGTTCGATACGGGGCCGGCGAACATGGTCGTGGATGGGCTGATGCAGCTCGGGTTCGGCAAGGCGTTCGACCGCGGTGGGAAGGTGGCGGCGCGGGGCAAGGTGCTGCCTGGGGTTTTGGCGGAGCTGCTGCAGGATGCCTACTTTGGCGCGGCGCCGCCGAAATCCTGCGGGCGGGAGCAGTTTGGCGCGGCGTACGCTGCGCGCGTGCTGGAGTTGTGTGGCTCGCCCCAGGACGCCGTGGCGACCGCTACGGAGCTGACGGTGGCGTCGATCCGGGATGCGTATGCGCGCTTCTGCTGGCCGCACCTGGGGCAACGCGCGCCGCTGGCCCGGACGGAGTTGATCCCGGCTGGCGGTGGGGTGCAGAACGCGATGCTGATGCGGCGGCTGATGGAGGAGTTTGGGGCGTTGGGGGTGAAGGTGGTGGCGAGCGAGACGGTGGGGGTCGCGGCGCAGGCTAAGGAGGCGGTGGCGTTTGCGCTGCTGGGGTGGCTTACGCTTCATGGGCTGCCAGGCAATGTGGCTTCGGCGACCGGGGCGGCGCGGGCGGTGGTGCTGGGGAAGGTTTCGCGGTGACAAGGTTCAACACAGAGGGCACGGAGAAAAGCTTTACACGGAGAGCACGGTTGGGGTTGCTGATGCTCGTATGCCTGCTTGCGGGGTGCAAGGGCTCGCAGGAAGACCCGCGCACGGTCGTGATGCTGATCCAGAACAGCCCGAACTCGCTTGATCCGCGGGTGGGGACCGATGCGATGGCGGAGCGGATCGGCGGGCTGCTGTTCGACGCGCTGGTCCGCAAGGATGAGCACTTTGCGATGCAGCCGTGGCTTGCGAGCTCGTGGGCGCAGCCGAATGTGCTGACGTGGGTGTTCCATCTGCGGGACGGGGTGCGGTTCAGCGATGGACGGCCGCTCGAGGCGGCGGACGTCGCGTATACGATCGGTTCCCTGCTCGACGGGTCGCTGGCGACGGGCAAGGCAGGGAACTTCCAGGCGGTCGCAGGGGTGGAGACGCCGGACCGGTTGACGGTCGTGGTACGGCTCAAGCGGCCGGATGCCTCGCTGCTGTTCAACCTGTCGGACGGGCTGTTCGGGGTGGTGCCGCGAGGCGCGGGCAAGGACTTTGGCCGGGCTCCGGTGGGGTCTGGGCCCTATCGCTTTGAAAGCGCGCGGCAGGACCAGGAGGTCGTGATCGCGCGTAACCCGGCCTACTGGGCGGGGCCGCCGAGGCTCGAGCGGGTGCGCTTTGCGATTGTGCCGGATGCAGTGACAGTCGCGCTCGAGCTGCGCAAGGGCTCGGCGGATATTGCGTCGAATGAACTGACGCTGGACCTGGTACATGCGCTCGATGGCATGCCCGGGCTGCGGGTGGAGACCGGGCCTGGGTCGCCGGTGATGTACCTGAACTTCAACGTTGCGACCGGCCCGCTGCACGACGCGCGGGTGCGGCAGGCGATTGCGTTTGCGATGGATCGACAGGCAATCGTTCATGCGGTGTGGCGCGACCAGGCGCGGCTGGCCTCTACCCTGTTGCCGGAGGGCCACTGGGCGGCGGCGGACCCGGCCTCGCTGGCGCAGTACCCGCACGATGTGGCACGGGCGCGGGCGCTGCTCGCCCAGGCGGGCTACCCCCCGAAAGCGCTGCGGCTGGAGATGAAGACTTCGCAGGATGAGACCACGCGGCTGCTGGCGCTGATCCTGCAGCAGCAACTGGCCGAGGCCGGCATCGAGCTCACCCTGCGCGCGAGCGAGTTTGGGACGTTCTACGCGGACGTGAGCAGCGGCCGTTTCGAGATGTACGCGCTGCGCTGGATCGGGTCGAACGAGGACCCGAACATCTTCCGCTACGCGCTCGGGTCCGACCAGGTGCCGCCGAAGGGGGCGAACCGCGGGCACTACTCGAACGCCGCGATGGACGCGCTGCTGGCGAGTGCGGCCGGCAACGAGCCGGCGCGTCGCCGGAACTACGTGCAGGTACAGGAGATTTTGGCCGACCAGGTGCCCGTGATCCCGCTCTGGTATCCGAACAACGAGGTGGTGCACAGCGCGCGCGTGGCAGGGATCGTCCCACGTGCGGACGGCAGCTTCGGCTTCCTGTGCGAGGCGTACCTGCGCTGATCAGAGCTTCGGCAGCACAGCCCTGAGGGCCTCCGGCATGTCGTCCGGCGGGTTGGCCTGGAAGCACTTCAGGCACAGCATCCTGACCTTGCCCGTGTAAGTCTTCAGCTGCTCCTGCGTGCTGGGCGCGATGCAGCAGCGGGTCTTGCACGCGGTACACAGCACGAGCTTCGAGCCGTTGATGACGGACGGCCAGTACCCGCAGACCACGAGCATCTCATCGTCCTCGACCTCGCCGGGCTCCTTTGCGGGCGCCGGCTTCAGCTTGTCTTCGAGCACCTTGCGCAGGGCCGGGTCGATCGCGGGGTTCTCGCGCAGCGTCTTGCGTATGATCTCGTGCTCATCCAATGGCAGGGCCTCAGACACGATGCTACCGCAGGAGCCCGCGTGGCAGATGATCGCGGGCGCGACCGGCAACGCTGAGGGCATGTTTAAGAAGTGTCTGAATTAAGCGAGCTCATGACCAGCAAGCCGCTCACTCCGGTACACAACGTTCGATCCTGACCGCGTCGCACCTGAATCCACTACATTAGGGCCAATGCTGCTCACGATCTCAAAAACGCATCAGCCGGCCACGGACCTCGGCTATTTGCTGCACAAGAACCCGGCACGACCAGTCGGCGACGGGCGACGCCTTCGATCTTCTGCATGAGAACGTGCGCAAGCGGCTCGCTCGCGGACGCCTGACCGTCGTCGATGCGACCAACGTTCAGCCCGAGGCAAGGAAGTCGCTGATCGCGCTGGCCAAGGAGTTCCACCTCTTCGCCGAGGCCATCGTCTTCGATCTCTCGGAGCGCCTCTGCCAGGATCGCAGCGTGCTTCGCCCGGACCGGCAGTTTGGGCCGCATGTCATCCGCAACCAGTCCCAGCAACTCCGCCGTTCCCTGCGCGGGCTGGAACGCGAAGGCATCCGCCACGTCTTCAAACTGTCTTCTTCCGAAGCAGTACGCGCCCGTCGGCAACGCGGCGTCCGTGCCTTGCGCGCGGAGAGCGACCTCCTCGCGAAGGCCATGCTGCGCGTTCCCGGCATGGAAGCGCTCGCGGCCCAGACAGCCGAACGGGCCGACGCGGTCGAGCACTATACGCAGGCCTATCGACAGTATTGCTGGCCGGTCCAGTCGTTGGCCGATCTCAAACTTGCACCCTTCACATCCTGGCAAGTGAGGGCGCGGTTCACACAGACAAGCCGCACCCATGGCACATGGAGACCATCGCCAGGCTTTGCGCCGAGGATACCGAGATCCTCTTCCCGACCCCGTTCAGGATCGTCGATCTTCAGGACGACGCGAGCACCGCGGACGCCGTCGCCTGGTGGACGGAGATGACCGCGCAGGGACGCGAAGGCATGGTCGTCAAGTCGCTCGACTTCATCGCAGAAGGCGGGCGCGGCATCACGCAACCCGCCATCAAGTGCCGGAGTGCGGAGTACCTCCGCATCATCTATGGCCCGGAGTACCTGCTACCGGCGAACCTGGAACGCCTGCGTTCACGCAACGTTGGATCCAAGCGCTCTCGCCAGCCGAGAATTCGCGCTCGGCATCGAGGCCCTGGAGCGATTCGTCCGCAAGGAACCCCTTCGCCTCACTCATGAATGCGTCTTCGGGGTTCTAGCCCTCGAAAGCGAACCGATCGATCCGCGACTCTGACTTCGCCGGCGTTGCTCGCAGAGGATCGTGATTTGGGGGGCAAAGAATACGCGCCGCAAGGGCGCGCTCTCATGATTTTTGGTTGCCCCCCAGGGATTCGAACCCCGATCGAGCGAGTCAGAGTCGCTAGTCCTACCATTGAACGAGGGGGCAACAGGTTGTCCAGGAGCCGCGCGGGAAACGTCCCAGGCGCTGACTGCCTGAAACCAAGTCTACGGCTTCCCGCCGAGCAGGTCAACCGCCGCCGCCCTGCTATTCCACAGGCAGCTTGGCCCGGTACCCGTCGCGGGCAATGACGGAGTACTTCACCGGCTTCTGCTTCTCGTCCTGCATCTTCAGCGGCTTGCCTTCGTTATCGACCAGCAGCACCTTCACCTTGCGGTAGCTGCCGTCGTTCTTGGTGTTGGTCGGCCGATAGGTCAGCACGTACTCGTTGCGGATGGAGTCGTTGATCTGCGCGAAGATATCCGGCAGCGCACCCTGGAACATGGGGTTGAAGTAGAGCCCGCCCGTCATCTCGGCAAAGGTTTTGAGCTGGTTCTGCGCCTGCAGCGTGTTCATGCGACCTATCGGTCCGATCTGCCCGCGTGCGTCGCCGAGTTCGGACGCCAGCGCGCCGGTGCCGATCGAAAAAATCGTCACGTTGGGCGTCGCCTTCACCTTCGCCAGGATCTTGTCGAGCGTCAGCTTTGAAAACGTGTCGCGCCCCGACCCGATCAGGATGATGTACTTGCGGCCCTCAATGCGGCTCGTGCGGTCGAGCGTCTCGTACAGTGCGTCGAAGGTGTTGGTCTCGTTGAACGTCGGAATCGTCAGTGAGCGCAGCGAATCCGCCACGACGTCCTTGTTGTTCGTAAAGTCCGTCAGAATGTGTGTGCGCATGTCGAACGTGATCACCGCCACGTAATCGTCCGCGCGCAGCGAGTGGTAGAAGCCGGCCGACGCGTTCTGCATATCGCGAATGTAAGCGTAGCTATTGGACGCAAACTCCAGCAGCATGACGGCCGTGATGGGTGTCTGCGCCATCCTGACCGTCTGGACCTCCTGCTCGACGCCGTCCTCGAGCACCAGGAAATTGGCCGGCTTGAGCCCCGGGACAAACTGGTGCGTCCTGTCCAGGATCACGTTTACGTCCAGATTCACGATCGGCACGTCGACCCGCAGCGAGTAGGTCTCGCCGCCAGGATTTTTCACCTTGGGCTGCTCGGGCGCAGGCGGCGGCGCGTCTGGGGCATCCTTCTTTTTCTTGATGATGATGGGGCCCGTCTCCGTCGTCGGACCGGTCTGGTCCTGCTGCTGCGGCGGCGTGGCCTCGGGCTTCTGGGCGTGCGCCGGGCCCGCGCCAACCAGGGCTGCGAGCGCGACGGAAAGCATCAGGCGGGAACGCAAAACACTCATCAAAACACTCTACTCCGCAAACCGTTCCGGTCAAATACTTACGGCACGCGGCCTGCAAACGATAGACGAAACAGCCGTCCAAAGGGTAGGACGCAGCCTTGCACAGGCCGGCGGCTCCACGTGTTGTAGCATTAAGCCATGCTCTGCGCAGACGAGTGGCTCGCGCCGGCAAAGGATAACAAACGACAATGAGTGAATTTCGAGGCTTGGCCACGCACGCAGCAGGTGCGCATCTTTTGCCGTACAAGTACGATCCGGGCGAGCTGCGCGACGAGGACGTCGAGGTGAAGATCTCGCACTGCGGCGTCTGCCACTCCGACGTTCACCTGATCGACAACGACTGGGGCATCAGCAAATACCCCTTCATCCCGGGCCATGAGATCGTCGGGACCGTCACCGCCGTCGGCTCCGCCGTGCGCGATCGGAAGGTGGGCGACCGCGTCGGCATCGGCTGGCAGGCCGGCTCCTGCGGCTACTGCGAGTGGTGCCGCCAGGGCGAAGAGCAGCTCTGCGCCCTGGCTCAGCCCACCTGCGTCGGGCGCAACGGCGGCTACGCAGACCTGATCCGCGTGCACTGGAAGTTCTCCATCTGCGTGCCGGAGACGCTCGAAAGCGAAAACGTCGCGCCCCTGCTCTGTGGCGGCATCACCGTCTACAGCCCCATCCGCAACCATGGCGTGCGGCCATCGTCGCGGGTAGGCGTCATCGGCGTGGGCGGCCTGGGCCACATGGCGCTGCAATTCGCGCGCGCCTTCGGGGCGGAGGTCACGGCCTTCTCCACCTCCAAGGACAAGGAAGCCGAGGCCCGCACGCTCGGCGCGCACCACTTCATCTACACCCGCGATACCGGCGCGCTCAAAAAGGTCGCGGGCAGCTTCGATTTTCTACTGAGCACCGTCAACGCCGACCTCGACTGGCAGGGCTACCTGAACGCGCTGCGGCCCAAGGGCACGTTCTGCTTTGTCGGCGTACCGCCCGCGCCCGTCACCCTGCAGGTGTTCCCCCTGGTAGGCGGGCAACGCTCGCTCGCCGGCAGCCCCACCGGCAGCCCGGCGGACATTGCGGAGATGCTGCAGGTCGCCGCGCGCCACAACGTCAAGGCCATCACCGAGCGCTTCCCCATGGACAAGGCCAACGAGGCCGTCGCACGCGTCAAGAAGAACCAGGTACGCTACCGCGCCGTCCTCGCCAACTGATCGTTTGACGTAAGGTCTCCGCCTTTTGATTGTCATTTTCGCAGGGAATCTGCGTTTGTAGCGCCACGGAAGCCGACAGTCACTCCCAACAAAAAGGCCACGCCCTTCTCGACGTGGCCTTTTCCTAAACAAGACTACCGCGGCGGAATCGGCTTCCCGGTAATCTTATCCCCAAGATCCTCAGCCCCGTGCCCGGTCTTCACCGCGCCTTCCTTCACCACGTGCCCTGTCTTCTCCGCGCCCACCTTGGTATCGTGGCCCGCGTCCTTTGCAACATTATCGGTCTTGTGCGCGACCTTCTTGGTCACGTGCTTGGTCTTGTGGTACGACGTCTTTGTGACCCGCTTGGTCGCGTGACCGGTGTTCACCGCCGCGTTCTTCGTGTCGGAACCGGCGGTATGCATATCCTGGCCTGCCGTCTGTGCGACGACCAGCGGGCTTGCAGAAAGAGTAGCGGCGAGAACGAGACCACCGAAGACATTCAGTTTCACTTGGAGCTCCTTATGGGCGTGACACCACCCTCATCCACCATCTGACTACAGATGCGGCCATTTGGTTTGCAGTTCGTGAAAATTTCCTGAGCAAACCAGCTCATCCGCGTTGCGGATTGGATTGCGCAAATGGAACACACTTTGGTTCCTGTTCGCTTCAGCCCACAAAACCTCTGGTAACTTGACCCCCCGCTGGTTGACTAAGGTCATGGCGAACGGCAGAATCGAAGCATCCTCTCTGTCCGCGGCGCGCTCTCCCGTGATCGGTCATTAGTACGTGCATCGCCTGGCCAAACTCGTTCTGCCTTTGCTGATCGTTATCACGTGCCTCTTGCGCGCGTTCCCGGCGCTGGCGCAGAGCGTCGCCGCAAATGCCACCGATCTCGGTCCCCCGCCGGGTTCCACCTCCATCCGGCGTATGCAGCTCGTGCTCGCGCGAACGCCCACGCAGGAACAGCAGCTCGAAGCCCTGCTTGCCGCCCAGCAGCAGCCCGGCTCCCCCAGCTTCCATCGCTGGCTCACCCCAATGCAATTCGGCGAGAGCTTCGGCCCGTCTTCCGCGTCGCTCGCCCAGCTCACCGACTGGCTCCAGGCCAGCGGCTTCTCCGAGATCCACGTCTCCGTCGGCCGCACCGTCGTCGAGTTTTCCGGCCCCGCCCAAGCCCTCCGCACTGCCTTCGGCGCGGACCTGCACGCCTACGTCTCACCCGGCGGCGAATCCTTCTACCGGGCTGTCAGCATCCCGATCATCCCGCCAGACGCGCAGGGCTTCGCCGCCCTCGGCGTTCCTCCCCGCCAACCCGCCGCCGGCACCGAGCTTCGCCGCGACAACGCCACCGGCAACGTCACCCTGCGTCCCGTCGTCCCCGGCCTGCATCCCAATCTCACGCTCAACTCAAACAACACCACCTACTACGCCATCACCCCCTACGACTTCGCCGCCATCTACGACGTCCTTCCGCTCTGGTCCGCCGCCACCCCCATCGACGGCACCGGCCAGACCATCGCCATCGCCGGCGATACCGACATCAACCCCGCCGACTTCGTCGCCTTCCGCACGCTCTTCGGCCTGCCCCTCGGCAACACCGCCACCCCCACCGGCACGCAATACCTCAACCTCATCTACAACGGCCCCCGGCCCGCCGTCCGCACCGACGAGTTCCACGCCGCCAGCGACACCCAGTGGGCCGGCGCCGCCGCCCGTGGCGCCACCATCGACTACGTCGCGTCCGAATCCACCGAGGCCAGCTCCGGCCTCGATCTCTCCGCCGCCTACATCGTCGACAACAACCTCGCCTCCATCCTCGTCTACAGCTACGCGCAGTGCGAGCTCTCGCTCGGCACCGCCGGCAACGCGTTCTACAAGGCCTTGTGGCAGCAGGCCGCCGCCCAGGGCATAGCCGTCGTCACGGCCACCGGAGACTCCGGCGCCGCAGCCTGCGACGGCGCCCACATCGGCCCCGTTGCGGGCGGCACCGCGGTCAACGGCATCGGGGCCACCCCTTACGACGTGTCTGTCGGCGCCACCGAGTTCTACACCCCCAATGGCACCGGCAGCTACTTCTCTGCGACCAACGGAAGCAACTTCGGCTCCGCGAACGGCTACATCCCGGAGCAGGCCTGGAATGATTCCTGCACCAACCCGCTGCTGCTCGCCGCCGCGCCCTACGTGGGGCTCACCGCCGAACAGGCCTGCAACACACCCGCCGCCCTCGCCGCCAACCTGGTCACGACAGCCGGCAGCGGGGGCGGCGCTTCCACCTGCACCACGTCCGACGGAACCCACCCGGCGAGCTGCACCGGCGGCTACCCCAAACCCACCTGGCAGGCCCGCGCCGGCGTCCCGGCCGACAACCTACGCCACATGCCTGACGTAGCCCTCTTCGGATCCCAGGGCCGCACCAACAGCTTCTACGTTGTCTGCCAACAGAGCCGCAACACGGACGGCCAGGCCTGCAACCTCAACGCCCCCTACTCCGATTTCAGCGCCTACGGCGGCACCGAGCTCACCGCGCCCGCCTTTGCCGGCGTCCTCGCGCTCGCCGGGCAGAAGCAGGCCCCAACGAGCAGCGGACGCCTCGGCAACCCCAACATCGTCCTCTACGCGCTCGCCGCAAAGCAGGCAGCCGCGGGCTTGGCCTGCAACGCGACCGGCACCATCGCCCCCGGCTGCTACTTCCACGACATCACCACCGGCACCAACGCCATGCCGTGCCTTACTGGCAGCCCCAACTGCACCACCACCACCGCCGGCGACGCCTACGGCATCCTCACCGGCAACGCCGCCACCGCCGGCTACGACCAGGCCACCGGCCTCGGCAGCATCGACGCCGCCAACCTCGTCAATGCCTGGACGACCGTCGGCCTGAACCCGTCCGCTGCCGTCCTCGCCATCTCACCCGTCAACATCGTGCACGGCGCGCCCGTCACGGCGACCGTCACCGTCACCGGCAACAGTCCTACCGGGCAGGTCTCGCTCAACTCCCAGGCCGCCAACGGCTCCGTCGGCGCCGGCCCTCTTGCCAACGCCGCCCTCGCCCAAACCTTCCGCACCTTCCCCGGCGGCACCTACGGCATCCGCGCGCACTACGAAGGCGACCCCCGGAACTACCCCGCCGACTCCAACTTCGTCTCGATCACCGTAGCCCCCGAACCCAGCACCACCACCCTGCGCCCGCTCGCCTTCGACCCCGCCACTGGAGTTGCAACCCCAACCACCAGCGCCCCCTACGGCCGCATCTTCTACCTGCGCGCCGACGTCGCCGGGCAGTCCGGCCAGGGCGTCGCCACCGGTAATATCGCCCTCGCCGACAACGCCGCCATCCTCGGCGCAGGCGTCTACCGGCTCAACTCCAGCGGCTACACCGAAGCCCAGACCACCGGTCTCACCCCCGGCACCCACACCCTCGCGGCCTCCTACGCGGGCGACGCCAGCTTCAACGCGAGCGCGGCGTCCGCAACCACTGTAACCATCACCAAGGCCGCCACCACCAGCACCGTCACCACCAGCACGACCACCGTCTCGCAAGCCGGCACCCTCACCCTATCGGCCACCATCGCGACCACCGGCTACGGCTTCGCCGCCCCCTCCGGCTCGCTCAACTTCATGGCCGGCACCCAGGTCCTCGGCACGTCCACTCTCCTTGCCGGCAGCGATCCCGCCACCTACTACCGCACCGCCACGGCCATCCTCACGATCTCCGCCGGCCAGCTCCCCGCCGGTCCCATCACCCTCACGGCCGCGTTCCCGGGCGACCCCAACTATCTCGCCTCCACCGCCGCACCCGTCACGATCAACGTCACCGCCTCCACCCTGCCGGCCTCCTCCACTTCCCTCCTCATCACTCCCGGCCAGGTCGCGCCCGGCGGCATGGTCGTCCTCGGCGCAACCGTTGCCCCCACCGCGTCCGGCACCGTCCAGTTCGCCATTGACGGCCAGAACGTCGCTTCCCCCGTCCTCCTCGCCGGCAGCCAGGGGGCGTACGGGATCTCCATCGCGCCCTACACGCCCGGCCTGCATTACGCCACGGCGACCTACTCGGGCGGCTCATCCTACCGTTCGTCCGTCTCCCCCGCTACGCCTTTCTTCATCACCGCGACCACCGCCCTCGGCATCCCCATCTTCACGGTCACGCCCGCGATCGCCGTCCAGGGCACCTACCTCTCGGTCGCGGCCCGCGCGGCCCAATCGACCGCCACCGGCCGCGTACAGCTCCTGCTCGATGGCGCGCCCTACGGCTCCCCCGTCGCGCTCGCAAGCGCCGCCGCCACACTCCCCCTCGTCACCACCACGCTCCAGACTGGCCCACGCCCTCACCGTCTACTACGCCGGCGACACCCCTAAGCGGCCTCCTACGCGCCGCCCCAGACCATCACCATCCTGCCCCCTGGCGCAACTCCCAGCGCCACCACCATCAGCAATTTAGGTCCCACCCTCAGCCCAGGCGTCCCCGGCACCTTCACTGTCACCGTCTCCCCCGCCGCCCCCACCCCCACCGGCATCTTCGAGATCATCCTCGACGGCGGCACTCCCAGCGCCCCAATCCTCCTGACCGGCTCCACCAACACCCTCACCCTGCCCGCCGCCGGCCTCACCCTCGGCGCGCACACCGTCTCGGTCTTCTATAGCGGCGATGCCACCTACAACGTCTCCACCTCCCCGCCCGTCCGCTACCAGATCATCTCCCCCGTCGTCACGGGCAGCTTCACGCTCTCGCCCGCAACGGCAACGCTCACCGTCAAGCGCCTCACCGGACCCAACCCCACCCTTACCTACCGGGTCTCGCCAACCAGCGGCTTTACCGGCAACGTGCAGTTCTCCTGCGCCAATCTGCCCGCCAACACTGCCTGCGTCTTCGCTCCCGGCTCCGTCACCCTCGCCGGCACCGCGGAGGCTACCACCGTCCTGACCGTGGTCCTGAACACTGGCATCAAGCCCAGCGCGCTCCCCCTCGGCGGCGTAGCCTTCGCGGCGCTCTTCGCCTTCACCTTCCGCCGGCGACGACGACTGGCGCCCCTCTGCCTCCTCGCCGGTCTGGCCGCGCTCAGCGGCTGCGGCGGCGGATACTCCTCCGGTGCCTCCTCCCCGGGCGTCTACCAGGTCAACGTCCTTGCGACCAGCGGAGCCATCACCCAGACTGCCACCCTCACCCTCACGATCCAGTAGATCCAGGCGTACAGGGTACCGCACAGCGAACAGCTACACTACCGTGCCAGCCCAACCAAATAATCCTGCGCACTAAACGTCTGCTCCGCCAATCCAGGCCGCGTGTACGTCCCATCCGCCTGCAGAAACCGCACCTTCGCCGTGTCCTTCAGGTATGACCCCAGGATCTCATCGCGCAGCCGCTCCAGTAGCCTGGCTTCCGTCACCGGAAACACCACCTCGCAACGGTCGTACAGGTTCCGCGACATCCAGTCCGCCGACCCACAGTAGATCTCCATCTGCCCGCCGTTCGCGAACTGGAAGATCCGCGTGTGCTCCAGGTACTGCCCGATGATCGACCGCACGCGAATGTTCGCGCTCAGTCCCTTGATCCCCGGCCGCAGCGCGCACATGCCGCGCACGATCAGGTCGATCTCCACCCCCGCGCACGACGCCTCGTACAGCGCCTCCACCGTCAGCCGGTCCAGCACCGCGTTCATCTTGGCCACGATCGCCGCCTTCCGTCCCGCGCGCGCGTGCTGGGTCTCCCGCCGGATCAGCGCCAGGATGTCCTCCGCCAGGCTGATCGGCGCCACCAGCAGCGGCCGGTACGGCTCCTCCGCGCCCGAGGTCAGGTAGTTGAACACCGACTGCACCGCGTGCGTCATCTCCGGCCTGGCCGTCAGCAGGCTGATATCGGTGTAGAACCGCGACGTCACCGGGTTGTAGTTGCCCGTGCCCAGATGCGCATAGCGCCGCACCACGCCATCCGGGTCGCGCCGCACCAGCAGGCTCAGCTTGCAGTGCGTCTTGCGCCCCACGATGCCCAGAAACACCCCCACCCCCGCATCCTCGAGCTCGCGCGCCCAGCGTATGTTCGAGTCCTCATCGAACCGCGCCATCAGCTCCACCACCACCGTCACTTCCTTCGACTCCGCCGCCTGGATCAGCGCCCGGAAGATCGGCGAATCCTTCGACGTCCGGTAGAGCGTCTGCTTCATCGACACCACCGCCGCGTCATGCGCGCCCGCGCTGATGAAATCCTGCACCGTGGCGTAGCTGTCGAACGGATGGTGCAGCAGCACGTCGTGCTTGCGCAGTTCCGCGAACAGGTCCTCGAACACCGGCGCCGGCTTGTGCGGACGCCCACTGAACGCCGGATACTTCAGCGCCGGGCGCGGCGTGTCGCTGTAAAGATTCATCAGCCGGTACAGGTTCACCGGGCCGTCGGTGCGAAAGACCTGCCACGGGTCGAGTTCAAAGTTGACCCGCAGCCGCTCGACAATCTCGTCGTCGGCCGAGTCCTCGATCTCCAGCCGCACCGCGTCGCCCTTGCGCCGGTTGTGCAGCTCCTCGCGCACGCTCTCCAGCACCGACCGCGACTCCTCCTCCTGCAGGTACAGGTTGCTGTTCCGCGTCACCCGGAACGGCGCCTTCGACAACACCTGGTAGCCGCGAAACATCTGCTCCACCTTTGCCTCCACCAGCTCATGCAGGAAGATGTAGTGCACCTTGCCCGCCGGTGCCGGCAGGCAGATCAGCCGCGGCAGCGTGCGCGGAATTGTCACCACGCCCAGCACGGTCGGGTTCTTCGGGCCCTTCGGCCCCTTGACGCCCGTGGCCCCCTTGAACCGGCGTTTGTGCCGCAGCAGCAGCGCCAGGCACAGGGCCTTGTTCAACACGCGCGGAAACGGGTGCGAGGGGTCGACCGTGACCGGCGTCAGTAGCGGGTCGACCTCGTCGGCGTAGAAGGTGTCGGCATGCGCGCGCGCGGCTTTGGAGAGCTCCTGGTAGCGCAGCACGCGGACCCCGTGCTCCTTCAGCGCTGGCAGCAGCTGGTCGTTCCAGCACGCGTACTGCGCCTTCACCAGCGCGTTCATGGCGTGGCTGATGCGATGCAGCCGCTCCTCCGGCAGCATCCCGCCTTCATCGGGTTCCGCCGTCTGTCCAAGGCCGTCCTCAATCCGCTGCAGCACGCCGGCCACGCGGATCTCCACAAACTCATCCAGGTTCGAAGCCGTGATGGCGAGGAACTTGACTCGCTCCAGCAGCGGATTGCGCTCGTCCTGCGCCTCCTCGAGCACGCGCTCATCGAAGCGCAGCCAGGACTCGTCGCGAGAGAAAAACAATCCATCCCTGGGCACGACCGGCGTCGCCGCCTTCTTGTCCCCGCCCTTCGCCCCTGGCGATTTCTGCCCGGGCACCTCGTTCAAGGCACGCTTCTTCGCAGTCGAGTTCTTCGCGGCAACACTCTTGGCGGCAGGCGGAAGGGTTGGGGGGAGGCTGGCCATAGACACCTCAAAGCCTAACCCAACCCCGTGAATACGAAAAGACCGCACCCAACCCCGGGTGCCCCATTCATCACGGCTTCACCATGATGAGTGCGATTACTCCCTTTCCCTACAGCTCCGAGCCCCACCCGCCGCCGCCATCCGCGCAGGATCTCCGCGCAGCTTGATTACCGTGCAGATCGCCTGCGTGACATACAACGTCGCCCCATACGCCGCCAGCGGTTTAGCCCCGGCGTTCAATAACAGCGGTCCCTTCCTAAGGAGCACAGCCCCAATCGAACCGCAGATCCCTACGGGATGACAATCAAAACACAACTACCGCCATTTCTTGTCATTCCCATTCCATAGCGAAGCGGAGGAATCTGCGGTTCGGACCAGCACTAAACCAAAATGGTCTGAGCCCCTACAACCGGTAAGCCTTCCGCACCAGCCCATTCGTCAAATCGTAAGCCAACTCCACTGCTTCATCCTCGTCCAACCGATGCTCGGCGACGAGCCTACCCAGGAACGAGGTCGCGGATGCTGTCGTAGAGCTTGACGGCGAGGGAGCGGGCGGTGCCCTCGGCGGAAAGAGACGATGCTCATGCAACCTTGGAGGTGATCCTCGGGCCAGGTTGGCAACCTGTCGAGCGCACCAAATTGGCAGGACCACAAAAAAGAGGCACCCGGGTGGGATGCCTCTCATTAGAGTGGTACGAAAGGCTACGGGATGTAGTACCGCAGGCCCAGGTTGATCATGTTGTTGGTGGCCTTCGGTCCGCCGAAGGTAGAGCCTGCAACGCCATAGGTTCCGCCGGTAAGGCCAGTCCACGCCGACTTTGTCAGGTAGCTATAGTTTGCCTGGTAGCGGAGTTGGCCGATCTTCGGGCTGTTGATGATCTTGAACGTAAAGCCGGCCATGCCTTCCTGAATAAAGCGGGTGGCAGCGGCGCAGTTTGCGGCAGTCGGTGTTCCGGTCACGCCGGTACCGGTTGTGACAGCGACTTCCGTATTGCAGCCCGTGTCGCCGGTGTTGATAGTGCCGTACCCGGTGAGCGGGGTAGCGGCGACACCGGTCCGGTAGACGGTACGCTGCGCGTACTCGCCGCCGTAGTAGGCGTAGATATCGAGCCGCTTGGTGGGGTGCGACTCGACCGAGAACAGGCCGTGCGCGTTGCGGATGGGCTCGAGCGTACCGTTCGGGTGAACGGTCACGTCCGGCAGCTGCGCCGCGCCGTAACGGCCGGTACCGTCGCCGACCATGCCGGCGAGCGCCACATCCAGGTAGTGGCTCGTGACGCGCGCGCTGGCAAAGCCGCCGCCGCCGAACACGGTGTTGTTGAACGGAGTCGCGCCGGTGATAGCCGCGACGCCGGTACCAGTCGAACCGGCGGCAGGGTAGATCCGGTCACGGAAAAAGCGTGCCAGGCCACCGACTTCGATGTGCGAGTGCTTGGAGTCGAACGCGATCTTCGTGATCACGTCCGGCGCCACGTTATTGGCATAGTTGGCGCCGTTGTTGAAGAGGCCGCCCGTAGTACCGGCACCACCAAAGAAGAAGTTAGTCGGCGCATTGGTCGTACCGGCGAAGATGATCTGCGCCTGCTCCGCCGCGATTGCGACCGTTACCCCCGCGCCGAAGAGCGGGTGACCGATCTTCTGCTGGATGCGGATCCCAGGCTGACGAGCCCACGAATAGCCGACCATGTACGACGGATCGATCGTGTTCGGCAGCTTTTCAGTCCGCACGTCGGTCGACTTGCCGTTCTCCGTTACCAGCGTCCAGGTCTGACCACCGGTGACGGCGAACCCTGCCCGCTCGGCCTTGCCCCAGATCTGGCGCACACGCAGCGTGTAGCTGTTGGACTGGTTGGAGTTCGAGGTCACGCCCGCTGACAGGAAGTCAGCTTCAAAGTAGCCGCTGTACTTGTAGGCGCCGTTCGAACCCTCGAACAGGCCGCCCAGACGGCTCTGGCGCGCGGTGAAGTTGAACTCGGACACATGCGCTTCGTTCAAGCCCGGGTACGGCGTGGTGTTGAACGGCGTGTTGATATCGGAGTTGATGGACCGCTGCCGCCAGACGCTTTCCGCCGCAAAGAAGCCTACCGGCGTAATCGTTACGCCCTTGTAATGGATCGCGAGCGGCGACTCGATCTTCTCGGTCAGCTCCACCTTGTTCGCGCTGATCGTCGAGGCAAGGCCGGCAGAGGTCGTCTGCAGGTCGGTCACGTTCGACTTCAGCGCCTGCACCGCGTCAGAGTTCGCCTGCACCGCGGCCGTAACCTGCTGCGCCTGCGAGGTCGCCGTCTGGGCCTGCGCCTCGGCACCGCGCGCATCGGTCTCAGCCTGCGTCAACGCGGCATCCTTCGCCGCGTTGGCCGCGGTCAGCGCGTCGATCTGCGCCTGCTGGGCGACCTGCTTCTCGCGCAGCTCACGCAGTTCGCGAGCCGTCGCGCTCTCGACCGGCTCATGGTGCACCACCGCCCGCTTCGCTACCGTCCGGCGCTTCTTGTGCGTGCCCGTGCTCACGCCTTCGCTCACCACCGTATCGGTCGCGCCATTCTTTCGGTGAACCACCGTGGTCTTCTTCTGACCGGGCGCAACCTTCACCACATCGGTCTGCGACGTCTGCGCCACCATCGGCAACGTCCCCACCAACATCAGGGCAGCCATCGCCACCTTCATTTGCTTCGTCATGGAACCTCTCTCGAATAAGAACTGGGGACACACGCACATCAAGGACTGGGCCCGTCCGGCTTGCCCTGCAATCTCGATCCCCTTGTCCTATGCGTCTATGCTCCCAGACAAATGTGAACAGACGAAGAATTTGTGTGAATATCCCTGTAATCTCCGGCCCTCGCGCACCCAGAACGTTATCTTTTTCCGTTTGGCCGGCCCTTTCCGGAAAGCCGCTTCCTATACTCTCGGTGCATGGGTTTCCTCCGCTTCGCCCCCTTTCCCCTCGCCTTCGCCGCCATCCTGCCCGCGCAGACCCTGCACCTGCTCCCCGCGCCGCGCCAGGTGCAGCCGGGCACCGTCCAGACCGTCGCCCAGGGCGTCCGCTTTACCTGCGCCAGCTGCACCACCGACGCCGCCGACGCCTTCACCGTCCAGGAGCTCACCCAGACCCTCGCCGAACGCGGCATCCCAACGAACGGCCCCTACACCATCTCGCTTAGCCGCGTGCAAACCCTGCCGCCCGAGATGCAGGCCGAAGGCTACACCATCACGCCCGGCGCGAACGGCCTCGCGCTCGCCGCCACCAGCGCCACCGGCCTCTTCTACGCCGCGCAGACCCTCAAGCAGCTCCTAGAGCACGACGGCTCCGCGGCCATCCTCCATACCGCCACCATCAAGGACTGGCCCGCCATGAAGTACCGCGGCCTGCACGACGACCTCTCCCGCGGCCCCGTCCCCACGCTCGCCTTTCAGAAGCACCTCATCCGCCAGCTCGCCGCCTATAAGGTCAACGTCTACTCGCCGTACTTCGAAAACACCCAGGCCTACGTCTCCGCGCCGCTGCTCGCCCCGCCCGGCGGCAGTATCTCGCCGGCCGACGCGAAGGAGCTCTCCGCCTATGCCGCGCAGTTCCACATCACCATCATCCCCGAGCAGGAAGCCTTCGGCCATCTCCGCCACTCGCTCATCTGGGAGCAGTACCAGAACGTAGCCGAGACCCCCCACGGTGCCGTCCTCACCCCCACCTCACCCGCCTCCATCCCGCTCATCCAGCAGTGGTTTGGCGAGCTCGCCCAGGATTACCCCGGCCCCTTCCTGCACATCGGCGCGGACGAGACCATCGACCTCGGAACCGGCGCCACCAGGGCAGACGTCGACGCCCGCACCCTGCCCGTCGTCTACCTCGACTTCCTCCAGCAGATCGTCAAGGCGCTCGCCCCGCTGCACCGCAAGATCCTCTTCTGGGGCGACGTAGCCCAGGGTTCGCCCGCGCTGCTCAAGGCCTTGCCGCAGTCCTTCAAAGATCAGACCTTCGCCGTCGCCTGGGGCTACTCGCCGTCGCCCACCGGCTTCGCCAAGATCCTCAAGCCGTACACCGACGCCGGCATCGAGACCTGGGTCTCGCCCTCCATCAACAACTATCGCCAGGTCTACCCCAACCAGGCGGTGATGCTTGAAGATATCCAGCAGTTCACCCGCGACGGCCAAAAGTACGGCGCCACCGGCCAGCTCAACACGCTGTGGGACGACGACGGCGAGTCGCTCGCGGACCAGAACTGGTACGGCATCCTCTTCGGTGCCACCGCCGCCTGGCAGCCCGGCGAGTCCTCCATCCCGGCCTTCGAGCAGAGCTTCGCACAGGTCTTCCACGGCGACTCCACCGGCCTGCTCAACCAGGCGCAGATGGAGCTCACGGCAGCCATGAAGCTGCTCGACGAGAGCAAGGTCATCGGCCGCACCGAAGGCACCGACGGCCTGTTCTGGGTCGACCCATGGTCGAAGGACGGCGCCGGCATGGACGCCAAGATGAAGCCAATCAGCAGCAAGGTCCGCCTCCACGCCGAAGCCGCCATGACCCTCATCGCCAAAGCAAGAGCCGCGAATCCAGGACCATCGCGTGGGACCACCACAACTCCGGGTGCCCCACCTCTCGCTTCTGAGAGGTGGGTGGGAGCGGAACCATCCCTCGCCTACGCCGCCCCAGACAACCCCGCCAACGCCTATCCCTCACCGGCCACGTCCCTCCGCGAATCCAACGCCATCGACGCCATGGAGTTCGGTGCCCGCCGCATCGACTTCCTCTGTCTCAAGTTCCAGCTAGCCGATGAAATGGTCGCCGGCTACGCTCAGGCGCAGGCCAGGATTGCAACCGTCGCCGCCTCCCCCGGGGCCAGGCACCCGGGCGCCAGCACGCCCTCGCTCCTGTCCGACATCAACGGCGTCAACGGTCGCCTGCAGGACCTCACCTGGGGCTACGCGCAGCTCCGCGACCTCTTCGCCCAGACCTGGCTCCGCACCAACCGCCCCTACGCCCTTCGCCCCGTGCTCGAGCACTACGACTCCACCATCGCCCTCTGGCAGTCGCGCATCGACAAACTTCGCAGCGCCCAGCGACAGTACAGCGATACCAAAACCCTCCCAACCCCAACCGACGCCGGCCTCCCCCGCTAAGTGAGTTGAGAACTCTCAGCTCATAGCTCTCAGCTGAAAATCCCCAGCCGGATGCCCCCTTCATCACGGCACCTTCGTGATGAGTGGGATTGCAACACCACCGCTTAAGAAGTAAACCCTCCAACCATGCCCATCCTCACCGCCCGAACCCTCATCACCGCCATCGGCACCATCGCCTACCCGGCCATCACCATCGGCCCCACTGGCCTCATCGAGGACATCTCGTCCGACCCCAGCATCCGGTCCGACGCCATCCTTACCCCCACCTTCCTTGACATTCACCTCCACGGCGGGGCCGGCGTCGACGTCATGCGCGCCATTCCCGCCGGCCTCTCCACCCTCCAGCGATCCCTCGCCAGGCGAGGCACCAGCAACTACCTCCCCACCACCGTCACCGCGTCGATCAACGACACCCTCCGCGCCCTCGAAGCCCTGGCCACCGCCATCGAAGCCCCCACCCCTGCCAACGAAGCCAAGCCCATCGGCATCCACCTCGAAGGCCCCTTCCTCTCACACGCCAAACACGGCGTCCACCCACCCGAGCTCCTGCAACCCCCCTCCATCGCCCTCTACGACCGCTTCCAGCAAGCCGCCCGAGGCCAAATCAAACTCCTAACCCTAGCCC
>CAXUDC010000051.1:0-8044 GCA_964249685.1 uncultured Acidobacteriaceae bacterium
TTGCCGATCTCTTCCGCCGCTTGGGCAGTTTCCGCATCAAGGACCCGCATCGCGCGGGCATCATCAGCAAGCGGGCCTGCAGCACGCAACTGCTCGTTATCCAGAAATCGGCGTAGATACTCGCGATGTTCTGGATGCAATGCTTTAACCTTCTCTGTGTCCCCGTACTCAATTATCGCGACAAACTTCATTGTGATCCTCCAAGATTGGAGGGTGGAAGTTCTGGATCGACTCAAAGATCGCCTGGCATCGATACTTTTGCGCCTGCCGACACCCCAAGAGCCCTCAAAATCCAAACCTCCAAGCGATTGAACCGAATGAGCCGCCGCCCGCCGGCAGAAGGATCAACCCCACTCACCGAGCGATAAAACCGCCCGAGGAACGGGGCACCCAGCTCCCTTGTAAAATAGTCTCAATGCCCCCAGCCCCAGCGAAGATGCGCCAGCACGTCCTTGCGCTCGATGGAATCCGCGGTCTCGCCATCCTGCTGGTCCTCGCCTATCACCTGGTCCGCGCCAACAACCCCACGCCCTTGATGGTGACCTTGCAGAAGATTCCCGGCGCCATGTGGGCCGGCGTCGATCTCTTCTTCGTCCTCTCTGGCTTCCTCATCACGGGCATCCTCTACGACTCGCTCCAGGACGACGGCTTCTTCCAGAAGTTTTACGGCCGCCGCACCGTCCGCATCTTTCCCCTCTACTACGGCCTGCTAATCGTCCTGATGGCCCTTACGAGGCCGCTCCATCTCGAGTGGGAGCACATGCTCCCCGCCCTGCTCCTCTACCTGCAGAACACGCGCCTCTTCGAGCCCATCTTCCACTACGACCCCTCCGCCCAGGTCCACCTCAGCCACCTCTGGTCGCTCGCGGTCGAGGAGCAGTTCTACCTCGTCTGGCCGCTCCTCGTCTTCTGGATCCGCGACCTGCGCCGCCTGCTCATCGCCGCCCTCACCGGCGCCGCGCTCGCCCTCGTCCTCCGTATCGTGCTGACCGCGCGCGGCGTCGACCCCGCCTTCCTCTACGTCTTCACTCCCTGCCGCGCGGACTCCCTCCTGCTCGGCGGCGCGCTCGCACTCGGCCTGCGCGGCCCATGGCGCGACCGCATCCTCGCCCGTGCCAACCTCCTCATGGCTCTCGCCGCCGCCGGCATCGTCGCCATCCTCGTCCACGACCGCCAGCTCAACTTCCGCGAGGGCTTCCTGGTTCCGTCCATCGGCTTCACCCTGCTCGCGCTCTTCAGCGCCGGCCTGGTCGCGAGCACCTACCGCCCCGGCTCGCCGCTCAGGCCGCTCTTCGAGATGCGCTGGCTACGCTTCCTCGGCAAGTACAGCTACGGGCTCTACGTCTTCCACTTCCCACTCGATTCCTGGCTTACCGTGCCGATCCGCGCGGCGCTCTACAATCTCACGCACTCCAGGCTCGTCTCCGTCCTGGGCGGCGTCGTGGTCATCGTCCTGCTCAGCATCGCGGTAGCGTTCGTCAGCTTCAACCTCTACGAGCGCCAGTTCCTCCGGCTCAAAAGGTACTTCGAGTACACCCCACGCACCCGCGCCGCCGAAGCCGCCCAAGGAGAACCAACCCACTAGCCGGGTGTTTCATTCATGACGGCTTCACCGTCATGAGTGGGGTTGATTCCCGCGGGTCTTCCCCCTCAGATCCACACCTAAAACGTAGCCACCCCCTCCTCAATCACCAGCTCATCCACCGCAATATTCATCGCCTGCCCCAGCTGCTTGAACGCCACCTTCCAATCCTCATCGTCCTGCGTGTCGATCCGCCGCAGCAGGTCGTTCCAGATATTCTGCGCCTGCCACAAAATTACCTCGAACGGCATAAAGCGAATGATGTTCGCCACCGCCAGCGCCTCGTTCAGCGCCAGCTCCGTCGCCTGCGCGCCCTCCACGCTGGCCGGGTCGAACAGCGTCTCCAACCGGACCATCGCGCGCTTCATGCGGTTGCCCGCCGCAAACGCCAGCACCGGCGTATCGAGCGTCACATGGTCGGCGGTTGCGCGCAGCAGCAGGTCGCCAACCGCATCGGCGTCGAACGGGTCCGTCTCGATCGCACGGCGCAGGCTCGCGTTGATAGCGAACGAGGCCGCGAGCGCCAGCGCCGGCGGCGGGTTCATCCCGGACTCGGTCAGGAAGTGCAGCAGCGACGCGTGATCCTCGTAGATCTTGCGCAGCGAGTCTTCCATCTCGCCCACGGTCTGGTTCAGAATGTCCCGCAGAATGCGGTGCTGCTCATCGGCAAACAGGCTCGTGAGCGAGTATGCAATCGGCAGCCGCGGCTTCGGCAACGTCTCGGGCAAAGGTAAAATTGTATGCGCAATCCCCGGCTCGACCGCTCCCGGCGCCGATTCCGCCTGCCCAGGCTGCGGGTGGACGGGGTCGAGATGCACATGCGGCGCATGCTGGTCGCTCTCGCGCCTGCGATCCTGCGCACTGCCGGCCGCGGGCGCAAAGAAGCGGTCGATCAGCCGGATCACCTCCGGCAGATTCGCCTTGCGGATGGCCGCGCGTACCTCTGCCGAGAAGCTCTCGAAGCCAGCCTCCTCCGCATTTGTATAACGCCGGACCGCGGCCGAAAGATTCTGGTCTCCCAGGTGCAGCACCGCGTAGCAGATCTCCTCCGCCTCCTCCGTAATGCGCGAGCGCAGGCGCGCGCGGCCCAGCGCCACCTTGCCCCGGCCCGACGTAAACGTCTCATGCGCGTCGCGATGGACATCAAAGCAGAACAGCTCGCCGTCCTCTGGATAGCTGCGGAAGACCGACGAGATCGCATAGTGCGCGCCCACCTGCTCGAGCCCGATCCGCATCCCGTTCACGTAGCGCGTGTAGATGTCGGAGCCGTCGTTCAAACCCGGCGCATTGGGCTTCGCCTCGGCCAGTATGGCAAGAAACTTCGCCTCGAGCGCCGCGCCCGCCGCGCCGAAGAGCTCGTCCGCAAGCTGCAGTACGCGGCCCGCATACGCAATGATCTGCACCGTCTCGATGCCCGAGATCTCGTCGAAAAACCACCCGCAGGACGTGTACATCAGCTGCGCCTGCCGGCCCAGCTCCATCAGCTCGAGGATATTCGTCCGGTCCCACTGCGAAAGCTCAACAGCGGCAACGACCGAGTGCTCGTCCAGGAACTGCTCGATTGCCTCTGCCGCGTCGCCGTTCTCGCGCGCCAGCACGACCTGGATGTACGCATCGCGCGCCGCCCACAGGTCCTTCAGGATCGGTCGCGCGAGCGCTTCAGACAGCGTGCTGGTCTCATCCCGGAGGAAGTCCAGCGCCTGCCGCAGCGGCTTGCGCCACCGCTGGTTCCACCCCGCCTTGCCCCCATTGCAGCCGCAGTCCGACCGCCAGCGCTCCACCCCGTGCGCGCACGACCACGACGTATCCTCCGCGACCTCCGCCTGCCAGGTCGGCGGAAACTTCGACAGGAACTCACCATAGTTGGTCAGCGTCGCGAGCCCCTGCTCCTCGATCCAGTGCATCGCAAACGAAAGCGCCATCTCGCCGTGCTTGTGGTGGTGCCCGTAGGATTCACCATCGGTCGCGACGTGCGATAGCTGCGCGGGGTGGTCATTCGGTGACGGCGCGCGAAAGCCCGACATCAGTCGCGTCGCAAACTTCTCTCCGGAATCGAGCAGCCCTTCAAACGCAATCGCACGCGAGTTCGGCCCGTTGTAAAAGAAGACCGCGATCGTCCGGCCCTCGTCCAGCCGGACCAGGTAGGGCTGCGTCGGGTCGACCGTAGCATCCGGCGTGCCGATCCAGTCCGGCTCCGCTGCCTCGCTTGAAGCCTGCGCCAGCCGCGCCACCCGCGCGCACTGGTTCGGCGCCAGGATCGTATAGCTGATCCCCTCCTGTGCCATCAGGTCGAGCACGTGCCGGTTGACCGCCGTCTCCGCCAGCCACATGCCCTCCGGCTTGCGGCCGAAGCGCGACGCGAAGTCCGCGATGCCCCAGCGAATCTGCGTGCGCGCATCCCGCGTGCTCGCCAGCGGCATGATGATGTGGTTGTACACCTGCGCGAGCGCCGACCCATGCCCGCTGTACCGAAGCTGCGAGGCGCGGTCCGCCTCGAGGATCATCTCGTAGGTGCGATGCGCCTTTTCATGCAGCCAGCTCAGCAGCGTCGGACCGAAGTTGAAGCTGATCCGCGAGTAATTGTTCAGGATCCGCACGATCTCGTCCTGCTTGTTCTGGATTCGCGAAGCCCCATTCGGCGCATAGCACTCAGCCGTAATGCGGTCGTTCCAGTCGTGATAGGGCGCGGCGGATTCCTGCAGCTCCACCGTCTCCAGCCACGGGTTCTCCCTCGGCGGCTGGTAGAAATGCCCATGAACACACACATAGCGGTTCGCAGGCGCAGGCGGGTGCGGCAGCGGAACAGGGGCCGGGCGGACGAGCTTGGGAGTGATCTTTCGCATGTCTTCTCTCTCTGATGCTATCGGACCGCGGGAAATACTTGCCAATGTTTCCGGACGGCGTAAACTTCGAGTATGGTCATGCGTGTTCAACAAATCGGGACCGAGCTCCACATCGTCCTGTCCCCCGAAGCCATCGAGGCACTCGAGGTGTCTGCAGGGACGCCCCTGGAGGTAACTCCGATGGCCGGCGTCAAGCACCGTTACGCCACCCTGGAAGAGGGGATCGCGGCGTTCGAAGCCACCGAGCATCTCCATCGCAACACCTATCGCGAGCTGGCGAAATAGCGTGCTCTTCGTCTCGGTTGAGATCGTTGAGGCGCTGCAGGCGCGCATGATCAATGTCTATGGCGGCTCACCCGGACTGCGGGACCGCGGACTTCTCGAGTCCGCCGTTGCACGTGCCGAGAATACCGCCTACTACAATCCCGACGCCACGCTCGCCCAGGTAGGTGCCTCGCTGGCCTGGGGATTGATCAAGAATCACGCCTTCATTGATGGCAACAAGCGCGCCGGGTTTGTCGCGCTTCAAGCCTTTCTACAACTGAATGGCTACCGGCTGGTCTGCTCGGAAGAGGAGGAGACCGAGGCCGTGCGCGAGGTCGCCTCTGGGGCCCGGTCTCAGGAAGAGTGGGACGCCTGGGTGGAGCAGAACATTGCTCCCTTGCATCAAGCGCAGATTCCTCCGCTTCGCTAATGGAATAGGACGACACCAAAGGCCGTACCTGTCCTTGAATTGTTATCCCGGAGGGATCTGCGTTACGACTGTTGCTGTACTACACCGGCGGCCCAACCGCAGGATGCACCACCAAATGGCGCTGCGAGCCTTCGCCTTCAGACTCGGTCCGCAGGCCCGTGGGCGTGAGCGCGAGGTGCAGCAGGCGGCGCTCGCGGGAGTTCATCGGCGGAAAGTGAAACGGCCGTCCGGTACGGCCCACCTCGACGGCTGCGACGTGGGCGGAGCGCTCGAGCGTACGCTGGCGCGTGGCTTTGAAGTCGCCGGCATCGAAGCAGACCTGGTCGTGCTGATGCGGCTCCAGCCGAAGTGCCTGTGTCGCCAGGTGCTCGAGCGCGAGCAGCACCTCCGCGTTGCGGGCGAGCAGGTGCGGAACGTCCGGCCCAAAAAAGACAACAGTCAGGACCGGCAGCAGCGTAAGGGTGTAGGTGAGCTCAAAGCCGGCCGCGCGAAGGATCTGCTCAAGAAGCGCATGGAGGGTCGCCGCTGCGTCGTTCATCGGGTCCATGCGAGAACATTCTCCTGCTGACTAGGATGCGCGGTGCACGCGACAGGTCTGACCTATTCAAAACCATGAAAGGGGTCCGCAAAGGAAAAGCAGATCCCAACAGGAACCTGCTTTAGGGAGTCTCTGATGGAGTACTTGGCTGGAAGCGTGGGACTTTAGTCCCACGAACACGCCTCATGGAATGAGGGGCTTTAGCCCCGGCGCTCTTAGGGGAGGGCGATAGATAAGCCTGTCAGACCCTCCTCAGACCACACTGCACACGCGAGCTTAGCGGCGTGCGGGCTTGCCCTGGATAGTGCGCGGAGCGGGTCCACTCACCCCCGCGCCGGCCTTGCGGCGCGCGCGCTTGGCGGCGATCTCACGCATCTCGCGACCGATGCTGGTGCGGTTCATCACGGCCTGCGTCGCAATCGAAATCAGGTTCCCCACCGACCAATACAGCGCCAATCCCGACGCGTAGTTCCACGTCATGTAGCCCGAAACGGCCGGCATCATAAACGCCATCATCTTCTGCTGCTGCGGGTCGACGCCCGGCGACGGCGTGTAGAACTGCACCAGAAACTGGCTGACGACCATGAGGATAGGCAAAATGTGCCAAGGGTCGGCGGCTGAAAGGTCCGGCAGCCAGTACCAATGCGCCTGGCGCAGCTCGACCACCTTCGGCAGCATGCCGAAAAAGGCGAGCAGCAGCGGCATCTGGATCAGCGTCGGCAGGCACCCGCCGAACATGTTGACGCCGTTATCCTTCTGCAGCTGCATCACCTCGGCGTTCATCTCGTTGCGCTTGGGGTCGGTCACTTTCAGGCCCGCGTATCGCTTCTTGATGGCGTCCATCTGGGGCTGGATCCGCTGCATCTTCAGGCCGGACTGCATCGTCTTGATACGCAGCGGCAGGATCACGACGTTGATCAGCAGCGTGATCAGCACGATATCCCAACCCCAGTTGCTCGCCACGTGCTGGTTGATCCAGCGCAGAGTATAAAACAGCGGCTTGCCGACGATGGCGAAGAAGCCGAAGTCGAGCAGCGGCTCAAGCGTCGCGGTGGGCTCGCCTGCCGGGTGGACGTTGCGCAACACCTCGACCGCCTTGGGCCCGGCAAAGAGCCGCAGCTGCGTATGCCCGGAGAGATCGCCCATGGCCGCGCCCAGGATGGGGGCCTTGATCTCGTCCTTGGCCGGGTCGCGGTGCGGGGCAATGGCAACGCCCTGGCCCAGGCCGTTGTGGCGGTCCGCCTTGGGCACGATCAGCTCGTTGTGCAGCGTCACAAGCGTCGCGTTATCGGGCGCGTCCGGCAGGAAGATCGACGCGAAGTAGAGGTCGGAGGTGCCGGCCCAGTTGAAGTTGCCGGCCAGCGTGTTGCCCTCGTGGACGTCCTTCGCGCCCTCATGCTTCTCATGCGCGTTCTGCGAGAAATCCACCTGCGCGCCCCCGTAGGAGAGCGCGTTTTCCTGATCGCCAAAGCCGCCCGGCCAGGCCAGCAGCGCGCGCACCGGAGCGCCGTTGCGCAGCACCGCGGTATCGGCGTGGAGCACGTATGAGTCGGTAAACGAGAACGTCTTCGTCACCGAGTACTCGCCCTGCACATACTTGAACGTGAGCTCCGCCGGCGCATTGAGCGTGCCCGTGGCCGAGGGCAGATAGAGCGCCTGCGTGAGGTTCGCGGTAAGCGCCGGGTCATACGTCCAGAGCGAGAGCGGATAGCCGAACTGCTGCGCGGCCTGCGTGTGAATCAGGTCGAGCGGCTTGCCGTAGGAGTCCTTGTACTTCTTCAAAATCCAGCTGGTCGCCTGCGCGCCGCGGTTCGAAAACGTGATCCGGTAGAGCTCATTCTCGACCACGGTCGTGGACTCGGACGCGGCCACGACGGCGGGCGTCACGGGCACCTGGATGGTTTCGCCGGCAACGGTCGCGGCGACAGTCGGCATCGGTGGCGGGTTCTGGGCGGCCTGGTTGCCAGCCTGGTTCGAGGTCTGCGCGGGCGCGCTCGGGGACGCGGTCTGCGGATTGTGTTTCGCCCGGTAGAAGTTGAAGCCGGTCAGGGCAAGCAGCATGACGACCATGAGGATAAGCAGCGGCCGGGTATCCTGCGACGCGCCTTGCTGATTGGGGTTCTTGAACTCTGCCACTTAGGTTTCCTGTGCTTTCTGCTGCGCGAACTTGCCGGCTGTGGATAAGCCTGCTTGCAATGATAAATGGAACGGAGAGTTGAGTGTGACGGTTCCCCCTCAAAATCTGCGTGGAAGAGACTCACATACTATGGAACCGGGTCCAGACCGCCCTTGCTGAGCGGATGGCAGCGCGCAATACGTCGCCCCGCCAGTGCCGACCCGCGCAGCCAGCCATGGCGCTCGATCGCAATGCGGGCGTAGTCCGAGCA